>NZ_JBLFJW010000012.1:0-130338 GCF_047713085.1 Pantoea sp. sgz302252
CTAGGCTGGGGGTTCAGTAAAGCTTTCAGCTTTGAGTCGGTTCTAAAAACCCCTTTTGATTTGTTAAAACAGGTTGCGGTCTGGCAACTGCAAACATTCAACAAGAAATCAAAAGGGGGTCCCAATGAGGGACGAAAAGAGCTTAGCGCACACCCGATGGAACTGTAAATATCACATAGTTTTTGCGCCGAAGTACCGAAGACAGGTGTTCTACGGTGAAAAACGCAAAGCGATAGGCAGTATCTTAAGAAAGCTGTGCGAATGGAAAAACGTGAATATTCTTGAAGCGGAATGTTGTGTGGATCACATCCACATGCTTCTGGAGATCCCGCCGAAAATGAGTGTATCGGCTTTTATGGGGTACCTGAAGGGCAAGAGTAGCCTGATGCTTTATGAGCAATTTGGGGATTTGAAGTTCAAATACCGTAACAGGGAGTTTTGGTGCCGAGGGTATTACGTTGATACGGTTGGAAAAAATACGACCAGGATACAGGAATACATAAAGCACCAACTGGAAGAGGATAAAATGGGTGAGCAGTTGTCGATCCCCTATCCGGGTAGCCCGTTTACGGGCCGTAAGTAATCCATAGATGCAAATGTCAGATCGTGATGCGCCTGTTAGGGCGCTGCTGGTGACAGAGCCTTATAGGCGCATATGAAAAACCTCCGGCTATGCCGGAGGATATTTATTGAGCCCTCAATTTGTCCCGCGAAGTCTTAAGCCAGCTAATTTAATCCGAACCTTTTAGGCATCTTAAAAAAAACACAAGATTAGCCAGGCAACACTGGACATTCGGAAGTCGAGTTTTACCACAATCTGCAACCTATCTTGCCAAAGAGAGCAATCCGCATAAACGAAAGTTCTTCAAACGGTGTTTAGTTGAACAGATCAAACTTGATGAGAAAAAAAAGCGAGTGATGGAAATCATGCAGCAGGTTTGGGAAGAGGACAACTAGTTGCACTAAGGAACTGTGCCAGTGTAAGAGTTTAAATTTTACGCTGGCTATTTTGATTCCTATTCAATGCGATGTTAGCGCAAAAAAAAGATCTGTGATGATCTGAACTGTAAATACTCTATAGACTTATTATCGATGAAAAACAAACTTCACAACATTAGGGTCTTTCATCCATTCATTTTTTCTTCTTACATGAATTACAGCTATTGCGACTGATAGAAAGAAAATAAAAATCGATTTAAATAAACTAGTATCAATGCCAAAAATGTATTTAAGGAATGGCAAGTTTATAAAGTTAACTACGAAAGTAAGTACAAATAAAGAAACCAAAAATGCGGCAAGGAAACGAAGAAGGCTGAAAGAACGTGCCACCGTGATTTTTGCATGGCATGATTTACAGATCAATGCCTCAGTTCTTACTCGACTCAAACAATAAGGACACTCCATCACACATGCATGTTTGCTAATGACTACTTCTTCTTTAAACAAAACGCACTCCTTTGAGATAAAATTTTAACTATTATTCGATTATACATCACAGCATTCTGCTGTCGAACGCTTAGGATTGAACACAGGTGAACGATACCCAGCCAGTTCACCTCAAGAATGTAATCGATGCCAGAGTGCATGGCTTTTCCGCATGAAATCGCATTGTGATCGCCTTGGCTGTACCTACCTGTTTTGGTGGGGAATTGCTGGTCTTATGCGCCTGGATGAAAACCGTTACATAAAGTGCGCAGGTTGATCGCTAGTATTAATAGCAATATATTTGCACATAGGATCTGTAGGCGTATTATTATAGATATTCAAACCATTCAAAAAGAAGGTATTTATTATGCAAAACGATCATGATGAAGATTATGTCAATGCCTTAACTGATCGTGTATTTCTAATAAAGAGGGAGCTAGAAGCAGGTACGTTAAAGATTGCCGCTCATCTTGCTAATGGTTTAGCTGAGAGCCTCAGAAAAATTAAATTAAGGCCTGATGGGAAAGTTGAGCCTCAAACAGTGGATGGTCGAATAAGAGCAATGGGCGTTGCTGTACGCCACTTTGCGGAACGCAATCAAATTAAGGACAAATTTTCAATACACGGGCTCCAAGAGGCATACTTTAGAATTCTTTTTGACAATTTTGGGGAATACTATCAACTGATATCTAAAAAAGGTGCTTTACCGTACCAAGTAGCAGATTTTTTATGCAAAAAAGATGAGTGTGTTGATGAACTTGATGGATGCTTTGAGGAGTTTTATAAGGAGATTTTAGAGTTTTGGTCAACTGCGGCAGAAATAGGAATTATTCACCTACAAGATGGTACCCAACTAAAGGCAAACTTCTCTGGTGATCTCTTCCCCTCATATTCAAAAAATTCTGTATCCATCGCAGGATTATACGTTGATACAATAATTCTTCCATGCCCTATTCTAAGGGTCGGTCGTCTTCATAATCATGCAACCAAGAGCGAATTTTGTAGACTCTTTTTTAAGCATGTGCTGACTTGTATGACTTATAAAGATATTGCTTTGGAGGAAATTGAACCTAATATAGTTTTGATACTACCGGATGAAAGAGATTATACATCTGAGAAAACCAATGATTTATTGAGGCGAAGCGAGCCTTATACTTTAGCGCACGCAGGCTATCTTTTTGATAGGAAATTTTCAGACAAAGATGAATTACAAGATTTTTGTAAGCATTTAGATAGCATTGATAAAGTCATGTCGGAATTAAAAAGACCAGATAGACTTATTTTTGATACTGAATGGGAAAGTGGTCCCGAAAATCAGCTAAAAAGATTAATGTCCGACCGACTTCGAGTATCTCTTTCGTGGTTTGAGAATCATCCTGGAATGGAGATATATGCTACTTGCATCGGTAGAATGCCGCAAGCGCTTTCAGCTAAAGATAATGCTAACCAGTTGGGATCAACTCCTTTCATAAATGCGCAAACCTCATGGCTTTATTATACTTGGTTATTGGAATATGAATCATCTAACTACGAGACAAGTACTGATCAAGTTAGGGATCTCCATATGGTTCATGCACTCTCAAAAGGGCATCAAGAGGAGTTTTCTTGGCTCGGAAATATACCGATAGATAAAATTATACAATTAAGAAGAAATGGCCTTTTACATGAAGTACGAGAAACTCTTTCGTTTGGCGTTGGAGAGTTAATTGGCTCATCTCCCAACCAGTACAATAAGACGATGCAGAAAGTCATTGATAATATTGATGGTGAGTTTGCCAAACATCAACGGTTTATAGAAAACGCAAGAAAAGAAAAGCTAAGGATATTTGGTTTAGATGTTACACCTTGTATAGTAAGCGGAGTGATATCAATAGCTGCCGCTTACACAGGCAATGTTGCGTTAGGAACAATCGGTGCTGGTATGGGGATGTGGGGATTTCCAAATATCAAAGATATTAGAACCAAGTTTAGAGAGCGTGATGAACGGCTTAATAATTATAGAAATTCAGCAACTGGTATAATGTTCAGTCACATATAATGAATTCATTCTCGACTCAATAAAATGAGTCGGGAATTGTTTTGTTAGACTTGTGATTACCGAATTTAATATTTATCTCACATGCTTTATTTGTAAGTACGTCCAGCTTTATTGCAAGGGTAAAAGTTTATTAATTACAAAAAGTTTAGCTGCCTTCACCATCTCCCCAACATTGCTAATAATAATCCCATTATCTTAGGCAGTACCCAGCCATTTTGTAAGGACCCTATTTGATGTTGCGATTGATATTTCGATCTCGTCCGGCATATACAATTTACTAACGAAAGACAGCGTTATAGGTAAAGCCCATATCACTAAGCATCAGATCATCACCATGATTGAGCATGCTGAAGCCGGACGAGCCGTTAAAGATGTCAGCCGGTAGTCCGGGATCTCAAAAATTGCTTGGGCTAAATCGAGTCCATTTACAGGGCAGACCTTCACCTCATTCCCCCCTGCTTCTCCATGATCTCATGAATAAGCTCAGTAGGATCAAACGAAAGCAATCTGGCGAAATGAATAAACTCAATCACATCCAGGCGGCGCTCACCGTTTTCTACTTTTGCGATGAATGATTGAGGTTTACCCAGCGCCTGCGCGAGGGCGGCTTGGGTCATGCCTTTCTCCAGACGTGCGCTGCGCAACGTCCTTATAACTAGCTGATAGTCTTCCGAATAGATCGATGACATTTATGAATTCCGAATTTATCCCAAAATCGAATATCGGCTATTCACATATTTATCCCAAAACAGGATAATTGGTCGTTCTACTACTAAGGAGGAGTTCCAAATGACCAACCAAAACTGGCATCCAGCCGACATAATAGCCGGGCTACGCAAGCGCGGCACAAGTCTGGCGCGGGTTTCGCGCGAAGCGGGACTGGCGTCGTCGACGCTGGCGAATGCGTTGAATCGTCCGTGGCCGAAAGGTGAGTGGTTGATTGCCAACGCACTTAATGTGCATCCGGCGGTTATCTGGCCTGATAGATATAGCGGCAGCCACGACACCCGTTTACCGAGAGAAATGCTTCATCCAGCTTCCTGAATACCGTGACTCCGGGGCTTTTTGCCCCGCGCTGTGAGTGACAGACGCATTCCCACAACACCCACTCTGGAGTTGTTTATGCACGCTGATTCACACTGGTTCCACCTCATTTCGTTGCCCCACTTCCGGGAAAACTGCTCCCACTTTCCTTAGCCATTATCACCAGACCGTTGCGCCCTGCTCGTTAGCTTTTTTCTCTACACATAGCCCCTCATGTGCGGATTCACCGTGCGTGCCGGGTCTCGCTTTGTCTTTTATTTCACAAGGATATGTCGAATGGACCGCAATACTCTGTTCCTGCAAAACGATGATTTTACTGCTGCCGATGCTGTCGCCTGCTCCGGGCAGGACGAGCCGCATGAACTCTACTTTGGCGCGGTCAGCGCCCCGATAATCCAGACCAGCCTGTTTGTACAGAAAGACTATCAAACCTACTGCGACGACATGCAGCACGAGGCTGAACGCTTCATCTACTCCCGCGGCCTGAACCCCACAGTACAAATGGTGGAAGACAAGCTGGCAAAACTGGAACGTGGCGAAGCGTGCCGCTGTTTTGCTTCCGGCATGGGGGCTATCAGCGCGGTGTTGATGGCAAACCTCAACAGCGGCGATCACATTATTCTGGTCAATAACGTCTACGGCCCGGCGATGGCGCTGATCAAACAGATGGCGAAGAAATTCGGCATACAGTACGACGTGGTGCTGGATGGCACACCGGAGGCAATTGCCCGCCAGATACGTCCGTCCACGCGTGTGATTTACGCTGAATCACCCGGCACCATGACAATGAACATTGTCGATCTGGCGACTATCGCCCAGCTTGCGAAGGCGCACGGTATTACCACGGTTATCGATAACACCTGGGCCACGCCGCTGTTTCAAAAGCCGCTGACGCTGGGCTTCGATATCGTAATTCATTCCTGCACCAAATATCTCGGCGGGCACAGCGATTTGATTGCCGGGGCGGTGATCACCTCTCGTGAGCGCATGGCGGAGATCCGCGATTTCTCCCACCAGCTGCTCGGTGCGGTGCTGTCGCCGTTTGTCGCCTGGCTGCTGCTGCGCGGCTTACGCACTTTGCCTGTGCGCATGCAGCGCCATCAGGAGAATGTGTTGCAGGTGATTGAGAACCTGAAAACTCGCCCGGAAGTAGAAAACATCCGCCATCCGTACATGGCAGATGCCGCGCAGCAGGCGATTATCCGTAAGCAAATGCACGGCTTCTCTGGATTGTTCTCCTTTGAAATTCGCGACGGGCACTTTGCAGAGGTAAAGCGTTTTATCGACAGCTGCCGCTTGTTCAAAGTCGGCTGCAGTTGGGGCGGCTACGAGAGCCTGATTATTTCGCCGAATCGGGGTTACAACGAACCCGCACTGGCAGCGGATAACATCTCGCCGGGCCTGATTCGTCTCTCAATCGGTCAGGAAAGCCCAACGCAGCTGATTGCCGATCTGGACACGGCTTTTGCCGCCCTTCATGGAAAGTGAGGAGTTAAGGATGAACACGCAGAAACAGCCTTCGTTCGCCTCTGCGGTCGGCTTGCTGATCGTTATCTTTCTGGTCTTTGCCGTCGGCATTGGCCTGCTGAACTACCCGGTCGAATTCACCTTAATCTGCATCACCCTTGTCACCAGCTTTTATGCCGTCTGGTACGGCGGCAGCTGGAGCGAGGTGATAACAGCCCTGGTCGTGAAAATCAAAGACGCCGTTCCCGCCATTTTACTGCTGTTGTCGATTGGCATGCTGATTGGCTGCTGGATGGTCTCCGGCACCATTCCGATGATGGTGTATTACGGCCTGGCGGTGATCAATCCGGCCTATCTCTACCTCACCGCGTTTTTGGTGACGGTCTGCATCTCGACGTTTACCGGCACCTCATGGGGAACGGCAGGCACCATTGGCGTAGCGTTGATGGCCGTGGCTTCGGCGATGGAAGTCTCATTGCCGATAACCGCCGGGGCCGTGATTTCCGGGGCGTACTTTGGCGATAAGCTTTCGCCGCTGTCCGATACCACCAACATGGCCGCCATTGCCGCGGGTGCGGATTTGTACCAGAGCATCCGCAATATGCTTTATACCTCTGTTCCGGCGTTCTTCTGCGCCTGCGTTGGCTTTTACCTGTTGGGGAATCATCTGAGCGGCGGCACCAGCGCACAAATGGCGGCGATTGCAGTGATGAAGTCGTCGCTTAACACGCTGTTCTGGCTCAACCCGTTGCTGCTCTCCCCCGCGCTTTTGGTGTTTATCGGCGCGATGAAGAAATGGGATTCCGTAATAGTTCTGATTGCCTCAGCCGCTTTCGGCATTGCGCTGGCCGTGGTTTTTCAGGCTATCGCAATGGCAGATATTGTTGGCGCAGCAATCAATGGATTTAACTCCAGCATGCTGCCGGAGCTGGCGTCGTTGAGCATGGATGCTTCCACCGCGAAGAACATCGATGTGCTGTTGAACCGTGGCGGCATGTATTCGATGGTCGGGCCGATTGTGGTGATGCTGTGCGCGTTTCTGTTTGCTTCCGCGCTGGATGTTTCCAGGGCGCTGGCGGTGATCCTCCGGCGGCTGGTGCAAAAACTCAATACTGTCACTCGCACCATTCTCGCGACGATGTTCACCAGTTCGCTGCTGGTTGCCTGTACGGGCAACGCGGTGATCAGCTTTTTTATCGTCAAAAGCATGTATGAGCCGTGTTATGAGAAACAGAAACTGCATCGGGTGAATATGTCTCGCGCCATGGAATCCGGCGCAACGCTGCTCGAAGGCCTGTTCCCTTGGACAATCTCCGGCATGTTTATGGCGAAAACCCTCGGCGTCGCGACTGTCGATTACCTGCCGTTTGTTCTCTTTAATTTGTCCTGCTGGCTGATTGCGATCCTGTATGCTTTCTTGTCGAAATGGACGAGTTTTGGCACACGGTATGTAGCGTCTCCCGTTTAATTAGCTTAACGTTGGCAGGGGAAATATCTGCCCTGCCAACGCACATCCCCACCAAACAACTTTGCACTTCCAGCCCGGCAAGCAACTTTTAGAACCAATCTCGAAATTTAAAGGGTCTTTTTTCTGGATACTTACACAGCAAGCAGGGCTCTATATAAGAACAGAGCCCTGCGCAGGTTAAATAACTATATCGGGGTCACATTCTGGATAACAGGTGAAATTTCTCCGGTTTTCGTATTGATGTGGAAGTTACGGCTTGGCGTCCCTTTCAGATATTTGTCAATAACGCTAAAAATACTGCCAAAGCGTAATTTGAATATGGTTTCAAATGAACTCCCGGAATTAATCTTAATCACTGTCGGTGGTAGTGTTGCGGCAAGACTCCCGGTCAACAGGCGATATTGGTTCAAGCGAGATCCCGAAATATCACGCAGTGCAAGTTCATCTGCATTGCGCAAGCGATAGAAGTCTACGGCGAGATCAAATCCATTCCATCGCGCGAAGTCATCCAGCTGAAAACCTGCATTCATTGCCAGTGTTTCGGCTTTTTTGCTGGCTGTTTTCCATGCATCTGCATTCTTTTTAAGATAGCGCTGCGTGATATCAACCGTCTCCAGATTCGTACCTTTGGCACAAATGGCATGGCTGGCGCTCAAAGGAGCACGGAGAACATCACTGTAAGGCATAGATCCCTCAAGCTGACTTAATATCAGCATTTCCTTGCCATTCAGACTAAACACCATCTGCCGGATTTCACATGGCCACTCTTCAGGAATGAAACGCAGACGAGTTAACTCGGTAATGTGCCAGTTGGTAAAGTCGTAATAACTTCCGGCTTTGAGGATATTATTATTCCAGATATGTGGGGAATGAATGGCATTCAGATGGTCCCACTCCTGCTGATAATGCTCGAACAATTCATTAAACCGTGGGACAGAATCAATAACGACGGTCTGGACATCAATTTCATGCTGGTTTTTGAAATTCAATATCTTATAAGCAGGCACATACGCTGCCATTGATGGCGCCTGAATGTTAAACAATAAGCTCCCATCTTTATAGCGTCGTACGCCGGTGTCATTGAAATGCATATGGCCACCGACATGAACACCTATACCCGTTTTTGCCAGTGCATGGCTGGTATCTTCTTTAGGTGCCCGGGCTAACTGGAATTTCCCTTCACCAAAGAGGGTTTCTATATCGTTTGCTGCACCATTATCAAACTCAACCATCGGAAAGTGGCTAAACGTCACAAGTGTTTTATTTTGAGCTTTGGCACGTTTTGCAACCGACGCCATCCAGGCAACAGTCTGCTGTTTATGCGTCAGCATGTTGTTGTACCCGGCATCTCCTGAACCTTCAAAATTCTTCGCGTAGGTTGGGTTTGTGATATCAGCCTTTGCAGAAGGAATATAGACATTTGCATCTACCGCCATCAGCCAGAGTCCAGCAACAGGTTCAACAAGATAACTGCTGTCTGCAACATTAAAGCATGGCCCATACCCTGGTTGTTTATATTTCCCTCCTGTACCCTGAGTACAAATTTCATATTGTCGTTGACTGAAATCACTGAATCTGAGGGCTTCGGCGTAACTATATCCCTTAGAATGATAGTCAGAATAGGGTGTTTCCCAGTAGACATCATCAGGCAATGGATGAATACCAAAGGATTTCATGGCATCCATAACATGCTGATAACCACTACTCACCATTTCCTCACTGCATATTGTCGGTAATTCTGCATCGGTTTGAATAACCGTTGTTTTGCCTTTATATCCTGTACATTCCTTTGCCCCGTAGCTAAAAATGCGTTGAGTTTTACCCCCTGCCCCCAGAAAGTCTTCCTCTCCGCCCGGCAGATCAAATGGCCGGTTGGGATCGTGATTCCCTGGCGTCGCAAAAAAACGCATGCCGTACTTCTGCTCATACTCGTGCAGTATCTTTACCAACCCTCTTAAATGAACGGGCTGACCGTCGTCACTGAAATCACCAGGCAAAGCGATAAGTTTAATGCCTTTTTTGCCCGCATCATCAAGTGCGGCGCGTAATGCAAAATAATTCTCATTAAAAAGTCGGGTCGAGGTTAACTGTGCGTACATTGTGCGGATCATGGCTGGCTGACCACTTTTACTGTTTTTCAGTCCATCAAATGCACCGTCGGAAAAATGCCCGTAGACATCATGAAAATGGATATCAGGCATAAACGCAACACTATATTGATAATCCGAAGCAGCGGCTAATTTCCCTGATAGCATTAGACCCAGCACCAGACACGAACACATTTTTTTGTTCATAAATCACACCCTCCAGCATTCAACTGAATGAATTAGAAATTATTTGCAAAACCGACGCGATAACGCATCTCTCAGGCATCCCGATATGTTTTTCCGTCTTTTATGTAAGAGCCATCATTACAGGAGACATAACCGATTCCAGCATAGGGAACCCTGTTTTATTCCCAGGCCATGAAACATTATGATTATGAAGATAATCATTTCCTCTTAACGCTGGGTAATCAGTAGGGAATTTGTTGCATCATGATTACCCCGCCATTTCCTGTTCGAGTAGCTCAGCAACATTTTGAGGGGCTTTGCTGTCCATTAACTGCTGACGGAAATCTGCATGCATTAATTTTCGAGCCAGTCTGGAGAATATTTTCATATGGTCACCCTTCTCCTGTTCGCTGACCGTCAGCATAATGACCAGTGACACGTCGACGTCATCACTCCAGGCCAGCGGCTCCGTTAAGCGCATCACCGAGACACTGCTACTGGTGACAGCAGAGGATTTACAATGCGGAAGCGCAATGGCGAACCCGAGTGCTGTAGAGAATATTTCTTCTCGTTGCCAGATAGCGGTTTCCACCTCTGAACCAGAAAGGGTTCGCTGTTCAATCTCAAGGTTATCGGTGATGACTTTAATGGCCTCAGCCTTACTGACTACCGTGTAATTCAGTAAAATAAGCGCAGGATCAAAAACAGGTTTAGAGATATCAGCCACCTGTGACTGAAGTTGTTCTGCGACCGCCTGAGCGCTCTCGCACTCCAGAGCCTGGCATAAAACCTCCTCACAAGCCGCGATGGTTGCTGTCGCTAAACGCGCTTTCAACGGCGCGATCCGACTGACTGACATGCTGATATGGCGTAACCCCATGCCTAACAAAAGCGGTAGCGCAGCCGTATCTCCTCCCATCTCCCCACATAAACTGATGTCAATGCCAGCCCTGTTCGCCTGAGCGGTCATCTCTCGCAGTAACTGCAAAAATGCGGGATCGAAGTAATTGTACAAATGCCGCACCTGCGTGTTGCCACGATCACAGGCCAGGAAATATTGCGTCAGATCGTTGCTGCCCACAGAAACGAAATCAATGTATGCGGCAGCCTTCGCCAGCAGATACAGCACAGAGGGAACTTCAGCCATGATCCCTAATGACCACACTCCAGTGGGGTACCCTTCTTCATGCAGGTCGGCTTCTGTTTTCTGGAATTGCTCGCGTAGCCACTTCACTTCCTCAAGCGTTGTCACCATCGGGGCCATGATGTGTAGCGGCCCGGCAGCACTGGCACGGAGCAGAGCACGCATCTGCGAGCTGACAATGTCCATAAATGCCGGATAGAGGCGAATACCACGCCAGCCCAGAAAAGGATTCTCTTCCTGTGGCATCTCCATGTAATCACAAGGTTTGTCCCCCCCGATATCCAGGGTACGGATCACAACTTTACGCCCCTTAGCCTGCTCAAGAACATGGCGGTACGCCTGGTATTGTTCTTCCTCATCAGGTGGAGCAGACCGCTCACAGAACAGCATTTCAGTGCGGAACAAACCAATACCTTCGGCTCCCGCTGCAAAAGCGGATTCAGCTTCCGCCGCAAGTGCGATATTTGCCAGCACAGTGACAGGTTCACCGTCCTGCGTACGCCCTGGACGCCGCGTTAATGGCTGAAGGCGTTGTTCGAGGCGTTGCTGTTTTGCTTGTTCCAGCTGATACCAGCGCTGCGCCTGTTCATCCGGAGACATGACAACAACACCATAGCGCGTATCCAGTAGCAGCGACTCATCGCTGCGAATGCGCCCGGTTTGCGCAGCCTCAACACTCAGCAAAGGAATACCGAATGATCGGGCCAGAATGACCGTATGGGACGTTTCCCCGCCCGCTCCCATGATCACACCTTTCAGATGTGGGCCACGGAGTGCCAGAAACTGCCCAGGAGTGATCGGAACAGGACTTATCACGATACTGTCCCGTTGTAGTACGGTTTTCGGCATCAGAGGTTTTGAAGTCAGGTTCGCTGCCAGGCGCAGCCCTAAATCCTGCAAATCCAGAACCCGCTGCTGTAAATAAATACTGCGGCTTTCCCGTAAAGGCGCACTTAGTTCATCCAGTGTCTGAGCCAGCGCTTCCAGTGCATTACGTGTTGGCCGCTCAGCCAATAGCGACTTTTCCAGCAAAGCATCACCCAGCAGTTTTATGTGTGCCTGTAACACGCTGGCAGATTCCCCATGAGCATGCTTCAACTCGTCGTTAAGCTGAATATGTACCTGATGCCACGCGGCCTCCAATGCCTGGCGTTGAGTCACAGAAGTTGCCTTGGCTTCTTCTCCAGCCAGCCGATGAAGGTCTGGCACCCCCAGATGTATCGCATAGCCTTGCACCATCCCCACGCTGACGCCTTTACCACGAAGGATCCCGGCCATTGTCTGAGCCAGAAACACGGGTAATGGTTGTGCCCCCTGGTTCTGATCATGCTCAACAGGTTCATCACAACCGGTCAACTCCTCAGTGATAAACCGGGACAGGCACCGATGAGCAGAGGCTTCATCCTCGCCTTCAATAATTAACTCGCAGGGATCCTGATACAAAATGTCAGCACCAATCATCGCCAGAATGCTGCGCGCGTCAGCCTGATGCTGGTTGCGCAGATTGGCAATCTGAACGCGCGAACAAAACTGACTGACACGTTGTTCAAGCGCGCTGGCTGGCCGGGCATGCAGGCCATTTTCAAGCGGGCAAGTGAAATGAACTTTTAACACGACGTTATCCTTTGATTGTTGGTGTGATCCGCCAGGAGACTGGTGCACATGCAGGTACTGTGTTGTGAGATGTCACTGACTGCATCTCTGACAAAGCGACTTCACTGAGTATTGCGTTTGCTTCAGGGGCAGGGCTTATCAGCTCTCGTGAACCTGGATTCCAGCCCCGGAGGATCAGAGCCTCTCCTTGTTGCGCCTTTTTCAGCGTGCTGAAATGCAAGGGGGTATCCCAGCGCAGAAGACTGTATGTCGATGGAAACGCGAGATTATGTGGATTGGTTTTGAAGCGAGCCCATCCCGAATCCAGCCAGCCCACCAGCGGGGTTCGCCATCTCTCAACGCTACGCCAGAATTCAGGACTCTCTGCATCATGCATCGGAACCAGGGCGAGACTGGCATGGAACTCACCAGGGATTTGCGAATCCGGAGAAGGCAGAGCCATACCTGATGCCCGACCAGGTCTCCAGGGCATACCAGCACGCCCCAGCCAGCCAACGCTACGCAGAAGCGTAACAGCCATAATTGAGGGGCGGTCATCCGGAATTTCATATTCGCGTAACCCATCAGTCACCACACACATCCCTTGCCTGCCGTCATGCATCATGACAAGACTTTGCATCGGCCAAAGAGAGGCTGGTGACTCTCCCCAGTTTTCTTGTTGCCAGACATCCAGCGTGGAGGGGCGATTTTCGCGACGGATCAACCCAAATGGCTGGTCGGCAAAATGGATATCCGCACACACTTCGCTGGGGATATGGAGCTGCAAACGGTGATCCTGCAAGGTGTTATTGACCGTCACTTTCATGTCAAGCACTGGGCTCTGGTGGGTCAGCGTGATAGCCATGCTGATATCCAGCAGTCCGTTACAGCATCGCTGCCGCCGATCTTGCAGGGTTAGTGGTGCTGCAATCGACCAGTTCAGCAGTAGCGTGCTGGCTAATGCGCCGTGCTGCCACTCAGCTTTCTGTAGTGAACCTTCACTGGTTACACGCCAGTCGTCTTCGGGTGGTGAATAGTTGTAGGTATCACCAGCATCTCCCCCATCAACCAGCAGAATCAGGTTATCCCAGCGCTTACCACTACGTTTATCAAAGAGCACAACCTGATCACCTTCCAGCGTCAGCCGAAGCCATTGATTTTCCAGGGCATGAGTCAATGAAGAAGAGCGGGCAAAGCAGGAAGGCACCCCTTCCTGAAGGTATAAGGTGCTATAACCACTGGCAGGTAGCGCTGAAACCTCCAGTAAAATCTGGCATTTACGGTAAAAAACAGGATAAGGACTGTTGGAAAGTTCCTGCACAATGACAGACATGTCCTGCGACGTTTCCTGCAGGATCTGCCAGCGGCAGGAGTGTCCTTGCTCATCGACAATGCTGAAATCCTCACCCGGCAAATACAACGTTAAAGCCACCAACCCATCCCGTGGAGAAGGCAGTGCATTGAAAATGATGATTTTCTTGCCATCCTGCTGTGCGGATAGTCCGTTTGCCAGCATCTGCATATTCAGCTCATAAAGCTGGCTGGCCTTTTCCTGCCCCGAGAGCAGGCGGTCTTTAACAATCGCATTCACCCGATCAGAGTTACATCCCCCTATACTGTCGTGTGCATGTGACTTCATGGCTTCACGCCAGATATTTTCCACCACCTGCTGAGGATACGGTAATCCCAGTGACCAGCTAACACTCAGCAACGGCTCCAGTTGGCGACTAACAAAATTCTCCAGCCGGGCATTTGCCTGCTTGATGTCCATGCGAGTTGAGAAAATACCTCTATGGACTCGCATGTATTTCGGGCTCAGCAATTCACCTTCGAAAGTATCGAGCGGGGTGCTTTCAAGCGCCTCGAAATAGCGAGAGAAATCACTGCGAACAAAGCGATACACTGTTTGTTGCGTGTTCAGGGCATCCAGCATCGCTGGTACGCCATACTCGAAAGGTGACTGGTCATTACCATTTGGCAGTATCAGTTGTGTACTGCGGCTGAAAGCGGCTTGTTTCTCCAGTACCTCAGAGAGTCCTGGCCATGCCTGATGCGGATCTGTCTGTAACCCTTTAGCACAGCCATACCCCTGTGGCAGTATGGCTGTTGTGACGCAACTGCCGTCCAGGCTACGCCAGCGAAATTCAGTAAACGGAGTGTCATACTCACTCCAGCCTCGCCAGACAACCGCATGGTCGATAGCAAATTGCTTCAGGAACATCGGTAGCTGGGCACTCTGACCAAATGAATCAGGTACGTAGCCAACGGCCATACGAGACCCTAACCGCTCACAGTCCAGTTGCCCCAGTAACAAATTGCGCGTAATCGACTCTGCACCCACCACCAAAAAATCGGTTTGTGTATACCATGGGCCAATTAATAGTCGACCGGCTGCTACCAAAGCTTGTACACGTTCACGATTCTGCGGAGCGAACTGAAAATAATCCTCCAGCACGACTGTCTGCCCATCGAGAATAAATGGGCCTAATGATGTATCGGCTTCAAGGCGATGAAGAAGATCTTCCATAAAGTAATAAAGCAACACTTGAGAGTCGTTTTCCGTGAAATACCACTCACGATCCCAGTGCGTATGCTGAATTAAATGAACCGTTTTCATCTTTCTGTTCCTGCTTCTGTTTTTATACGAGCGTATCCCGCGCAGATATTTATCTACGCTAAACACAGGACTCATTCATTCAGATGTACCCGCGGTACATCTTTTTAGCGACCGGCTTTAAACTCCGGAGCCTTAACTTCTTTTTTTATCGCCGATTGTCCAGTGGTTTGATGGAAAATTAAAAGAGATCCACAGGCAATAATGGCCGCCCCGCAGGCAATTGACAGTACGTAAACGGGCCATTGATCTACAGCCAGCCAGCCATAAAACCCTGAAATAGGCGCATGATTTACAGCCCCTAATCCCACGGCCATCGCCGCAGCCACGGCAGACCCAATGACATTCACGATAATGATACGTGGGTTTGATAATGCAAAGGGGATCGCCCCCTCAGATACCCCAATCAGCCCCATTAATGTCGAGGCTTTTCCTGCTTCGCGCAGAGACTCCGGAAAATGTGATGACCACAGTAAAGTCGCGACGCCCAAACCAATAGGCGGCACAATAATCGCCACCTGAGCAGCAGTGTTGGGGTCGTAAATCCCCGATGCCAGTAATGCCATTGCGGTGGTCACAGCGGCTTTGTTAATCGGGCCTCCGAGATCAAATCCCACCATGCCACCAATGACCGCAGCCAACACAATCTTGTTTGTCCCTGACATCGACAACAACCAGTTTTCCATTCCATGATTAAGGGCTGCTAAAGGGGAGCCAATCAAAAAGGCCATACAGACACACGTCAGTAACGTACCGCCGACAGGTAAAATAAAAATGGGCCCCGCTGAAGCCAGTGCTCGCGGCAGTTTGATATAACGATTAAGAGCCCGAACGATGTATCCGGCAACAAAACCTGCGGCCAGAGCCCCCAGAAAACCGGTTCCCAGGTTACTTGCCAGCAAGCCACCAACCATGCCAGGAGCTAGCCCAGGTTTATTCGCCAGTGCGAAACTGATGTATCCAGACACAATCGGTAGCATTAACGACAGCGCCAGCCCACCAAAGCCATCAAATTTATGTAGCACCTGTATGACCGTACTGGCCTGCTCATAGCTGGCATCCCAAATATTATCAATGCCATAGATTGATGCTCCAATACGGGCTATCCCCATCAGAACCGCCCCGGCAATCACAAACGGCAGCATCCACGATACCCCGGTCATAATGGCGTTTTTGACTTCTACACCAGCAGATTGCTTTCCCCCGCCCTGGAATTTAGCCATTTGCCACCTCTTTCTCTACCGCTTCAAACACGGCATCACCAAACTTAATGGGGTCTGAAACGCTGCATTCGAGCTTAATCATGCCCTCAAAGCGCTCTTTACCACTGATGGCCACATCCGCAGCAATAATGGCTGCATCTGCACGCGCCAGATCGTCCGCAGTAATTTCGTTTTCAGCCCCTAAACTTCCCTGAGTTTCCACCTTCACTTCGTGACCACGATGCTTACCCGTTATCTCCAGCGACTCAGCAGCCATATAGGTATGAGCGACACCGGTTGGACACGCTGCAACACAAACAATGTACATATTGATTCCTTTTAAATTCAGACCATAAAAAAAGCACAATGGCGAAAACGCGCATTGTGCTTTGTTGAGAAACAACAGAGTGACCAGTCTGATTATCAGCATCTGCCCCACTGGCGTGGCGGCAAACTAGCAGCTGATGCAAACTGGTGTTACGGAAACAAAAAAGGAGCTCGTCACGTTTACGGCGACATAACAGTGAGTGCTGAAAATGTTGGCAAAAAGGTGTTTTCTGGCAGAAGCGTTGACGAATACCGGTACACAGGGACTGACTGGCGCATTCCCATAGCAGGGACCATCCCTTTGCTATTTGCATATCCATACAGTCTGATTCAGGAAGGTCGTTTTCGGTAAGACAATTAATGGAATTAAACCAGCATAAACCATCAAGCATCAATTTCATTTTGCGGTCCGCAGACAACAAAATGGAAACTATTATTTTGATGAATGATATACTGAGCATAATGCAATTAACTCCGTCATAAATAACGTCGTGAAAATAAATCAAGTATAGTAATATAGCTGTGACCTGTTGCACAAAACAGTTAATCTCCCCAGAAAGTATTTTTGAATAAATTGAACATTTGTTGAATTGAATAACAACATAGGGCATTACCGGGCAAAGTAAAAGTTCAGGGTAATTTACCAGCCTGTTTACTCGCAGTGGGTGAACCACGCAGGTCAAGCATCTGGATAAGCGCTGGAATGGCGGTGATTTCGTTGCTTTTGGCGTCTGTTTTCATTTGCCAAAGAACGAGTTGATTGGCACAGGCATAGGCACTGATCATGTGAATGGTGCTGCGGCGATCATCGCGGTTGTAGGAGCCCCGAAGTGTCTTGCCATCAATAGCGACGACTTCACCCTTAGTCAAACGTGGACTGCACCTTACTCAGTTGGGTGTCCAACTTTTGGGGTGCAGTCCATTGCGTGGGCTTTTTTGTGCCGTCAATTTGTCCTGGTAGTGTTACTGAAATTAAAGCTCATACACAAGTTCGGGCCGTTCAACCGGTTCAGGGCGTGTTGGCCTACACTTTTGGGCCACGTACCAATGGAAAAATTTATATGTACAACGGTAATCAGGAAGTCAGGCGCAGAGTCCCCCTGCGCCGTTACCTCAATGATGCTGCAACAAAACCTGTGAAATCCTCTTCGCTTCCTCTGCTGGATTCGCTGAATGCGTTATCGCTGACCCCACAATCACCACGTCCGGGCCTAACAGCGCATACTCCTGCACCGTCAGGCTGCTGATGCCGCCCGCGACGGCAATCCGGGCTTTCCGGCGCGCTTTCAGCATCGTGACTAAATCATCAATAGGCTTCCGCCCCGCAGCCTGCTGGTCAGTGCCGGTGTGTACCGCCAGCATATCCACGCCCACCTCTTCCAGCAGGTGGACCCGTGCGGGCAGATCGTCGACACAGATCATATCCACCACCACCTGCTTTCCGACCTCTTTTGCCGCGCGGATGCAGGACTGAATCGTCAGCACGTCCGTCACGCCTAGCACCGTGACATAGTCTGCCCCAGCGTCAAAAAGCAGTTGCGACTCAAAATAGCCGCCATCCATAATTTTCGCATCCGCCAGCACTTCCTTATGTGGATATTTTTCTTTAATGGCTTTAATCGCCTTCACGCCTTCCCGAATAAGAAAAGGTGTTCCCACTTCAATAATATCAACGTCGTCAACCACCTTATCAATAAATACCAGCGCTTCAGGCAGGGTTAACTCGTCCAGGGCAAGCTGTAATTTCATGTTGGTTTCCTTGTGTCGAATGACTATTCGAGGTTGGCGTGTAGCGCAAAACCTTTGCTTAAGCGATATCCCGTCGACTGTGCCAGATTCACAATCATGGCGTCCCCCAGCACCATGACCGCCTCTTCAAACAGGCTGCCACCGGGCAGAATGCCTTTCACGTTATCGGGTCCATCCGGCAGTTTGTCGGTATAGGCCGGGATCCTGACCACCACATCCGCCAGATTCCCCAACGTGGAGTCAGGGAAAATGGTCAGCAAAGCGATTCTGCCACCCAGTTGCTTCGCTTTCGTTGCCACATTCACCAGCGAAGAAGTCTCTCCCGATGCGCTGGCCAGAAGTAGCAAGTCTCCTTTTTGCAGCGCAGGCGCCACTACATCGCCGACAACATGCACCTTCAGGCCGATATGCATCAGGCGCATCGCAAAGGCTTTCAGCATTAACAGCGAACGCCCGGCACCAAAAACAAATATCGCGTTCGCTTCAGCGATGGCCTGCTCCAGACGATCCAGTGCGGCACAATCAATACGTGCCATCGCCTGATGCAGGTCGGTACAAGCGATGCCTGCAACAGATTGCGTTTCCATCATATCCCCTCCTGGCAAAGCGGGAATAAATCATCCTGATACTGGAGCATCGCCATGATTTCCTGAACATAGTTATCGACATGCCCCAGAAAGTGAAAACGTTCCGGCGCAGCGCGATAACGTTGGTAAAGCGGCGTATCAAAGGTGATACCAAGATGCGGATTTTCTTTGACCGTGGCGAATTTGATTTGCGGAATATCCGGGTAGTAGTGATTCTTCCGCACGCAGAGCTGCCCGTTCTCTTCCACGATGTAACAGGCCATACCGTGGTAAAACTGCACCGTATCGTAGTGAACCGCGCAGGGTTTATATGCCAGGTTGCTGAACACCAGCGCTCCGTCGCCGATATTGATGGAGCAGTGGCCGTAATTGGGCGGCACGATAATACTTTGCCCCTCCTTTACGACTACCACGATGAGATCGTCCACAACCAGCTCTTTTGGTGCGGCGGCAAAATCCGGCGACTTTTGCAGGATATAAGCCGCCGTCCCCTTAATCACTTCATACACTTCTGGATGGGTGTTGCGCCGCGTGTCGTTATAGCCGTGGTAATGACCGCTGGTTTTCTTACGCTCCTTGCCAATCGTCCCTGGCATGATGATGGTGATGTCATACTGGTACTGATCGGCAGTAAGCCGTTCCTGATCTTCCGGAAAGCTAAGCCCACGATACACATCGTAAGCGGGTTCATCATGCAGCGCCTCGGTGAACTCCGGCAAGACGACAGCCATTTGTCCGGCACTTTTGCGACCAAATCCCAGATAATTCAGCGGGGGTTTCAGCGCCATCACGCCGTCATCATCGAGATACAGCGGCAAGCCGCTAGGGTGTAGCTGTTTCATTTTGCCTCCTGTGTATACGCGTTAGCTGCGCGGATCGCCTCTTTCAGTCGATCGGATTTCATGCCAAAGACGCTCTGGATGTTGTTCCCGACCTCGACAACCCCTGCCGCGCCAAGTTGTTTCAGCAGAGCCTTGTCCACCAGTGACTTATCCGTAACGTCAATGCGCAGACGTGACATGCAAGCTTCAATGCTGGTGATGTTCTCCAGCCCGCCGTAGGCCAGAATGATGCCGCTCACCAGAGTGTCCTGTTCGCTTTCCTGCGCCACGATTTTTTCTTCGACTTCACGCCCCGGCGTTAGCAAATTCCAGCGACGGATGGCAAAGGTAAACAGAAAGTAGTAAACCATCCCCATCACTAGCCCAACCGGAAAAACCATGTACCAGTGAGGCGCGCGCGGCAGGACGCCAAAGAAGAGATAGTCGATAAGCCCACCGGAGAAAGAGAGCCCGATGTGCACGCTGAACCACTCCATCAGCAGGAACACCAGCCCCGCTAAGATGGCGTGAATGCCATACAATAGGGGCGCAACAAACAGGAAAGAGAACTCAATCGGCTCGGTGATGCCGCAAACAACGGAGGTGATCGCGCCGGAAAGCATAATGCCCTTCACCCGCGCTTTGTTTTCCGGGCTGGCGCTACGATAAATCGCCAGCGCAATCGCGGGAATGCAGAACATCTTGATGGGTGTCAGCCCGGCCATAAAGGTTCCAGCGGTAATCGGCACCTGGTCTTTCAACTGGGCAAAGAAGATGAGCTGGTCGCCGTGCACCACCTGTCCGGCTTTGTTCACGTACTCGCCAAACTGTAGCCAGAACGTCGGCCACCAGACATGGTTAAGGCCAAACGGGATCAGCAACCGCTCAACAAAACCGAACAGAAAGGCAGACACGCCCGGCCCCTGCACCGTCATAGTAGTCGACAGGCCATTAATCAAATGCTGGACTGGCGGCCAGACCACCGCCATCACCAGACCGACAAACAGCGCGGCGAAAGAGGTGACTATCGGCACGAAGCGCTTGCCGGAAAAGAACTCCAGCCATGACGGGAGCTGGATGCGGTAATACCGTTTATAAAGCCAGGCGGCAATAATCCCGATAATAATGCCGCCGAATACGCCGGTCTGGAGCGAAGGAATACCCAGCACCATCGTGTAGTCACGTACCTGCGCCACCGACTCGGGCGTGATCCCCAGAAACTGGCCGATGGCGACGTTCATTATCAGAAAACCGGCGATCGCCGACAGCCCGGCAATCCCCTGATCGTCACTGAGTCCAATAGCGACCCCCACAGCAAACAGCAGCGGCAGGTTAGCGAAAATCGCGCTACCCGCTTCCGCCATCAGCTTCAGCACATGAATCAACCAATCAGCGCCCAAAAACGGCAGGCTGGCGACAATATTGGGATCCTGAAAGCTCACACCGAAAGCCAACAAAATACCGGCGGCAGGCAACATGGCAATGGGGATCATTAACGATCGCCCGATGCTTTGTAATATTTGCAGAAGGTTGAATCTTTTCATCTCGATCTCCTGAGCGCGTCTTTATGACAGGGATTCGCACGACAGCAGGTTCTGCTCCGAACACGTTAAGTATCCGAATCCGCGGTGATGAAAAAAACAGCAACCGAAGACGAAAGTTATTTCCTGTTTTCGCTTAAAACCGGAAAATTTATGAAGGTAATCACGCCAGGGGCTGTCATAAAGGGATAAAACAGGAAATCGCGTTCGATGGGAGGGAATATCATGAGTATTTTCGAGGCGCATTTTCGCAGGCTGTATGCCCGCTACGGCGCAGGTCAGACGCACGAATTACAAATGCAGGACATTGCTGCACTCTTCGGCTGTTCGGTGCGTAATTGCCGTATTGCCCTTAAAAAGATGCATCAGGAAAAATGGCTCGACTGGCGGCCACAGCGCGGACGCGGTAAACGCTCACGGCTCCACTTATTAACCTCACCGGAAAAGCTGTTCAGCCAGAACGTCAATAAGCTGCTGCAAAAGCAGGATTACGGCAACGTGCTGAGGTTTATCGGTAACGACAAGTATCTACTGGATCGCCTGAGCCTCTGGCGCTTTGGGGTACAGGATACAAGCAGCGAAACGCGGGTACGCATCCCCTACTACCGTAATCTGGATCCCCTTAACCCACTCGTCCCCCAGCGCCGGACCGAACGCCACCTCCTGCACCAGTGCCTGAGCGGGTTGACGCGCTATGATGCCGTTCAGAGCAGGATCGTCCCCGATATCGCCCACTACTGGATCCACAACGATGACTTTACCCGCTGGGAGTTCTGGCTCAAATCCACCGCGCGCTTTACAGATGGCAGCGAGCTGAATGCCAGTGCCGTTCAGCGCTGCCTGCTCGCTGCCAGCCAGAGTCCGCAGTTCGCCCCGCTTTTCAGTCCTCTTAAATCGATTACCGCTGACGCCCCCTGGCATCTGGTGGTTGAAACGTATCACCCGGTCAGACGGCTCGACTGTCTGCTTGCCACCCAGCCGACGATGCTGTTCGATTATCACCACGGTCACCTCCGCTGTACTGGCGCTTTTCACCTTCAGGAACACAGCGATAACTTTATGGTTTTGCGGCGCAATGTACACTGGCATCAGGCCCGTCCTGGGCTTGATGAAATCACCATTTTCACCTGGGCACCAGAGCATATCAGCATGAGCTTTATTCCCCTGCTGCGGGGTGAGGAAGCGCAGGATGACCGCCCGCTCAATGAGCGTAGCCTCGAGCAGGGATGCTGCTTTGTTCTACTCGATAGCGAAGGGGTATTTGCGGATGATGTCGGAAGACGGTTTATCAATTACCTGCTGCAACCTATCGAACTTCTCAGCCAGACGCAGCTTCCCGACGAATACGCACGCATCCTCTCTGTTGCTCAGGGCATGCTGCCACAGTGGAATCACCGCCAGGTGGATTTCGGCGCTATCACCGCACCGTTTAACCTGCGTCAACCCGTTATCATCAGTACCTTTCAGCAGCCGGAACTGGTGGAGCTTGCCGGGGCGATCCGCAGCCTGCTTGAACGCTGGCATATTCGCGCCGAGATACGGATCGACGCATTTGACAGCTTTAATCCCCAACCGCGCCCCCCGGCGGATATCTGGCTCAGCAACTTTATGCTCGATACGCTTTCGGTTCCGGCGTTTCTTGAATGGCTGGCTTCTACCACACTGTTTACGCGATTACCTGAAGCCCAGCGACAAAACCTGAACGCGTTACTGCCCGTCATTCTTAACAGCGACGATGAACAGGCATTCTCAACCATTGCCGACTTTTTCCATGAAATAACCCATCAGCGATATATCATTCCTCTGTTACATCACTGGATGGAATTTGCGACCGAGAAGTCATTTACCTGGCGGGATTTAAATACGCTAGGATGGCCGGATTTCAGCCAACTTTGGCTGGAGTAACGCTACGCCAGCAAAAGCCTTTAAGCAAACGCACGGTGTTTTGCCGGATAATAGTTAACGTCAAAGGTATAAAGACAATAAACATCCATATGACGGCATCGCCTTACGAGGTGAAGTTTTTCTTCCTCATTTACTCATCAACATTTCTGCGGCTTCTTCGGGCTCAGCGGACAAAAACCGTCTGATTTCCCGGTTAGAGACAATGACCAGCATCGCAATAAAGCATACTGCCGACAGCATAAGGAAGATATTATATACCCCCAGCAGATCCATCAGATAGCTAAATAACAACATTGCCACTGGCATATTGATCATGGCGAAAAATGACAGATTAGAAAGTACACGCGTTCTTAAATGCCCGGGTAAATTAATCAGCAACTGAGAATCGATAACCACGTTAATCCAGTTCCGTGATAATCCTATGATAAATTGTCCGATAAAAAGCACGATGACATGATGGCACAAACTTATAAGCAACAGTGACAGAAAAAAAAGGGATGAAGAGATATAAACCAGAGACTTATTATCAAATCGCGCGTGCAAATAAGGGAAGATAAACGATCCGGTTATCACCCCACCCCCCATACTGGTCGCAAGCAAACCGACATAGAAAGGAGACAACCCTTTAATTTCTTTTATCAGCCAGGGGAAAGCCACCATCATTGGTGCAAAGGCAAGGCCAATAATAAGGCTATAGACGAAAAAACCAGAAATCACCCTGTTATTCATCGTGTAGATAAGCCCCTCCTTGATATCATCCAGCCATGGGACTCGACGAGGCTTATCCTGGTCATTCTGAGAATGACAGCGCATGCACATACAGAATACGCAGGCAATACTGATACAGAATGCCAGAAACAGAAAAGAATTAGCGACACCCAATAAAGTCACCATTGCGCCACCGGAGACACCACCGATAATGGACATCGTGGAGGTAACACGATGGGTAATGTTCATACCCTCAGTGATCCTGTTTTCAGAGATGAGGTGAGGAAGAATGCCTATTGATCCCGCATTAAACAGAATTCGTCCTGAGGCCGACAGAAGCTCAAATGCAATCAGTGCCGACAATTTCATTCCACCGGACATGAAAACAAAAGCAACGGTAATATAGCTTATAAACTGAAGAACAAGACCGGACAGTATTAACAATTTCTTATTGTATCGATCGCCGGCAGGTGCGATCAACGGCTGGGCCAGCGCAGAAATAATCAATGGAGGGACAATAAGATATGACACATAGATCATCTTCTGGTATTCACCCAGAATCCACCAGACAGCAGCAATCGATGATGCACTGTAACCCAATGCTGTCGCAATCTGAGCGCATCTGTAGAGCCAGAAATCTCGCCCCAATCCATCTCTCATGCTCCCTCCGGCACATGATATGAACCATCCAGCACTTATAAGACCACAACCTCAAAAGCTTGTTTTTTGATCAAAATCAACTGGACAGTCATGCATTTTAACTACTTTTTTCGTCAGTCCTCATACCATAACGGATGTTCCGGAACGCCATCTACCGTATCGGAGATCAGGCGCAGAGATGACCCTGCGTCCTCAGAGTCATCATGTTGCAATAATACCTCAGAAATTCGCCGGGTCAGTTGAATGTGTTATCGCCGAACCGACAATTACCACATCGCCGATCACATGTACCTTCAGGCCGATATGCATCAACCGCATCGCCAGATGCTTTCAGCATCAGTAGCGAACGCCCGGCACCAAAGACAAAAATCGCGCTCGCCAAAAACCGTTATCCCGTACCGGAAAAACGATCGGCACACTAGCCGCGGCACTATTCCGTTTTTACTTTCATTCCGGCGACAACGACATTCACACCGAGATCTTTCATCCTGCGCAGGATTGAAACGGGTGTCCCCTGATTCACAATCACGACATCAAACTCGCTTAACCGGGCAAATCGATAGAGCGCACGGCGCTCAAATTTGGTGTGATCCATCAGCAAAATGCGCTTTTCTGCACAATTAAACATGGCCCGCTTTGTTTCAACCGTCTCCGCTGACTGGTGAAAAACAATATCATCCATAATGGCGGACATACTGACAAAAAACGTATTTGCACGAAGGCCGGCGATTTCATCCCGCGTCATATGCCCCATAAAAGCGTTACACCAGCTGTGATACTGCCCACCCAATCCGAGCAAGGTTACATCACGGATATTCTTTAGCTCGCTCATGAGCGTCAACGAATTGGTGATTACCGTCAGCGGCGCTCTGGCAGGCAATAAGCGCACCATCTGAAACACCGTTGTAGAATCGTCAAGAAAGATGGCCTGTCCGGGCTCAAGATAACTCATCGCAACTTCAGCGATGGCCTGCTTCTCTTCCAGCTGTCGGGTAGCGCGATAAACGTCGCTGGACTCCACCAGACTGGTTGATGTTGCAGAAACCACGCCCCGAGATTTATGCAACAGCCCGCGCTCAGCGAGCTCATCAATGTCCCGGTGGGCCGTCATTAAGCTAATACCATACCGCTCAGTGATCTCCTCGATACGAATCGCGCCTTCAGCCATGACCGCTTCAACAATCAGTTGCCGACGCGCCAGCTGTCGCGCCTGGCGGCTGTCACCTGGCAGCATTTCCGCCATGAATACATTGAGAGAGTGATCCTGAGTCGTTTGCGTCATTATGCGTCCGTAAAGAGTGAAAAGAAGCCCTGATACTGCCAATTACAACGCCGAAGTGCGCAGATAGCAAATCATTAAAAAGGGGGCATAAATGCCCCCTGCAGACGGATGACAAACCTCTAACGAATACCGTTTTGTCATGGGTAGTAGAACAAAAAAATAAGGAAAATCAATTCATTGATTTTCGGCTGCTCACCACAAAGAAGGAAAAACCACGCTTTTTCCTTCTTTGTCAGCAATCTGAGGGGGCATAAATGCCCCCTGCAGACGGATGACAAACCTCTAACGAATACCGTGTTGTCATGGGTAGTAGAACAAAAAACAAGGAAAACCAATTTATTGATTTTCGGCTGATAATATTATTCAGACAACACAAATGGTGACTTTATTTTTGCAGCGTTATCTTTGGTTATTAATACGCAGTCAAACAACTGCTTCTCAGATGCCGCGCCTGTTTTGCCTGTTTTCAGGAAGGTATCTGCTTGCTCTACGGCTTTGGCCGTAAATGTCGCTACGGGCTGCATGACGGTATAGGCCAGCGCCCCCTCTTTTACTGCGTCTACCGCATCTGGCGAGCCATCAAACCCACCGACGGTCACCTGCTTCAGCTTTCCGGCTTCTTTCAGTGCGGCAATAGCCCCTAACGCCATTTCATCATTGCCGCTGATAACCCCCTTCACTTTCGGGTTTGCCTGTAACAGGGATTGCATCTTGTTGTAACCCTGAGTACGGTCCCAGTTTGCGACTTCCGACCCCGTTTTTTTAAGACCCGGGTACTGGCTCAGCACGGTTTCAAAACCATTTGCCCGGGTCGCGGCATTGTTGTCAGACGGTGGTCCTTTCAGTTCCACATAGTCACCGCTATCTCCCACCTGTTGTACCCATTGCTGCGCGCCTAACGCCGCGCCTTGCGCGTTATTCGACACCAGCTGCGCCTTAGCCAAACCGCTCTGATTCAGTTCAGCATTAATAATAAAGACGGGAATATTCGCGGCGATAGCTTTTTTCACCGAACCAACAGAACCATCAGCATTAGCGGGGTCAAGAATAATCGCTTTCGATTTATTGGTAATCGCAGTATCGATAAGCAGGCTCTCTGTGTTGGTATCGCCTTTATGTGCGCTGACCTTCGCCGTGTATCCCATTTTTTCAGCCGTTTTTTGTGCTATCTGGCCTTCGGTCAGCCAGTAAGGGTTCGAAGGGTCGTTGATAATGATAGTCATCAACCCGTTCGCCCATGTTGGTGTGGCGAAAATAGCGATCGCCGCGGCCGTAGCGGCCAGGATGAAACGTCTGCTGTTCTTATACATAGTGTTGTTGCTCCGTTATTTGTAAGGTACAGATGTCGGACAATATGTAGAACGGATACAACCCGGACTCCGCTCCGGTTAAAAACGCATTAACGCCCCCGGCGACCGTACTGCAAGGTGTTGAGCAGAACCGCCAGAACAATCACGGCACCCGTGAATACGGTCTGCCAGTAGGCTGAAACCCCGATAATGACCAGACCGTCAGAGAGGAAACCGATAACAAACGCACCGAGTAACGTTCCACGAACGTTGCCACGCCCCCCCGTTAATGCCGCACCACCAATGACGACGGCGGCGATCGCGGTCAATTCGTATGTGGTTCCGGCGGTCGGTCCTGCTGAAGTCAGCTGCGAGGTGAGCACCAGTCCCGCCATCGCGGCACAGACTCCCGACAGGACATAAACGCTGATTTTGACGCGTTTTACCGGTACACCTGACAATTCAGCGGCCCGCTCATTACCACCAGACGCGTACAACCAACGACCAAACGCGGTTCTGCTCAGTAAGAAACCACAGGCCAGCGCAACAACGCCCAGAATCAGCACGCCAATCGGGATAGTAAAAATACGGTTAAATCCCAGCCAGTCGAAACCGGTGTTGCCTAATGCTGCGCTGCCCGATAATTTGTTGTAGGTCAGGCCATTCGTCATGAGCAGAGCAATACCGCGCGCCACGTATAAGGACCCAAGGGTGGCCACAAACGCAGGTACCCGGCACCAGGCAATCAGGATGCCGTTCACCAGGCCTATCAGCGCGCCAACGGCCAACGTCAGGATCGCCACCGCCCAGACCGGGAGATAGAGCACCACGCCCAGCGCGTCAAGATTAATGCCTTGCATCATAAAACCGGCGCAGACCCCGGCCAGACCCAGCGTTGAACCAACGGAAAGATCGATGCCGCCGTTCAAAATCACCAGCAGCATTCCAATTGCGGGCAGACCAAAAATCGCGACATGGGAAGCCATTGTCAGGAAATTGGCTCCGCTGAAGTAATTTGGCGACAGGAACGAAAACATGGCGATAATCACCAGTAATGCGATAAAAGCGCGTCCTTCAAGCAGAAGATGCGCCAGGCCAGGACCTTTTCTGGCACGTGTTTTGGTCTCCACTGGCAACACGGTCAGCGACTGGGTTCTGTCTGTCATGGTTTTAGCTCCCATTTTCATTGTTGTGCCACCACTGACTCGCCGGAGGCAGCCATGATGCGTTCTTTCGTGACGCTGGAATCAAACACGGCTGAAATACGGCCTTTTCTCATCACCACGATACGGTGAGCAATACTCAAACACTCGCCCACTTCGGAAGTGGAATAGATAACCGCCAGGCCTTTTCTGGCGCTATCAGTCAACAAACGGAACACTTCCGCTTTCGCCCCAATATCGATTCCCCGACTGGGTTCATCCAATAAAATCACTTTCGGATTGGTCGCCAGTATCTTCCCAATCACCACTTTTTGTTGATTACCACCGGAGAGCGAGCGAATAGCCGCCTCACCGCCTGCCGTTTTCACCGTCACATTACGGATGCTGTCATCAATACGCTGTTTTTCCTTTCGCCTCGACAGCATCAATCCCCGAACACACGCGTTGATGCTGGCAAGGGTCAGATTTTCACCCACGGACATCGTCTGAACTAAACCATCCCGCTGACGATCCTCGGGTACTAACGCTAATCCACTGGCGATACGCTGGGAGATTGAGAGGCCGGATACCTCATTGTCCTCCAGAAGGACTGTGCCGGATGACTGTGATAGTCGTCCGGCGACACACTCCATCAACTCCGTTCTGCCCGCGCCCATCAGGCCATAAATACACACAATTTCACCGCTGCGGACATCCAGAGACAGGTTATCCACGAGCCGAATCCCCGCCTTTCCTTTCACGGTCAGGTCTTTTACCGAAAGCGCTGAAGCACCGAATGGATAGTCATTCGGCGGCGAGCCGAGATCAAAATGGTCGCCCACCATGTGGTGAACAATCCAGTCAAGGTCGATTTCATCGCGACGCGCATAGGCGGTCATCACGCCATCGCGTAACACAACCGCCCGGTCGGTTATCTCCAGCGCTTCTTCGAGGTGGTGTGAGATATAAACAATGGCGACGCCCTGGCAGGTCAGGTCGCGGATCACCTGAAATAACACCTTAACCTCGGCAGCGCTCAGTGCGGAGGTGGGCTCATCCATGATGAGGATCTGAGAATTCACCGACAGTGCGCGGGCAATTTCCACTATCTGCTGCTGGCCCAGTCGAAGATTCTCGACCGGTGTTAGCGGATCAATATCCTCTTCCAGCGACCGCATCAGGAGCTCGGTGATACGTTTTTCTTCGGCGTAATCCACACCACCCGGCTTCATTATTTCCCGGCCGATAAAAATGTTGTCGCGCACATTCATGTTCGGTGCGAGATTCAGCTCCTGGTGGATGATGGAAATACCGTTATCTCGTGCATCCGTTGCAGAGTTGAAAATTTTTACCTCATTATTGAGGACAATCTCACCGCTGCTGGGGGTAATCACGCCGGAAAGAATTTTCATCAGCGTCGATTTGCCCGCACCATTTTCACCAAACAAAGTTGTCACTTCGCCGCGGCGAACATCAAAATTCACCCCTTTCAGGGCATGTGTTGAGCCATACACCTTGCTCACATTCCTCGCAGAAAGAATGATTTCACCTTTCGTTAAAGCCGGATGTAATGCAGACAGATTCATTTAACCTCCAGACTGATCGGTGTCACCAGCCAGTTACCTGGGGTCAATAAACGAAATACGCCAACAACCTCTACGCGTTTTCCTGAGAGCGTTTCCCTGTCCAGCTTATCCAGCAACACGGTTTTTAATGCCCGGTTAAGCGCCGCGCCAGCATTCTGATAGTCAATCTGGTTGGTGAAGTCGCCGAATTGAATCTTCCCTGTAGAATCACGTAATTCGGTCCCTGTTAATATCGGCCCCGTTTGCAGGCGCAGCTTTATGTCCTCAGGGAAACCATTCACGCTAATGTTAAATATTCCAGATTTCCCCTCCCCGACGTTTCCCTGAAACCGGACGGGAATAACCGGCAGCGTGGTACCAACGCCATATTTTTTTATCGCCTCGGCCTGATTCATTTTTAACGCTTCAGCCAGAAGAACAGCATCAACAGCGCGGGACTCAATACTGTTTTTAATCTCAGGGAAGGTTTTGTCGCCGTATGAGGCGGCGGAAAAACCTTGTTCCTGTTTATCCTGCACAGAACCGATGTGGACAACCTGTGTATCCACAACCATCGCAATGAGCACCGCCATAACAGCGATACCCATTGCCGTATAACGTTTTACACGGCGGCGCGAGTGATGAGCTGATAGTGCGGAAACCCCAGACATAATGTTGACCTCACAGACAATTAGCACAGACGGTATTTCTCCGCCCTGATGTTATAAATACGATAACTGCATGTGATGAGAATTGTGTTCCCGTTGCTAAATTGTCAATCTTGAATCTGCTTTTTTTCTTGATAGCGCGATCTGGATCTAACATTTATATACCACCCGGATCTCACACCATCTCCTGTTAAATGGCCTTTACTTCTCCAGTAGACAGGCCAAAAACAGGCCAAATTCGTGATCAACCTCGCCTTCCAAAATGAAATTTACTCTCCATAAAGAAAAATAATTCACATGTTATGTTATCTCTGTGATAAATGAATAATAACGTTACTTGTCACAAAAAATCACACGCGATTAACATTAAAAGCATTACTCAACGACGACGCTCAACCTGATAGCAGAGGTATTGATGGATAACCGTGACATCATTCTTGGACTGGACTCCGGCACTTCAGTCGTCAAAGCCGTAGCGTTTGATCCTGAAGGTGAGCAACTGGGCTGCGCATCAGCACGCAACAATTATTCGCGAAGCGAAGGCGGCGTGGCGCAGCAATCAATGAACCAGACCTGGCAAGATGCCGTCGCGGCCATTCGTAAACTGGCTGAACATGTCGATAACCTGGCCGCTCGTATTGTCGCAGTAGCCGTTACCGCTCAGGGTGATGGAACCTGGCTGGTGGGTGCCGGGAATCAGCCAGTAGAGGATGCCTGGATTTGGCTGGATGCTCGTGCCGCGCCAACGGTAGAGAAGCTTTCTCGCTCGCCGCTCGCGCGTGCTCGCTTTGAAGCCACCGGCACCGGGTTAAACACCTGCCAGCAGGGCTCGCAGATGGCTCACATGGACTGTTTTTATCCTGAGTTGCTGGACAGCAGCGAAGTCGCCCTCCATTGCAAAGACTGGCTGTATCTGAACTTAACAGGTGTCCGCGCAACAGACCCCTCTGAAGCCAGCTTCACTTTTGGAAATTTCCGCCATCGGCGCTATGACGACCAGGTGATTGCCGCTCTGGGTCTGGAACATCGCCGGCATCTCCTGCCGGAGATCGTCGACGGAAGCCAAATAACGCATCCATTAACCGCAGAGGCCGCCGCGCTGACAGGATTACGCGCAGGCACCCCCGTCAGTCTGGGGTTCGTTGATATGGTCATGACCGCTCTCGGGGCCGGAGTACATACGGGTGAAGCGAATACGGCCTGTTCGATTGTCGGGTCAACGGGTGTCCATCTCCATGCCGTCTCTACGGACAAGGTGTGGTTGAATCCGCAGCAAACAGGCTATGTGATCCCCCTGCCCTGGCCTGATTACGTCACGCAAGTTCAAACCAATATGGCATCAACCCTGAATCTGGACTGGCTCCTGCACATCGCCAGCGAACTCCTTAACAGCTTCAATGGCGAAGTCAGCCACGCCAGGCTCGTACAACACATCGATCGCTGGCTTAGCCAGGCTAAACCAGGCACCTTGCTTTACCACCCCTATATTTCGGAAGCCGGAGAACGCGGCCCCTTCGTGAATGCTAACGCCAGGGCCAGCTTTGTCGGCCTGAGCTATAGCCACGGTTTTGCCGATCTGGTGCGTGCGGTGATTGAAGGCATCGGCTTCGCCGCCCGGGATTGCTATCAGGCAATGGGTGACAGATTGCCCGGTGAGTTACGCCTCACCGGCGGCGCGACCCGTTCTTCACAACTGCGCCAGATTCTGTCGGCCTGCATTGGTGTGCCAGTACGCAGCAGCAGGCGCGAGGAAGCGGGTGCTGCCGGGGCAGCCATGATGGCCGCAGTGGCCATCGGCGCCTATCCCTCAATGGAGCACTGTGTCAAAACATGGGTAACGCCACTTCTGGATAAACAGGAAGTCCCTTCGCCCGCGCTAACTGAACATTATCAGCATTTATTTGGCTGTTATCAGCAGCTACGTAACGAACTTCCGTCTGCCTGGAATGCGTTAAAACATCCTTGCGCAGACGGCTAACCTGCTTAATGGAGTCATCATGAGCGAAAAAATTCTGGATCTGTTTGTCATTGGTGGAGGCATCAACGGCGCGGGTATTGCTCGTGACGCCGCAGGCCGCGGTTTATCCGTGGTGATGTGTGAAAAAGACGACCTGGCGCAGGGGACCTCGTCTCGCTCAGGCAAGCTGGTTCACGGCGGCTTACGCTATCTGGAATATTATGAATTCCGCCTGGTGCGTGAAGCACTTATCGAACGCGAAGTGTTACTGAACGCAGCGCCGCATATCATCTGGCCAATGCGTTTTGTCCTTCCTCACAGTCCTGGCGACCGCCCGGCGTGGTTAGTTCGGCTGGGGCTGTTTTTGTATGACCATCTTGGCGGTCTGAAAAAGCTGCCCGGCACCCGAACGCTGGATTTACACCGGGATCCGGAAGGCGCCCCGATTCTCAATTCATACCAAAAAGGGTTTGAGTATTCAGACTGTTGGGTCGACGACGCCCGGCTTGTCACGCTGAACGCACTGGATGCCGCCGAGCGCGGGGCGACCATACTCACCCGGACCCGCTGTGTTTCAGCCAACTGTACGCCTGAAGCCTGGGTCATTACCGTGCAAAATACGCAAACCGGTGAACAGCAAACCTTCCGGGCCAAAGCGCTGGTCAATGCCACAGGTCCATGGGTGCTGGATATCATCCATCAGGTCACCCAAACCCGCAGCAGCCGAAACGTACGCCTGGTGAAAGGCTCACACCTCATTGTGCCAAAATTCTGGGAAGGCCAGCAGGCCTACCTGATGCAGAATAATGATAAGCGCGTCATCTTTATTAACCCTTATGAAGGTGACAAAGCCCTGATCGGCACAACCGATATTCCGTGGGAAGGTGATGCCGACGCCGTGACGGCCGACGATAGCGAACAACAGTATCTGCTGGATGCCGTGAATCGCTATTTCAAAATTCAACTGTGCGCCAGCGATGTGATCGCCCGTTTTTCGGGCGTGCGGCCGCTGTTCGATGATGGCAAAGGAAACCCTTCGGCGGTCACGCGTGACTATGTGTTTGAGCTTGATGAACAACAGCCCCTCCCGTTGCTGCATGTATTCGGCGGGAAAATCACCACCTTTCGCAAGCTGGCCGAACATGCCCTGCAAAAATTGGGGCCTTTCTTCCCACAAATGGGCCCCGACTGGACTCGCGATGCCGTACTGCCCGGCGGCGAAATAGCGGATGCCGATTTCGAAAGCTTCCTGCAAACGCTGAAAAGCAATTACCGCTGGTTGCCTCAGCGCCTGTGCAAACATTACGCCCGCTTGTACGGTGCACGTCTGCCCAGGGTGTTGGGGGAAGCGAAGCGCGTGGAAGATCTCGGCCTTCACTTTGGCGGATTATTGTATGAAGCCGAAGTACGCTATCTGGTGGAGAAGGAATGGGCCAGGCAGGCAGACGATATTTTATGGCGACGGACCAAACATGGCCTGCACCTGACCGAAATACAGCAACAGGCATTTGCCGACTGGTTTACAACAACCTATGGCGCCCCGCGTTGTGCAAAAGCCAGTTAAGGAGGCAATAATGACACTTTCTCTGTCGCTGAATACAAATCCGTTGGTTAACCGTATTGCCACCCCGGAAGAGCTGATTCATACCGTTGCCCACCAAATTCGCATTCGGGATATCCAGCTTACGCATGAATTCATCAACCCCAGCTGGCCCGCCTCTACCATCGCACAGATGGTGAGACGAATGAAAAAAGCGCAACAGGCGACCGGGGTACGAATAACCTCAGGCATGACCGGGCCGTATGGGCGCCTGAACCATTTCGGGCATCCGGATGCCTCCGTGCGGCGCTACTATATAGACTGGTTTAAAACGTTTGCCGATATCACCGCTGAACTGGGCGGTGATGCGATCGGTTCGCAGTTCGCTATTTTCACCCAACAGGATCACAACGATCCTCAACGCCGGGAAGCGCTGATCGCCATTGCGATCGACTGTTGGGCGGAAGTGGCAGAGCATGCAAAGTCTGCGGGCCTGAAATATGTGTTCTGGGAGCCTATGAGTATCGGACGCGAATTTGGGGAAACTATCCCGGCCTGTCTGGCTCTGCAAAACAGGCTCAGCGCGACATCAATGGCGATCCCTTTGTGGATGATGGCCGATATCGATCACGGCGATGTGACCTCTGATGACCCACGGGATTACGATCCTTACGCATGGGCTGAAGCGGTTCCCCGTTACTCGCCCATTATTCACATAAAGCAAAGCATGCAGGATAAAGGCGGACACCGGCCCTTTACGGCACAGTACAATAGCAAGGGTCGGATCCAGCCCGAGCCTCTGCTTAGCGCATTCGCGCGCGGCGGGGCAAAAGATAATGAAATCTGTCTTGAACTCAGCTTCAAAGAACGCGAACCGACGGACAGCCACGCTATCGCTGAAATTGCCGAAAGCGTCGCCTTTTGGGCTCCTCATATTGATACCGGGATTCGGGACCTGAATATCTGAACCTAATCACCGGGAACGGGCTGGATTGCAGGAACGCATGATACCCTCTTTAAACATCGCCTTTATCAAAGCAAACTGGCACAGTGACACCGCTGTCCAGCCAGTGGTTTGATTCAGTTTCTTTAACATCACATTCAGTCGGTGGCCAAATTTGTTGATTTCTACACAGAACATGTTGTCAAAAAGGGCCAGCAGGCCACACCGGCAACCCTGCCAATCCATCAACGCTCACTACCGAAAAACGAAATCATGAAACACCCTACTTTAATGGATAGCGAAGACTCTCTTGGCCTGCGCGCGGCGTGGCTGCATTACGTTGGCGGCCTTACGCAGGCCGAGGTGGCAAAACGGTTAGGATTGTCATCGGTAAAGACCCACCGTCTTATTGCCCGTGCCGTGTCGGAAGGTGCAGTCAAAGTGAGTATTGAAGGCGAGATTATTGCCTGCGTTGAGCTGGAATCACGTTTGCTAACACGATACGGCCTGTCTTTCTGCCGTGTCGCCCCGGATACCGCCGAAGAGGGACTACCGGTACGAGCGCTGGGTATGGCTGGCGCGGATTATTTACGCACGCTGCTGATTAACAATCCCGACATGACTATCGGCATGGGTCACGGACGCACACTGTCCGCCGCGGTCCACCAGTTGCGGCATATCGATGCACACCGGGTTCGTTTTGTTTCTCTGTTGGGCTGCCTGACGCGCAACTATGCCCTCAACCCGCACGATGTAATGCACCGCATTGCGCAAAAAACCGGGGCACAGGCTTATATAATGCCGGTCCCCTTCTTTGCAAATACCGTGAAGGATCGGGATGTTTTGTTATCCCAGCATGGGGTGAGTCAGGTATTTGAAATGGCCGCCAGCAGCGCAGTGAAGCTAGTCGGAATCGGTACTGTTGAACCAGCAGCACAGCTCGTGGAAGCAGGTATGATCGGCATACACGAAATCAACGCTATTTCGGCGTCTGGCGCGGTTGGTGAGATATTGGGCCATTTCTTTAACACCCATGGTCAGCACATTGATAATGGGTTAACGGCAAGAACGATGGCTATCTCTTTAGATACCCGGCGCCGGGATAATATTGTGGCGCTGGCAGGAGGCCCGACAAAAGTCGAAGCTCTGCGGGCAGTGTTAGCCAGTGGATTGCTCAATGGCCTCATCACTGATGAACTCACCGCTCACGCCCTGCTGGGCCAGTCAGAATGATAAACTCGCCAGCATTACTGGCTCATACTCAATACCGTACGGATATTTCGGGCGCTGGTGGCAATAATATCAATCACGCCCGTACGCAGTGCCCCCATGATAGCCATCGCTTTGGTATTTTCAGAAGCAATCGCAATGACACAGGGTATCTGTCGTAATTCCTCAATGCTCAGCCCAATGACACGATTATCCATAACGGTATTCACGTGCTCACCGCGAGCATTGTAAAAGTCATATCCCGCGATATCGCCAATGACGCCCTGATGCAAACTGGCGTTACTGATTTCATGTGGCGTAAACCATCCCAGTTTCACCATATAGCTTTCCTCATTCATATCGCCAATTCCCACCAACGCGATATCCGCTTTTCGGGCACGGTCCAGGGTTTCTTTAATGGTGCTATTTTGCAGTAGCAGCTCTTTCAGTTGCCTGTTCTCGACGTAAGCCGGGGCATACAGTGACTCACTGCTCCCGCCAAACTTTTTCGCCAGCAGACGACTGATATGATCGGCGTTAATCACATCACCCGGGCGGTGCGTTCCGCCAATACCACAGATAAAACGGCAGTCACGGGCCTGAATGGCGCCCGAATGTTCAACCACGGCGGCCACATTACGCCCTTGTCCTACCGCCACCACCACATTATCTTTCAGCACGTTATTCAGATGGCCTGAGACGAGAGAAGCCACTTGCCGACGTTGTTCTTCTTCATCCGCATAGTCGAGCGCAATGAGCGCCCGGCTCACAGGAAAACGCTCTGTCAGTTGCTTTTCCAGCTGGGTGCTGAACACGGGGTGATAACGTACGTTGATCTCAACAATGCCCTTTTCTCTCGCCCGTTTTAGCAATCGACCCACTTTGATGCGTGAAAAACCAAACTTGTTCGCAATTTCCTCCTGAGTCACTTCATCGCAATAATAGGCAACCGCAATTTCGGTAAGCAGCTCGTAATCCTGCGATGCAGTAGATTTTTCCATTCAGTATTCATCTCCGGCGGTAAAACGAAAAAGGTAAGGCAGTAAAGTGGCGGTCAGTATATCAGAAACGGTTATTTCGCATTTCCGCCGACGTTGTCCGGTGAATGTTACGTCTGATGATGCCCACAGCCGGTAATGCTGCGCGCCTCCTGCAGAATATCTGAAACAGCCGCGGGACGGTGCGCAAAACGGCCGAGAAATACCCCGTCAGCATCCGGCCAAAGGCGCGTCAACAGGCCCGGTCCCGCGCTCCCGCCATAAATCACGCGACACTGCGGCCCATAGTCACGGCGTAATGCTTCACGCAACGTACGGCAAACATATCGAATATAATCATCGCTCGCCGGCTCAGCAGCACCAATTGCCCACTGTGGCTCCCATGCAAAAATCAGCGCGGGTAGCAGGTGTGCTTTGCGGTGCTCCAGCAGTTCCCGTGCCTGGGCGATGGCAAATTCTGCAGCCGCTTTCGCACTCATACGGTCAGCTTCCCCGATGCATATCACAGGGGTCAGCTCGCAGGCAAAGGCCATATCCATTTTTTGATTAACGATCGGAACGGTTTCACTGAAATGGCGGCGCCGTTCCGCATGCCCAATCTCGACATAGCGACATCCCATCTCCTGTAGAAGACTGGCGCTGGTCTCTCCCGTCCATGCCCCCGCAGGTTCAGCACACACATTCTGTGCGCCGGTTGCCATCGCGGTACCGTTAAAGATCTGCAACGCCAACGGAATTGTTGGCATTTCAGGGAAGGTAAAAAGCTCTATCCCTGCGTTACACACACCCGGCTGTCGCAGCATATCGGCCACATCCCGACACCAGTTCAGCATCTGGTGATAACCAAAATAGGTTTTATGACTAATACCAACGATTACCTTTTCAGACATGGTGCCCTCTCCACATCGCCTCTTTGTTTCTGCCGTTGCTATGACGCGCCTTCGATAATAACCCGCACCACAAACAAATGAACACTATCAGTTCAATTGAGCGCACTAAACAATCGGCGAGAGGAAGTGTGATCGCTCTCATAACCTCACCAGTTCGTCCGTAAAATCTGAAAGCCACCCTTTTTAATTTCCTGAATTGCCGCTAATAATGAATGAACATATGATCACCAAATGATCATTAGAAACAAAAAATAGCCACACAACGGCTCCCGATACAGAACATGGTCGAGGGGAAGCTACACGTACTGATGCAATAGCCATACAGGAAATCAACATGTTAAAAGTTGCCATTGGCGCCGATGACGCCGCAACCGAACTCAAAAATCGGGTCAAAGATCATCTGCTTAACCGCGGGGTTGAGGTTGTTGATTTTAGCCATGACATGACGGGTAACGATCAAATGTACCCGGATATTGCTTTTAACCTCGCGACCGAAATTCGTAAAGGAACGTTTGAACGCGGTATTCTGCTGTGCGGCACCGGAATCGGCATGGCCATTGTTGCGAATAAAGTCCAGGGGATCCGCGCAGCCCAGTGCCACGACGTATACTCTGCCTCGCGGGCTCGCAAAAGTAACAATGCGCAAATCATGACGATCGGTGCACGCGTTATTGGGAGCGAACTGGCATTAACGCTGGTTGATACCTGGCTTGATGCTGAATTTGAAGCCGGTCGTTCCGGGCCAAAAGTCGAACGTATCACTTACTATGAAAATATGGCCCATTCCACCAGCTCATCCAAATGATGAAGACAATGGCTATGGCGCTTTTGGGAAAACGCAAAAAGTCACCACCGCGATGACTTACAGTAGCGAACTCACCGCCATAAAAAACCAAAGATTTTATCGGTATTAAGCTTTTTTTAAGCTTTCCTTCTGCCCTACCTGCTGAACTGGTTTTTTGTTCCGCGAAAAGCGCCATTCCCCCGATTTCCCTTCTTTATTCTCTAATGAGAATCACTTTCATTATCATTCGATGTGTATTGTGTTTTAATTCGCCTCGTTATGCTTTCTGGTGTTTATGACTCACTTTTATGAAGGATTAACTTATGAAATTTGGCGTATCGTCTTTGTGCTCTCTCGTGATGATGACTTCCTCGCTGCTGCTTTCGCCTCTGGCACAGGCGGCGGATAACAACGAAGGTATCGTGGTGTACAACGCGCAGCATGAGAACCTGGTTCAGGCGTGGGTGGATGGCTTCACCAAAGAAACCGGCATTAAAGTGACGCTGCGTAACGGCGGCGACAGCGAGCTGGGCAACCAACTGGTGCAGGAAGGCAGCGCGTCCCCTGCCGATGTGTTCCTGACCGAAAACTCCCCGGCGATGGTGCTGGTCGATAACGCCAAATTGTTTGCGCCGCTGGATGCCGCCACGCTTGCTCAGGTGGCTCCGGCTTACCGTCCTGAACATGGCCGCTGGATTGGCATTGCCGCCCGCAGCACCGTGTTCGTTTACAACCCGGTGAAACTGTCTGAATCCCAATTGCCGCATTCTCTGATGGATCTGGCGAAACCTGAGTGGAAAGGCCGCTGGGCTGCTTCTCCGTCCGGTGCTGATTTCCAGGCTATCGTCAGCGCGATGCTGGCGCTGAAAGGCGAGAAAGCCACCCTGGAATGGCTGAAAGCGATGAAAACCAACTTCGTGGCCTACAAAGGCAACAGCACAGTGATGAAAGCGGTGAACGCAGGCCAGATTGATGGCGGCGTTATCTATCACTACTACCGTTTTGTTGACCAGGCGAAAACCGGCGAGAACAGCAAAAACACCAAACTCTACTACTTTAAACATCAGGACCCGGGCGCATTCGTCAGCATCTCTGGTGGCGGCGTGCTGGCTTCCAGCAAACACCAGCAGCAGGCTCAGGCCTTTATCAAGTGGATCACCGGTAAAGCAGGCCAGGCATCTCTGCGTACCAACGACGCCTTTGAATATGCGGTGGGTGTGAACGCCGCGTCCAACCCGAAACTGGTTCCACTGAAAGAGCTGGATGCACCTAAAGTCGAAGCTTCTACGCTGAACAGCAAGAAGGTTATCGACCTGATGACTCAGGCTGGCCTGCTCTGATTGAACTGACTGTGGTGAGTGCTTAATGTCCGTTGTGAATGTTAGCGAGAAATCTCTCGCGCCACGCCCGGTGCTGTCACATCGCCCCGCGCCTGTGATGGTGATGCTGGCAGTGATGGTCTCGCTGCTGGCGCTTCTCCCGCCTGCCTTTGTGGTTTACATTGGCTTTGATACCGGTTGGGAGACCGTTAAAGCACTCATCTTTCGCCCGCGTGTTGCTGAGCTTCTCAGCAACACGCTGCTGTTAGTGCTGGTGACCGTTCCGCTGAGTGTGTTTGTCGGCGTGCTGCTCGCCTGGCTGACAGAACGAACAACGCTTGCTGGCAGACGGCTTTGGTCGATGCTGGCAGTTGCGCCGCTCGCCATTCCGGCGTTCGTGCAAAGTTATGCCTGGGTCAGCGCCGTGCCCTCGATTCACGGCCTGGGCGCTGGCGTTTTTCTTTCCGTGCTCGCTTACTATCCCTTTATTTATCTGCCCGTCGCCGCCGTGCTGCGCCGTCTTGATCCCACGCTCGAAGACGTTGCCGCTTCATTAGGCACACCGCCGCTGCGCGTCTTTTACCGCATTGTTCTGCCGCAATTACGCTTACCGGTTTGGGGCGGTGCGCTGCTTGTGGCGCTGCATCTGCTGGCGGAATACGGGCTGTATGCGATGATCCGCTTCGACACCTTTACCACCGCCATTTACGACCAGTTCCAGTCCACGTTTAGCGGCCCGGCGGCCAATATGCTGGCGGGCGTGCTGGCGCTTTGCTGCCTGGTAATCCTGGCGCTGGAAGGTGCCACGCGAGGCAAAGCACGCTATGCGCGAGTGGGCGCTGGAGCGCCTCGCGAACAAACGCGCTGGCAGTTGAATGCGGCTTTCCAGTGCTTCGGGCAGCTCTTCGTTTTCATCGTTATTCTGTTGGCCTTTGCGGTGCCATTGGCGGTGCTTTGCCGCTGGCTGTGGCTTGGCGGCATCGAAAACTGGAATCAGGCCAATCTGTGGACGTCACTCCAGCAAACGCTGGTGCTTGCGGGCAGCGGCGCGACATTAACGCTGCTGGCTGGCGTGCCGATTGCGTGGCTGTCGGTTCGCCATCCTCGCCCGCTGTTCCGGGTGCTGGAAGGCTGTAATTACTTCACCAGTTCGCTGCCCGGCATTGTGGTCGCGCTGGCGCTGGTGACGGTCACGATTCATTACGCGCGCCCTATCTATCAGACCGAAATCACGCTGTTCCTGGCCTATTTGCTGATGTTCGCCCCACGCGGATTGATTAACCTGCGCGCGGGCATCGCTCAGGCACCTGTCGAACTGGAAAACGTGGCTCGCAGCTTAGGGAAAACACCCGCCGTCGCGCTATGGAGCGTCACGCTGCGCCTTGCCGCTCCGGGTGCCGCTGCCGGGGCTGCGCTGGTGTTCCTTGGGATCTGCAATGAGTTAACCGCCACGCTATTGCTCTCACCGCTCGGCACCCGCACGCTGTCGACCGGGTTCTGGGCGCTGACCAGCGAAATTGATTATGTTGCCGCAGCGCCTTATGCCCTGCTGATGATCCTTATTTCGCTGCCGCTCACCGGCATTCTTTACGTGCAGTCACAAAAACTGGCAGGGTTGTAAGATGATTGAGTTATCGGGTATTTCGAAGACATTTGGCCAGACGACGGTGCTGGACGACATCAACCTGAAGGTAAAAGCCGCAAGTCGAACGGCGATTGTCGGGCCGTCCGGTTCTGGCAAAACCACGCTGCTGCGAATTCTTGCCGGGTTTGAAATTCCGGATGGCGGGCACATCACACTGGGCGATAAAGTGCTGTTCGACCCGAACACGTTTATTCCTGCCCACGAACGCGGAATTGGGTTTGTGCCGCAGGAAGGCGCGCTGTTCCCGCACATGAAAGTTGGCGACAACATCGCTTACGGCCTGAAAGGGTCGAAAGAGGAAAATCGCCTGCGCGTGGCGGAACTGATGGAGCTGGTGTCGCTCGATACTCGCCTTGCCTCGCACTGGCCGCACGAGATATCCGGCGGGCAACAACAGCGCGTGGCGCTGGCTCGCGCGCTCGCTCAAAAACCGGCATTGATGCTGCTGGATGAACCGTTCTCCGCGCTCGATACCGGCCTTCGTGCCGCCACGCGCAAAGCCACGGCTGATTTGCTCGAACAGGCTGGCGTGGCCTCTATTCTGGTGACTCACGATCAGCAAGAAGCGCTCTCGTTTGCCAGCCAGATTGCGGTGATTCGTCATGGCCGTTTCACGCAAGTGGGCTCCCCTGTCGACGTTTATTCCCAGCCTGTGGATGAAGAAACCGCGCTGTTCCTTGGCGATGCGCTGATCTTCCCTGCGCAAGTAAACGGCGGCGTGGCGCGTTGCTGTCTGGGTGATATTTCGGTGAGCAATCCTCAGCATACGGGCGAGAGACGCATTATGCTGCGCCCGGAACAGCTGATGATTACCGCGGCCCACCAGCAGCCAACCGCCATCATCAGCGAGGTGGATTTTACCGGCCATCTTTCGACGCTGACGTTAACTTCTCCCGGCTGGCCGATGGCGTTGCAGGTTAAAACGCTCAGCCAGCAGCACTGGCAGAAAGGCGCGCCGGTCAACGTGGCGGTCAGCGGTCACGCCTGCGTTTTAGCCGCCTGAGTCACTTGTTACAGTAGCCCACTTTTCTGCGTGACGGGCTACTGCTACTCTTTAGCCCCGGAGCTTCGTGCTCGTCAGCAAAATGTCAGGCAACTCAAATGAAAACGATCACCCTCAGTGACATGCATCAGCAGAGCGACGCGGCGGCCAAATCCCCCCGTTTACGCGCTCACCGTAATCTTCACCCTGAATTAAGCGACCCGGTACAGCGTCTGGCGATTGCTATGGAGCCGGGCACCTACGTCCGTCCTCACCGTCATCCGCACACCTTTGAATTGCTGTTTGCGCTGAGTGGCCGTTTCCTGGTGCTGAACTTTGATGATCAGGGCAAAGTCATACATCGCGTGGTGCTGGGCGAAGACTGCAAAGTGGTTGAGATGGACGCAGGCACCTGGCACTCGGTGCTGTCTTTGGACAAAGGCGGCGTGATTTTTGAAGTCAAACACGGCGGCTATCAGCCGGTTGCTGAAGAAGATTTTGCCGCCTGGTCTCCGGCTGAAGGCGAACCCGGCACCGCCGAACTGCTGCGCTGGTCTGCGATGGCGCAAATTGGCGATAGCGGTTTCAAAGCCTGAGCCCCCCTGTTGCGCGAAGTGGCCTCCCCCTTCGCGCAACTGACATCTCTTCCTAAGACGCAAACCAGTTCACAACTCTGCAACATCCCGATTCCGGCGCTTCTGCCCGCATGCTAGGCTGCGAGCATGTCTCTGGCCCTCTCCGTTGCAGGTCGCATGAAATCCAGACTCCCTTTCCAGGTGAAGCTTTTTCTGTCACTGGTGCTGTTTTCCTGCCTGCTGCTGGCGATTCTGGGCGGGGTGCTTTATCACGTCATCGACAAGCAGTTGCACCACGATTTAGGGCAACGCGCGCGAGTGCAAGCCAGTGAAATAGCCCTGATGCCGGGGCTGGCGGAGAAAGTCGAAGCGCGGGATACAAAAGGCATTGCGAATCTGATCCAGCCGCTGCGTGCGCAAAGTGATGCCAGCTATATCGTTATCGGAGACGTTAACGAGCAGCATCTGTATCACTCCGAAACGCCGGAGCGCCTGAACCTGCCGATGATTGGCGGCGACAACGCCGAGGTGCTGCGCGGCAAAACCATTATCTCGATGCGCAAAGGCGGCATTGGCGTTTCACTGCGCAGCAAAGCGCCCATTTTCGATGCCCAGCATCGGGTGATCGGCATTGTTTCCGTCGGCTATCTCACCTCTTACATCGCCAACATTAACGCGCGTTTACTGTGGCAGGCGGCGTTTTATGGCATGGCGCTGCTGTTGTTGCTGTTTCTCTTTTCGTGGATGTTCACCCGCAACGTGAAAAAGCAGATGTTCTGGCTGGAGCCGAAAGAGATCGCCTTGCTGGTGCGGCAACAAAAAGCTCTGCTGGAAGCGATGTACGAAGGAGTTTTTGCGGTCAATGCCGAACGGCAACTCCTGCTGATCAATCGGGCGGCCCGCGAGCTGCTCGATTTACCCCAGACGGAAGACAAGCTGATTGGCAAACCGCTGGATCAGGTGGTGCACCTTCCCCCGGCGTTTTTCGCCGATAGCAGCCTGGCGCAACACGACCAGATTATGGTGCTTAATCAGAAGCAGATGATCGTCAACCGCGTGGCGATTGCGCTTGAGCCGAATGAGGCCAACGGCTGGGTGTTCAGCTTCCGCGATAAAAACGACATCAACACCTTGAGCAGCCAGTTAAGCCAGGTGAGACGTTACGCCGACAACCTGCGCATCATGCGCCACGAACAGCTTAACTGGACGGCCACGCTGGTCGGCCTGCTGCAAATGCAGCGCTATGACGATGCGATCCGCTACATTCAGGCCCAGTCGGAAGGCGCACAGAAGGTGCTGGATTTTGTCTCCTCGCGCTTTACCTCTCCGGCGCTGTGCGGGCTGCTGCTGGGGAAATACGTCAGTGCGCGGGAAAAAGGCATTGAGCTGCAATTCGATCCGGCGTGCCAGTTGATGCGCATTCCGCAGGGGATCACCGAAACAGCGCTGATGTCAGTGGTGGGTAATCTGCTGGATAACGCCGTGGATGCCACGCTGAAAACGCCCCTGCCCCACGCACCGGTTGAACTCTATATCTCCGATCGTAATCAGGAGCTGCTGATCGAAATCGCCGATCAGGGCTGCGGCGTGGAAGATGCCCTGAAGCCGCACCTGTTTGAACAGGGTGTGACCAGCAAACCGCAGGCTGGCGATGAGATTGCCGGAGCAGAGCACGGTATTGGTCTCTATCTGGTGGCAGGCTATGTCGATAATGCCGGGGGCAGCATTGAGGTAACGGACAACACGCCGCAGGGCACGCTGTTTTCCGTGTTCATCCCTTTTGAGACAGGAGAGCTTCATGACTCACAGCCAGCCGCTTGATGTCGTCATTGTGGAAGATGAGCCGCATCTGGCCGAACTGCATCGCGAATATATCGAACAGAATTTCCATCTGCGCATAGTGGGAATTGCGAGCACGCTGGAACAAGCTCGCACGCTGCTGCAACGCCACCAGCCGCGGCTGATTCTGCTCGATAACTCTCTGCCAGACGGACAAGGCGTGGAGTTAATCGACAGCCCGCTACTGAAAAGCTTCGAGTGCTCGGTGATTTTTATCACCGCCGCCAGCGATATGCAGACCTGCAGCCACGCGATGCGTAGCGGGGCTTTTGACTACCTGATTAAACCGGTCTTTTTCCAGCGCCTGCGGGCTTCTCTGGAACGCTTTATGCTGCTGGTGCACACCCTGCGCCAACAGAAAGTAGTCGATCAGCACGCGCTGGATAAGCTGTTTAACCTGCCCGCCGCCGAAACGTCTGCCGTGCCGTCAACCAAAGGCATTGAACCGAATACCCTCGAACGAGTGAAGCAGGCTTTCACGGAAGATCCGGACAGAAGCTGGTCTGTGGAACAGGTGGTGGAACAAACCGGTATCAGCAAAACCACCTGTCGGCGCTACCTCGAATATTGCGTGGAAACGGGGTTTATTGGCGCAGAACTTCAGTACGGCAGTATCGGCCATCCGCGCAGGCTTTACCGCAAGCGGCCCGACGCAAAATAACGCGCCAGCTACCAAAACGGGGTGGCTGGCGGCTGTTTGCTTAATGCATAAAAAATTTTACACTGATCTCTGCTCGCTCATTTTCTTTCAAAGGTTAAAAAATGATAAAAACACCTGCAGAATATACGCCTGTTGACTTATCTCGCTGGGCCAGAAAAGAGCATTTTGAGGTGTTTCAGTCCTTTGCTCAAAGCACCATTAACCAAACGGTATTGGTCGATATTACTGCACTGCTAAAACATATAAAGGAAGTAGGCTGGAAGTTTTACCCAACGATTATTTCCCTGCTTGCTGTCATCGTAAACCGTCATCCGGAATTCCGGATGGCCATCAAGAATAATGAGTTGGTCACCTGGAATGAGGTTCATCCAAGCTATACTATTTTCCATAAAGAAACGGAGACTTTCTCTTCTTTATGGAGTCACTTCGACGGCAATATTCAGCACTTCCAGCAAGTGTATTCAGAAGACACTGCACGCTACGGTGATAATCTCTCTTATTGGCCGAAAGAAGAATCCCGGGAAAATATATTTTTCGTCTCTGCGATCCCTTGGGTAAGTTTTACCAGTTTTAATGTCAACGTGGCCAACATGCAGAACTTTTTTGCCCCCATGTTTACGTTTGGGAAATACTCTCCTCAGGAGGGGAAAGTCTTGTTGCCCCTCGCCGCGCAGGTGCATCACGCCGTGTGCGACGGCTTCCATTTGGCGAGACTGTTCAATGAGTTGCAAGAGATGTGCGATGATCTAAAGAACATGTCAAAGGAGCTCGACACCTGAGGTCCTGAAGACCTCATTTCAGGAAGAAGATTTCCCTTTAACCGTGTTTGATTTTTGCATCGATAGAAGGCTGAGGTTTTCCAAACAAATACCCTTGTACGAAATCACAGCCAAGTGCCTGAAGGCTTTCCAGCTGCTCCTGCGTTTCAACCCCTTCCGCCACGGCTTTCATGTTGAGGGATTTCGCCATCCCGGTGATCAGCCTGATAATATTAAGGGCATCTTGCTGCGTCGACAGGGCACGCACAAAGGATTTATCGATTTTGATTTTATCGAAAGCAAGACTGCTGAGGCGCGAAAGAGAAGAATAACCGGTACCAAAATCATCAATGGAGATATTCACCCCCATCGCCCGCAGCTTGTTAAGCGTAGTCATCGGCATGCTGCTCTCAGTAAAGAGAGTGGATTCCGTCACTTCCAGTTCAAGGCGATCAGCGGGAAGACCGGTGTCGTTCAGAATGGACAGCACCATGCTGGCAAAGGCTTTGCTGCTGAGCTGCACAGGGGAAACGTTGACTGAAATTTTAGCGGGAACGGCCCAGCAGGCGGCTTCCCGGCAGGCGATTTCAAGCACCGACTTCCCCATCTCGTTAATCATACCTGTTTTTTCAGCCACAGGAATAAAGCTGTCTGGCGACAGGAGACCCTTCAGAGGATGCAGCCAACGAATAAGCGCTTCGTAGCTGTAAATTTGCTGGCTGAAAGAGTCGACAATCGGCTGGTAGTAAACCACGAATTCTTTATTCACCAACGCCGTGGCCATGTCATGCTCAAGGGTTCGGCTTTCTTGTAGCTTATCTAACATCCACTGCCGGAAGACTTTTATCTTCCCCGCGCCTTCTTTTTTGGCTTCATAAAGCGCCAGATCGGCAAATTTATACAGGTAGTCGGAGCGGCGTTCTGTGTCTGAAATAACAATCCCGACGCAGGTGGTGATATTAATAATCGTATTATTAATCGTGTAAGGGTGATTAATCGCATCGCATATTTTTTGGGCTTGCGACACGGCACTGCTTTCCGTCAGGCCGCTTGAGAGAAACGCAAACTCATCCCCGCCTAAGCGATAAAGCGAATCGGACGTCAGGCCCCTCGAAATAAGACGGTGTGATATCTGGCGTAATAACATGTCACCGACATCATGCCCATAGGTATCATTGACCTCTTTGAACCGGTCTAAATCAAACAACATCACACTGACAGAGCTGTTGCTGTTGCTGTTGCTGTTGCTGTTGCTGTTGCTGTTGCTGTTGCTGTTGCTGTTGCTTTTGACTGCCGCCTCGATGGTTTCATTTAAATTCTCCCAGAAGAAATGACGGTTATTCATTTCGGTCAGGGAGTCATGGTAGACGTCATACTCCAGTTTGGCATTCTGGACCTGCAGTTGTTCTTTCGATTCCTGCAATGCTTCAGCCAGGCTTTTTACCTGAAGGTGTGCCTTCAAAATATTTCTGTTTTGAACAAAGATCAGCCCACCCAATATCGCACTCATGATGATCAGCAAGGCCGACGTCGCGGAGTAAATATAGTACAGGGTGTTAATGTTAACGTTGGCATCATTTATCGCGTTGATGTCTTTGTCTAACGCGCTGGACGACAAACGCCCCAGCGGTGCATCAAGCGCGTGCATGGTTTCGAGGTAAGCCTGAAGCTGTGGGCGGTTCATTTTCTCAAGATGACCGTCCAGATAATCCAGTGTCTGCTCAAGCTGCACAGCCAGCGCATGATGGGCTTTGCTGCTTTCAATGTAACTACTCAGGTCGCCCTGCTTCATCAAATCACTCTGGCTGAGCATAATGTCGAGGCGCATGCGCACATCATCCAGCGTCATCATCTCATCGACAGCGTAAAGCCCCAGTAACGATTCAAACCGGTAATACTCTGAAACCACCTGCGCCACTGACCACGAAGCGGCATAGTGCGTCAGTTTCTGTAACTCTTGCTGCCTTTCATGCACAAGGAAAGAGATATATCCGGTAGAGATAAAAAGGAAACAAATGATGCCAGCCAGAATTCTGTTCATGTTGGTCGTCTGACCCCTTACTCAATACTCATTCTGCTGACCTGCCAGGCTGACCTGGAATAATAAATCTGATTATTCAGTTCAGGGAGGCTGTCATATGGGTAAACCACAAACAACGGGCCCTTATCACGGACACGCATATATTCTCCGTTAACTTTTAACGCAAGGATAACGTTGTATTTTTTGAAATCACTGAGGGGGATTTCGGTGGTGTAGTCATTGAGCGCAGTGACCTTCACCACAGTCCCTTTCGCCCCGACATAATCCATCAACTTTTGCAGCGAAATACCCGTAAAAGTTGTGCGGCCATTATACCAGGGAGAAGTGGTCTGGAAGCTGACCATCCCCAGTTTCTCAAGACTTGCGAGATCAAAAACGGCTTTGCCACCGTCATTGGTATTTTCGATATGACCTGAAATCGTTAAAAGAGCTTTACCGGCAGGTTTGGAAAATTCACCCGCCCAGACTTGTGTGGAGAGCACAAAGCTTAACAGCATGACCATGAATCGCATTCTGACCTCGTCTATCAACCGGATGTTAAAGAATTATAATTTAGTTACTGCGCTATTTATATATGGCCCACGGCTATTGTTAATGCAATCCGTTGCCCCCTATTATAATCAATTAAAATCAAACAGTTAAATAAACCCTTATTTTTCTACTGATTAACAAAGATCGGTGCCGTTATTTGACCTAAGCCAAACAGCGTTACATCTGTTCAAAAAACACTCTATTTATGGGATCTGCGCAAATAAACACAGCGCTATTTTCGTGGTTTTTATGGTGTTAATTGCTTAAAAAAGGCCAGCAATCACACTTCAGTCACGTCGCCTGTCGCCCCCTATTGTCTGATTATCGCCATCCGCTATGTTGAGTTTTGAATAATAAAATGTAACTGAAAGGTTAACTGCAATGTCGAACACAACACTCCGTCTCTCTGTGCTTACTGCTACTGTGCTTTTCTCTGTGTCTGCGCTGTCGGCTCTGCCGCAAGGCTATCCGGCGGACTACCAAAAGGTGGTCGATGCCGCCACCAAAGAAGGCAAAGTGGTGATTTATTCCACCACCGACACCAAAGCGGCCGGGCCGTTGATTCAGGGCTTCGAGGCCACTTACCCGGGCATCAAAGTCGAATACAACGACATGAACAGCACCGAACTGTACAACCGCTTTATCAGCGAACAGGCGGCTGGCGGCGGCAGCGGCGACGTGGTCTGGAGCTCCTCCATGGACACCGCCCTGAAGCTCGCGACCGACTACGCGCAGGAATACCAATCACCGGAACAAGGCCAGTTGCCGAAATGGGCCATCTGGAACAACAAAGCCTACGGCACCACCTATGAGCCGGTGGTGTTTATCTATAACAAACGCCTGATCCCGGCGAATGAAGTGCCGGATTCCCACTCCGCGCTGGCAAAACTGATCGCCAGCCAGGCCGATAAATTCAGGAGCAAAGTCACCACCTACGATATCGAGAAATCGGGCCTCGGCTTTATGCTCTCGGTGCAGGATTCCAAAGCCGATCCGAACTATTTCAAAACCCTGGCTGACGTCGCCAAAGGCGGTTTAGCCGTGCAGTCTTCCACCGGTACCATGATGGAAAGGGTGTCTTCGGGCGAAAACCTGATTGGCTTTAACATCCTCGGTTCTTACGCTGAAGCCCGCGCCAAAACTGACCCTTCGCTGGGCATCTCCTATCCGAAGGATTACACCCTGGTGCTGTCTCGCGTGTCGTTCATCAGCCAGCAGGCGCAAAACAGCAATGCCGCCAAACTGTGGCTGGACTATGTGCTGTCTGAAAAAGGCCAGAGCATCCTGGCAAACCAGGCGGATATCCCGTCCATCCGTAACGATATCGAAGGCAAAAACGACATCGACGGCATGACCAAAATGCTGGGCAAAGCGCTGAAGCCGATCCCGGTCGATGAAAGCCTGCTGGAATACCTGCAACCGAAAAAACGTCTGGATTACATCAAACAGTGGCGTGAAGCCGCCGCCAAATAACCTTCACGGCAAAATGTATTGATGGTTGCAGGCCGGATAAGCGCAGCGCATCCGGCAATAAATGCCCGGTGGCGCTCGCGCTTTCCGGGCGTACAAAAACAGCAATATCAGTGTTTCCCAGCCAGACCAGGGATTTTCTATGAACGCATTAAGCAGAAAGTGGCAAAGCCTGCCACGCGGCATAGTCGTGTTATTAACCGCGCTGGTTATCTACATTCCTCTGTCGTTCATTGTGATACAGAGCTTTTTATCCGCGCCGTTCTTTGCCCCGTCCAAAGAGTGGAGCCTGGAATCCTTTGGCTTTATTTTCACCGATCCTGATTTTTATAAGGCGCTGAAGAGCGGCTTTATTCTCGCTTTCGGCCTGGTGGTTATCGCGATTCCACTGGGTGGCGTGCTGGCCTTTTTGATGGTGCGAACCGACCTGCCGGGTCGCCGCCTGATTGAGCCGCTGATCCTCGTGCCGATCTTCGTTTCACCGATGGTCCTTGGCTTTGGTTACGTGGTGGCGGCAGGCCCGGTCGGGTTCCTGTCGCTGTGGGCGCAATCGCTGATTGGCTTCGTGCCGTGGAATATCTACGACATGTCGAGCATCGTGGTGATTGCTGGCCTGACGCACGTGCCGCACGCTTATCTTTATATCTCCTCGGCGCTGCGTAGCGTCGGGTCGGATGTGGAAGAGGCCGCTCGCATCTCGGGCGCTTCGCCGTTGCAGGTGATGACCGCCGTCAGCCTGCCGATGGTGCGCCCTTCTATTCTGTACGCCATCGTGCTGCTGTTTTTCCTCGGGCTGGAAGTGTTCGGCCTGATGCTGGTTTTGGGCGATCCGGAAGGCAACATGGTGCTGGCGACATACCTGTACCAGTTGACCAACAAACTCGGTACGCCGTCTTACCACCTGATGGCCGCCGTGGCCGTGGTGCTGATTTGTATCACCATCCCGCTGGTGATGTTGCAACGCCGCCTGATGCGTACCGCCAACCGCTTTGTCACCATGAAAGGCAAAGCGTCGCAGGCGCGTGCGTTACCGCTGGGTAAATGGCGCTGGGTCGCGGGCGCAGTGGTGGCATTCTGGCTGACCGTGACGATTGGCGTTCCGCTGCTGGGCGTGATGCTGCGCGCGTTTATCTCTAACTGGGGCGTGGGGGTGTCCATTTGGGATGAGCTGTCGCTCAATACTTTCCGCACCATCTGGCAACAACCAAACCTGCTGCGCGCTATCGTCAACTCGATGTCTATTGGCGTGCTGGGTGGCGCGCTGGCGGTGGGCTGCTATCTGTTTATCGGCATCGCCATGCACCGTAAACCGGACAACACCACCCGCTTCCTTGATTACAGCGTACTGGTGCCGCGCGCGGTGCCTGGCCTGCTCGCCGGACTGGCGTTCCTGTGGGTGTTCCTGTTCCTGCCGATGTGGCTGGACAACGCCCTGAAATCCGGCTGGCTTTCTGGCATGCCGTGGTCACAGTGGCTGCGCGATAACCTGATTGTCTGGCTGCGCGGGCTTCGCAGCACCATCTTCAGCGTCTGGCTGGCTTACACCGTGGTGTGGATGGCTTACGGCCTGCGGCTGATTTCCTCCACGCTGTTGCAGGTGGGGCCGGAACTGGAAGAAGCAGCACGCACCTCCGGGGCCACGCGCGGGCAAATTACCCGCCACGTCACTATTCCGTTATCCCGCTACGGCCTGATTGGCTCATGGCTGCTGATGTTCCTGATTTTCGAACGTGAATATTCAACAGGCGTGTACCTGCTTTCGCCGGGTACGGAAACCATCGGCTCGATGCTGGTTTCCCTGTGGGCGGCAGGCGCGATTGATATCGTGGCGGCGCTCTCCTTTATTAATATCCTGCTGGTGGTAGTAGGTCTGGGTATTGCCCTTCGTTTTGGAGTCAAATTAAATGATTGAATTAACGGTCGATAACCTGCATTTAACCTACGGCGACAATCCGGTGTTAAAGGGCGTGTCCATGAACCTGAAGCGCGGTGAAGTGGTGTCGCTGCTGGGGCCCTCGGGCAGCGGCAAGACCACGCTGCTGCGCGCCGTAGCCGGGCTGGAAAAACCGACGCAAGGGTCGATTGTCATCGGTAAGAACAAAGTGTACGACGGCACGCCGCGCAGTGAAGTGCCTGCCGAAGAACGTAACCTCGGGCTGGTGTTTCAGTCCTACGCCCTGTGGCCGCACAAAACCGTGTTTGAAAACGTGGCCTATCCGCTGAAGCTGCGCAAAGTGCCTGCGAAAGAAATTACCCAGCGCGTACAGGATGTGCTGGATCAGCTGGGATTGGGGCATCTGGGCAAACGCCATCCGCACCAGCTTTCCGGTGGGCAGCAACAGCGTGTGGCGATTGGCCGGGCGCTGGTTTATAACCCGCCGGTGATTTTGCTGGATGAGCCGTTGTCGAACCTTGACGCCAAGCTGCGTGAAGAAGCCCGCGTGTTCCTGCGCGAGCTGATCATCAAGCTAGGGTTATCGGCGCTGATGGTGACGCACGATCAGAACGAAGCGATGGCGATTTCCGACCGCATTTTGCTGCTCAACAACGGCAAAATTGAGCAACAGGGCACACCGCAGGAAATGTACGGCTCGCCAAAAACGTTGTTCACCGCCGAGTTCATGGGCAGCAACAACCGTCTGCACGGCAAAATTACGGAAGTGAGAGACGGCAAAGCGCGCATTGAAGGCAGCGGTTGGTCACTGTGGGGCAAAGCAGCGGAAGGCGTGCAAAGCGGTCAGGAAGGCACGGCGGTTATTCGTGTGGAACGCGTGACGCTGGTTGAAGGGCCAGGCGAAAATCAGCTTGAACTGCCGCTGCTGACCAGCATGTATCTCGGCGATCGTTGGGAATACCTGTTCCGCACGTCGGGCGATGATTTTGTGATTCGAGCGTACGGCGCAGAGGTTCGCGATCCGCAGCATTGCCATCTGGCGTTACCGGAAAACCATCTTTGGATCTTCCCGAAAGCCTGATCTAAAAAGGGAGCGGTATTGCCGCTCCCTGTAATTAACCACTGACGCGCCAGTATCCTACCCCCACCAGCACCGCCACGTTGAGAATAACGCTGAGCATAAACCAGGTGCGGAACGGCTGTTTCTGCGTTTTATGCCGAAACACTTCCTGCGCCACTAAAGCGCCCACCCAACCGCCCACCACGCCTAACAGCAGCAGCGTTTTTTCCGGCACACGCTGCCAGCTTTTGCGTGCCGCGTGTTTGTCGAAACCATAAACCAGCCACGTAAGGATATTAATCAGCAGTAACCAGGCCACAACAGACTGAAAATAAAAGAGACTGGCAGCCAGGAACAGTGCCAGCAGCACAGCGCAAAACAGGGTAATTCTCATCGTGCCAGACGTCCTTTTCACCGATTCGAACGCAATATGCCGCGTTTTACAGACCGGCGCAACGGTACCCTGCCCGCTCTCAGCTATAGGTTATTGCCCCGGTTGTCGTATTCAGGCGCCCTCGACTAAGATCTTCTTTATCATCTCTTTTTATTTCCGCACTTATGTGGGTGGAAGCCACAGCAGTTAACACCGCATTGGCCGGTTTCGTGATTGTGAGTTGCCACGTGGGATTCGAATCAATCTGGTGAGCCCAACGCTGTTATACAGAAGCCGAGGAAGCCCACGCGCCGTGCTTCGTTGTTTAAAGTCGGTTATTCGTTAAAAGAGTCGCCGAGGCGACCCTTTTTACACATTAATCTCGGGTTTGAACCCAGAACGCGTGGATCAAGCCCGGAATATAACCGAGCAACGTCAGCACAATATTGATGATAAAAGCCCAACCGAACCCTTTACCCAGTAAAACCCCAAGCGGCGGGATCAGAATAGTAAAGACAATACGCCAGAAACCCATACAAACTCCATGCAACCAGGCAATTGATAAAAAGTATTAATGCTAAGCATAGCCATTGTCACCTGCGCTGCCATTTTCCTCTATCAGGTTTACCCTCTTTTACCTTTTACGGATTTTTGCACGATGCTTTATCCTGAGAAACACTTTTTGGTGTGTGCTAATAAAAAACGGTGAGGAATAATCACTCACCGTTTTTTATTAGATCAGGAAATCATCCAATGATTTGCCTTCGGCCAGTGCTTTCGCAATCGGCTTTGGTGTACGCCCCTGGCCTGTCCAGGTTTTCTGTTCACCGTCCAGGTCGGTGTAGCGGTATTTTGCCGGACGAACGGCACGTTTTCTGTTGGATTTTGCTGGCGCAGACTCACCAAGAAGCTCGTCAGGAGAAATGCCATCAACCTGCATCATTTTAAGCCAGGCATTAATTTTTTCACGCTTCTCAGCCATGGTTTCTTGCAGGCTGGCTTCTTCAGAGCGTTTTTCTTCCGTCACAACCCTGAATTTTTCCAGCATCTCTTCAAGAACGTCAATGGAGAATTCACGCGACATGGTGCGCAATGTACGAATATTATTAAATTTCTGTAACATACCAGGCATATATTTTAAAATATCCTTTGCAACGAATTAAAATGGCGCTTCGAGATTAAGTTTATTATATCCAGACCGTTTTTTCCACCCGCAGAGCAAGAAACACCGCTTCATTTTAATGTTATTTAAAATAGATTTCGTCATGGCATTACCCTGGCGTATAACCAGTCAGTTTTATCGCATGATTACCCACCACAAAATAATCATTAATCAGACGTTGATGGTGGGCGCCGTGTACGGCGATTTCCTTGATTACTGCCGTCGTCTGTTTCGCGTCAGCCAGTATGCCTGACGCTCAGCCTGACACGACTGGCCGCGTGCCAGTCGTTCGCTTATTTCCCTTCGCCAAATAATCCCGTCAAAAAACGCTCAAGAGCAATGCGCGAGCTGAAGCCGTGCGGAATGCCATAATGCTCTTGCGCATCCCCGCCTAAATAAAGCGGAAACTGCTGATAATGATCGCAGGTTTTGATTTCAGAAGCCGGATCGGCCAGCAAATAACTGCGCTCTTTCAGGGCTGGATGAATGATAAGCGAGGTTCTGCCCATCCTGGCTTCGCGATTCACATAAACATAATTATCGCCACGGCGGTAACCGTAAATTTTTTGCGTCACTTCGTCCATCGTAAAGCCGACTTTTTCAAGAACGCGCGCCACCTCATCAGGTCGTAAATACATATTTTATCCTCGTTGTCCTCAACAGCCACGCCACCTTACAGTATTCAGCAATAGCATCGCTTTCAGAAAAATCCATAAACGGGCGAATAAGGCGTGATTCACTTCAATTTGTCCTAAACTTAATTTCACCGTCACTCAGGGGAGGAACCCATGTTTAACAGACCCAATCGTAACGAGGTGGATGAAGGCGTTCAGGATATTCAGAACGATGTCAGTCAACTGGCCGACTCGCTGGAAGACGTGTTGAAATCCTGGGGCAGCGATGCCAAAGACGAAGCGGATGCCGCGCGGCGTAAAGCGCAGTCCCTGCTTCGCGAAACCCGAGCCAGAATGTATGGCCGCACTCGCGTTCAGCAAGCCGCTCGCGATGCGGTAGGTTACGCGGACAGTTTCGTGCGGGACAAACCCTGGCACAGCGTGGGCGCTGCGGCAGCCGTTGGGATCTTTATTGGCGCATTATTGAGTTTGCGCCGATAATGACGCTGTCATGCTGATAATAAATACGCGTCTGCCCCGACAGGTTTCTGACCTGCCGGGGCTTTTATTTGCTTGATTGCCGGGCGGCGCTACAGGCCGCTTGATAGCTCGATATTTATTTGATGGCCAGTTGAAGCATTTTGGCCTGCTGTTGCGCCATGGCCGGACTGGAGATATTGGTAAAGCTCATCAGCAATCCATTGGCTCCCTCGCTGTTGATTCGCCAGTCGCTCAGCGCTTGCACCGCAAGCCCGGCCCGGCGGCCACGTACAGCCAGTTCCCGGTCGTCACCCTCCACCGACATCACCAGTTGAATTCCGCCCTGCTGCGGCACCACCTGAAAACCGTGCGCGGCCAGCGCCTGCTCCAGCCATTGCCGACGCTGTGCATAGTGTTGACGCATTTTCTTGAGATGCCGCCAGAAATGCCCTTCGTGGATGAAATCGGCCAACGTTTGTTGCCAGAGCAGCGGCACCCCGCAGGCGGCATACGAGGCCTGCTGCCGGAATTGCGCCACCCGCGGCGCGGGAACCACCAGCCAGGCACAGCGCAGCGCCGGGAACAGCGATTTGCTAAACGTTCCGGCGTAAATCACGCGCTGCGGCGCATCCAGACTTTTGATCGGCGGGAGCGGTTTGCCCTGATAGCGAAATTCACTGTCGTAATCATCCTCAATGATCCACGCTTCCCGATGAGCCGCCCAGTCTAACAATTGGTGGCGACGAGGCAGGGAGAGCGCCACGCCCAGCGGGCTTTGATGTGCTGGCGTGAGCAAGGCAAAACGAGCATCAGGCGCAAGCCGCATTCCCTCTTCAATCTGCATGCCATCATCGTCCACCGGCACAGGGCACAGTTCCAGTCGTTGGCTGCTGATCAACGGGCGAATCAAGGGAAAGCCAGGATCTTCCAGCCAGATTTGGTCGCCGGGTTGGCTGAGTGTTTGCAGGATGAGCGTCATCGAAGCCGCATAGCCCGTGGTCACAAAAACCTGCTCAGGCATGCAGTCAATGCTGCGGGAAAAACGCAGATACTCCACGATGGCGTTGCGTAAGTTCATTTCACCGCACACATCGCCGAGCGCGAGATCAAAACGCGTTTGCGTCCTTAAGCGTCGCCCCATCACCCGCGCCCAGACTGCCCGAGGAAAAAGATCTAAGGCGGGCAAGCCCATCTGGAAGGGCTGCGGCTCTGGCTGTTCGCCACCAAACCACGTCGGTTCTGGCGCGGTTGGCCCACGAACGACACCGGCGCTGACGAAAGTGCCCTTCTGCCCCTGGCGCTCCAGCCAACCCTGGGCGACAAGCTCACCGTAGGCCGATTCCACTGTCGCCCGCGACACGCCAAGTTCCTGGGCATACACCCGGCTGGCGGGCAGCCGTTTGCCGGGGAGCAGCTCACCTTGTTCAATGGCAGCTTTAAGCTGGCGCGCAATACTCTGGTAGCGTGGCCCTGCGGAGGGTGAATTCATGGTCTGGTTTTTTACTCAAAAGATGGCTCTCTACACCAGACCATTATAGTGACAGACTGTGCTCATCGAAAAGAGGAGACCTGCCATGACAACATTACGCCAACCCTACTATGAACTGAGCCCTGAAGTGTATGCCGCCCTGGGCCAGGCGAAAAAAGCGCTGGAACACAGCGAACTGGATTTGTCCGTTATCGAACTGGTGTATCTGCGGATTTCACAAATCAACGGCTGCGCCTTCTGCCTGGAAATGCACAGCAAAGCGCTGCGTAAACGCGGTGTGGAACAGGTGAAACTGGACGCGCTGGCAGGCTGGAGTGTGAGTCATCACTTCTCCGATCGCGAACGTGCTGCGCTGGCCTGGGCGGAAGATTTGACGGACATTGCCCGCAACCGCGCGGAAGATGAAGTCTATCAACCGTTGCAGGCTTACTTCAGCGCCAGAGAGATTAGCGACCTGACGTTTGCCATTAGCCTGATGAACGCCTTTAACCGCCTCGCCATCAGTATGCGCATGTAATTAGGACCAAAAAACCCTCGCCCTCGCTACGCTCGTTAGCGGGGGAAAATCACGATAAAATATCTATATATTGTATGGTTGATGTTTTTCTTAACTACATCTAGTATTCCCTTTAGAGATGACTCACCCAAACCGACGCTGATTTTTGCGCCGCTTTTTTATTTTAAACGGAAATACGAATCATGCGCATTACTATTTACACTCGAAATAACTGCGTTCAGTGCCATGCCACCAAACGGGCGATGGAGTCCCGCGGGTTTGACTTTGAGATGATCAATATCGACCACCATCCTGATGCCGCTGACACTCTGCGTGCGCAAGGCTTTCGTTCGCTGCCAGTGGTGATTGCTGGCGACGTGAGCTGGTCTGGTTTTCGTCCGGACATGATCAACCGCCTGCGCCCTGAGGCCATTGCGGCACGAGCATGAATCCCCTCGTCTATTTCTCCAGCAGCTCCGAAAACACGCTGCGCTTTATCGAGCGGCTGGGGCTGCCTGCAGTGCGTATTCCGCTCAATGAACGGGAACGCATTCAGGTAGACGAACCCTATATTTTGGTGGTGCCCAGCTACGGCGGAGGCGGCACGGCAGGCGCGGTGCCTCGCCAGGTGATCCGCTTTTTAAACGACCCGCACAATCGCGCCCTGATACGCGGCGTGATTGCCTCGGGCAACCGAAATTTCGGCGAAGCTTTTGGCCGCGCCGGAGATGTCATCGCGCAGAAATGCGGCGTGCCTTACCTCTACAGGTTTGAACTGATGGGCACCCAAAGCGATATCGACAATGTGCGAAAAGGAGTGAGCGAATTTTGGCAACGACAACCGCAGAACGTGTGACCCACAGCGCCCCGGACTACCATGCGCTCAATGCGATGCTGAATCTGTACGATAAAGACGGCCGCATTCAGTTTGAGAAAGATGCCGAAGCCGTGAGCGCTTTTATGGCCGCCTACGTGCGCCCGAACTCACGCACCTTCACCAATCAGGACGCGCGCCTGGACTGGCTGGTTACAGAAGGCTATTACGATGAACGCGTTCTGGCTCGCTTCAACCGCGCATTTATTACCAGTCTCTTTGCCCACGCTCACGCCAGCCAGTTTCAGTTCAAAACGTTTCTCGGGGCCTGGAAGTTTTACACCAGCTACACGCTGAAAACGTTCGACGGCAAACAGTTCCTGGAACACTTTGAAGACCGCGTGGTGATGGTCGCGCTGACGCTGGCACAGGGCAATGAATCCCTTGCGCGTCAGCTCACTGACGAAATGCTCTCCGGCCGCTTCCAGCCTGCCACGCCTACCTTCCTCAACTGCGGCAAACAACAGCGGGGTGAATTAGTCTCCTGCTTCCTGCTGCGCATTGAAGACAATATGGAGTCGATTGGTCGCTCGGTAAATTCGGCGTTGCAGCTCTCAAAGCGCGGCGGTGGCGTCGCCTTTTTGCTTTCGAACCTGCGTGAAGCGGGCGCGCCCATTAAGCGTATTGAAAATCAGTCTTCCGGGGTGATCCCGGTGATGAAAATGCTGGAAGATGCTTTCTCTTATGCGAACCAGCTTGGGGCTCGTCAGGGTGCAGGCGCGGTGTATCTGCATGCCCATCACCCGGACATTCTGCGTTTTCTGGATACCAAACGTGAAAACGCCGACGAAAAAATTCGCATCAAAACGCTGTCGCTTGGCGTGGTGATCCCGGATGTCACCTTCCGCCTGGCGAAAGAAAATGCGCAGATGGCGCTGTTTTCCCCGTATGACGTTGAGCGCCTGTACGGCAAACCGTTTGGTGATATTGCGCTGAGCGAAATGTATGACCGGTTAGTAGCAGACGAACGCGTGCGCAAAACCTGGATCAACGCCCGTGATTTCTTCCAGCGGCTTGCCGAAATCCAGTTCGAATCCGGCTATCCGTACATCATGTTTGAAGACACGGTCAACCGCGCGAACCCGATTGCCGGGCGCATCAATATGAGCAACCTGTGTTCCGAAATTTTGCAGGTCAACAGCCCCTCAACCTTTGATGAGAACCTAGATTACGCCGCCACCGGGCACGATATCTCCTGCAATTTAGGCTCACTGAACATTGCTCATACGATGGATTCGCCGGACTTCGGCCGCACGGTTGAAACTGCGATCCGTGGCCTGTCGGCAGTTTCGGGCATGAGCCATATTCGCTCGGTGCCATCTGTTGAAGCGGGGAATGCTGCGTCACACGCGATTGGGCTTGGGCAGATGAATCTTCACGGTTATCTGGCTCGCGAGGGAATTGCTTACGGCAGCGAAGAAGGGCTGGATTTCACCAACTTCTATTTTTACACCATCACCTGGCATGCGCTGCATACCTCAATGCAGATGGCGCGCGAACGTCACCAGCGTTTTGCCGGGTTTGAGCAGTCTCGTTATGCCAGCGGCGAGTATTTCCGCCAGTATCTGGAGCAGGTGTGGCAGCCGAAAACAGAACGTGTTCGCACGCTGTTTACGCAGGCTGGCATCACGCTGCCCACACGCGAAATGTGGCAGCAGCTGCGGGATGACGTCATGCGTTACGGCATCTACAACCAGAATTTGCAGGCCGTGCCGCCGACCGGGTCGATTTCCTATATCAACCATGCGACCTCAAGTATTCACCCGATTGTCTCGAAAATTGAGATTCGCAAGGAAGGGAAAACCGGGCGCGTCTATTACCCGGCCCCGTTTATGACCAACGACAACCTGGCGCTGTATCAGGACGCCTATGAGATTGGGCCTGAAAAAATCATCGACACCTATGCCGAAGCGACAAAGCACGTCGATCAGGGCTTGTCGCTGACGTTGTTCTTCCCGGACACCGCCACCACTCGCGATATCAACAAAGCCCAGATTTACGCGTGGAAGAAAGGCATTAAGACGCTGTACTACATCCGCCTGCGCCAGCTGGCGCTCGAAGGCACAGAAATTGAAGGCTGCGTGTCTTGCGCATTGTAAGGAGAGAAGGATGAACCGTTTATCACCGGTCAGCGCCATCAACTGGAACACCCTCCAGGACGACAAAGATCTGGAAGTCTGGAACCGCTTGACCAGCAATTTTTGGCTGCCGGAGAAAGTGCCGCTGTCGAATGACATTCCGGCCTGGCAGTCATTAAGCCTGGAGGAACAACAGCTGACGATCCGCGTCTTCACCGGGTTAACGCTGCTCGACACCATTCAGAATACGGTTGGCGCCCCGGCGCTAATGCCAGATTCGCTCACGCCGCACGAGGAAGCGGTGATGTCGAACATCTGCTTTATGGAAGCTGTCCATGCGCGTTCCTATAGCTCCATTTTTTCAACACTTTGCCAGACTAAAGACGTGGATGCGGCCTACGCCTGGAGTGAAGAGAACGGGCCGTTGCAGCGTAAAGCGCAGTTGATGCTGGAACACTATGCAGCAGATGCGCCGTTGAAGAAGAAAATCGCCAGCGTGTTCCTGGAATCGTTCCTCTTCTATTCCGGTTTCTGGCTGCCCATGTACTGGTCCAGCCGCGGCAAACTGACCAATACCGCGGATCTGATCCGCCTGATCATCCGCGATGAAGCCGTTCACGGTTACTACATTGGCTATAAATTCCAGAAAGGGCTGGAACTGGTGAGCCCGGGCGAACGCGAAGCACTGAAAAATTTCGCCCTCGATCTGCTGATGGATCTCTACGACAACGAACTGGCCTACACCGAGGCGCTGTATGCGGGGACGGGCTGGGAAGACGATGTCAAAGCATTCCTGTGTTACAACGCCAATAAGGCGCTGATGAACCTTGGGTTTGAAGCGCTGTTCCCGCCAGAGATGGCCGACGTGAACCCGGCAATTCTTGCGGCGCTGTCGCCAAACGCCGATGAAAACCACGATTTCTTCTCAGGCTCAGGCTCCTCCTACGTGATGGGGAAAGCCGTCGAGACCGAAGACGAAGACTGGAGTTTTTAATCCTCTTCATACTTCACGCTGTAGAGGCGTTGGCTGCATGCGCGCACCCCAGTCACTTACTTAAGTAAGCTCCTGGGGACTTGCGTATTTGCCGCCTTTCTACAACGCGAATTATTTAGAGGATTAATCCATAAATAAAATATGATTATTTCAATATCCCACCCAGATTCAGCCGAAAATTGACCGTACTGACAAAAATTACAAATCTAAATTCATTTCCCCTCAGCCCTTATATCATGGGGCATCACGCCACCAGAGCACCAGAAAGGCAGGAATCAGTGGGAAATTGAGGGTTGTCTCAGAATCTGAGTATGTTAGGGTATGGCCAGTCAATTATTTTCATCAGGTAACATATCGACATAATTAAATAATGGGAATCCGTTTATTGCATGGCAATTAAATTAGAAATCAAAAATCTTTATAAAATATTTGGCGAACATCCACAGCGCGCATTCAAATATATCGAAAAGGGTCTCAACAAAGAGCAGATCCTGGAAAAAACAGGTTTATCTCTTGGCGTTATTGACGCCAGTCTGGCCATTGAAGAAGGCGAGATTTTTGTCATCATGGGGTTATCCGGTTCCGGTAAATCCACCCTGGTACGCCTTCTCAATCGCCTGATTGAACCCACTCGCGGGCAGGTACTGATCGACGGTATTGATATCGCCAAAATATCCGACGCCGAGCTGCGTGAAGTGCGCCGCAAGAAAATTGCGATGGTCTTCCAGTCTTTTGCGCTGATGCCTCATATGAACGTACTGGACAATACAGCGTTCGGTATGGAATTAGCCGGTATTGCGCCGCAGGAACGTCAGGAAAAAGCCCTTCATGCCCTGCGTCAGGTCGGTCTGGATAATTATGCTCACGCCTGGCCGGATGAATTATCTGGCGGTATGCGCCAGCGCGTTGGCCTGGCCCGTGCATTAGCCATCAACCCTGACATCTTATTAATGGACGAAGCCTTCTCGGCGCTCGATCCCTTAATTCGTACCGAGATGCAGGATGAACTGGTGAAATTGCAGGCCAGACATCAACGTACCATTGTCTTTATTTCCCACGATCTTGATGAAGCCATGCGCATCGGCGATCGCATTGCCATTATGCAAAATGGCGAAGTGGTTCAGGTCGGTACGCCGGATGAAATTCTGAATAATCCGGCCAATGACTACGTACGAACTTTCTTCCGTGGCGTGGATATTAGCCAGGTCTTTAGCGCAAAAGATATCGCCCGCCGTACGCCGAAAGGCCTGCTGCGTAAAGCGCCGGGCTTTGGCCCTCGTTCTGCCATCAAACTGTTGCAGGATGAAGACCGTGAATATGGCTATGTCATTGAACGCGGGAATAAATTTGTTGGCATTGTCTCTATCGATTCCCTGAAAGCCGCGCTGGCGGAAGGCCAGAGCATTGACGCTGCGCTGCTTGAAACGCCGCTGGCGGTTGATGCTCAGACTTCGCTGAGCGAGATGCTTTCTCATGTCGGTCAGGCGCCTTGTGCGGTGCCGGTGGTCGACGAGAACCAGCAGTATGTGGGCATCATTTCCAAAAGTGTACTGCTGCAGGCTTTAGATCGAGAGGGAACAAACAATGGCTGATCAATCCAATCCGTGGGCAACCACACCGGCAGCGGACAGCGCTGCACAATCGGCTGACGCATGGGGAACGCCTGCGCCAGCGCCGACAGAGGGCGGCGGTGCTGACTGGCTGCACAGCGCACCCGCGCCACAGGCTGAACATTTCAACATTATGGACCCGTTCCATAAAACGCTGATCCCCCTCGATAACTGGGTGACCCACGGTATCGACTGGATCGTCAGCAACTTCCGCCCGGTCTTCCAGGGCATCCGTATGCCGGTGGATTACATCCTTGGCGGTTTTCAGCACCTGCTGACCAGCATGCCTGCGCCGATGGCCATTGCACTGTTCGCACTGATAGCCTGGCAAATTGGTGGCACGGGAATGGGTGTCGCCACGCTGATTTCACTGATTCTGATCGGGGCTATCGGAGCCTGGACACAGGCGATGATCACTCTGGCGCTGGTGCTGACCGCGCTGTTCTTCTGCGTGGTTATCGGTCTGCCGCTGGGGATTTGGCTGGCGCGTAGTCCCCGAGCGTCGAAAATTGTTCGCCCGCTGCTGGATGCAATGCAGACCACACCGGCGTTCGTGTATCTGGTGCCCATCGTCATGTTGTTCGGCATCGGTAACGTGCCGGGCGTGGTGGTGACGATTATCTTCGCCCTGCCACCGATAGTGCGTCTGACAATCCTTGGTATTAACCAGGTTCCTGCGGACTTGATTGAAGCTTCGCGCTCATTCGGTGCCAGCCCGCGCCAGATGCTGTTCAAAGTCCAGCTCCCGCTGGCGATGCCGACCATTATGGCCGGGGTGAACCAGACGCTGATGCTGGCGCTGTCGATGGTGGTTATCGCCTCGATGATCGCCGTGGGCGGTCTGGGTCAAATGGTCCTGCGCGGTATTGGCCGTCTCGATATGGGCCTGGCGAGCGTCGGCGGTGTGGGGATTGTCATCCTGGCAATCATTCTTGACCGTCTGACACAGGCCGTTGGCCGCGATTCACGCAGCCGTGGCAACCGTCGCTGGTACACCACCGGGCCACTTGGGCTGATCCTTCGCCCTTTCACCAAATAATCCCTCGGTTGCCCGGTGGCGCTACGCTTACCGGGCCTACAACTTATAAAAGGAACAACGATGCGACATCGCGTAATGTTTGCCACAGCGTTTGCCACGCTTGTCTCCACCAGCACTTTTGCCGCCGACCTGCCGGGAAAAGGCATTACCGTGCAACCGGTGCAGAGCACCATTTCTGAAGAAACCTTCCAGACGCTGCTGGTCAGCCGCGCGCTGGAGAAACTTGGCTACACGGTGAGCGCACCGAGCGAAGTCGATTACAACGTGGGCTACACCTCGATTGCCTCTGGCGATGCCACGTTTACCGCCGTCAACTGGCAGCCATTGCATGACGACATGTACAAGGCCGCGGGCGGCGACAAGAAATTTTACCGTGAAGGCGTGTACGTAACAGGCGCGGCACAGGGTTATCTGATTGACAAGAAAACCGCCGATCAGTACCACATCACTAATATTGTCCAGCTCAAAGATCCGAAGATTGCCAAACTCTTTGACAGCAACGGCGACGGTAAAGCCGACATGATGGGTTGCTCACCGGGCTGGGGCTGTGAAGCGGTGATTAATCACCAGAACAAAGCCTTCAGTCTGGCGAAAACCGTCGACGTTAGCCACGGCAACTATTCCGCAATGATGGCGGACACCATCGCCCGTTATAAAGAAGGCAAACCGGTTATCTATTACACCTGGACGCCTTACTGGGTCAGCGATGTGCTCAAACCAGGGAAAGATGTGGTGTGGCTGCAGGTGCCGTTCTCCTCCATGCCGGGTGAGCAGAAAGACATCGACACCAGGCTGCCAAATGGCGCTAACTACGGTTTCCCGGTGAACACCATGCACATTGTGGCAAACCTTGCCTGGGCTGAGAAAAACCCGGCAGCCGCGAAGCTGTTCTCGCTGATGAAATTGCCGCTGGCAGATATCAACGCCCAAAACGCCATGATGCACGAAGGTCACTCGTCTGAAGCGGATATCCAGGGCCACGTTGATGGTTGGATCAAAGGCCACCAGCAGCAGTTTGACGGCTGGATAAAAGAAGCGCTGGCTGCGCAGAAGTAATCTGTGCAAGCCCCTCTCCCTAACCCTCTCCCGCGGGGAGAGGGAATTGGCCTACTCCCCTCTCCTTTTGGGAGAGGGGCTGGGGGAGAGGGGAGCAGACGACTCAAATCTTAACCGCACTATCCGCCACCCAACATTTCCCTAAACCTCCGCAAACTCGTTATCATTGCTCACCTGCAAAATAATTACTCAGATAACGATAACTAATGACTAAACACTCGCTTAGCCCCGCGCTGATTGCGCTTATGTCTGTAGCAACCGGCCTTGCCGTTGCCAGTAACTACTACGCCCAACCGCTGCTCGACACGATTGCTCGCGCTTTTTCTCTGACTGCAGGACAGGCTGGATTTATCGTCACAGCGGCCCAGCTTGGCTATGCGGCAGGTTTGCTGTTTCTGGTGCCGCTCGGCGATATGTTCGAGCGACGCGCGCTGATTGTGACCATGACGCTACTTGCCGCAGGCGGCATGTTAATCACCGCCTCCAGCCAGTCGTTATCGATGATGATCCTTGGCACCGCCTTAACCGGGCTTTTCTCTGTTGTGGCGCAGATTTTGGTGCCGCTGGCGGCAACGCTCGCCAGCCCGGAAAAGCGTGGGAAAGTGGTCGGGACCATCATGAGCGGCTTGCTGCTCGGCATTCTTTTGGCGCGAACCGTTGCCGGATTGCTGGCAAGCCTCGGCGGTTGGCGCACCGTTTATTGGCTCGCTTCAGGCTTGATGGTGCTGATGGCGATTGCCCTCTGGCGCGGTCTCCCTCAGGTTAAACAAGAAACACACCTTAACTATCCGCAGCTTTTGCGTTCGGTCTTCAGCCTGTTTATCCATGACAAACTGCTGCGTACCCGCGCATTACTCGGCTGCCTGACCTTCGCGAACTTCAGCATCCTCTGGACTTCAATGGCCTTCCTGCTGGCCGGTGCCCCTTTCCATTTCTCTGAAGGCGTGATCGGGCTGTTTGGTCTGGCAGGCGCAGCGGGTGCGTTGGGCGCTCGCCCGGCTGGCGGTTTCGTGGACAAAGGCAAATCGCATTTGACCACCACCACTGGCCTGGTACTTCTGTTGCTCTCGTGGGTGACCATTTGGTTCGGCCATGCCTCGGTGCTGGCACTGATTGTGGGGATTCTGGTCCTCGACTTGACCGTGCAAGGCGTGCACATCACCAACCAAACCGTCATTTATCGCGTGCAGCCAGACGCACGAAATCGCCTGACCGCCGGTTACATGACCAGCTACTTCATTGGCGGTGCTGCGGGCTCTCTGATTTCGGCTTACGCCTGGCAGCACTACGGCTGGACGGGGGTGTGTGCAGCCGGGGCGGTGATGGCGGCGCTAAACTTACTGGTATGGTGGCGAGGATTTCATCGCCAGGAGGCCATTGCCTGAAAAGGCTTCACATTCATGGCGTTATTCCTGCATTGGGGTGTTAAGGCCCCCCTTTGTCTGTTAAGGTTATCAACCTGATCAACCCGGTAACTGTTTCTCGGGTAATTATTGCACTTTCACGATGAAACCTCCTGGGACGCTGACGGCGCGGTCGTTCGCCGTCAGACAATACTTTTTATGAATAAATTGCTCCGACCTATGTTTTCGGTGCATTAATTCATTTACTTTATTTGTCACATTCGTTACTATATCGGCTGAAATTAATGAGGTTATGCCCAAATGGATAGTTCGTTTACGCCCATTGAACAAATGCTAAAATTTCGCGCCAGCCGCCATGAAGATTTCCCTTACCAGGAAATTCTTCTGACTCGCCTGTGCATGCATATGCAAGGTAAGTTGCTGGAAAACCGCAATAAAATGCTGAAAGCTCAAGGGATTAACGAGACGTTATTTATGGCGTTAATCACGCTGGAGTCTCAGGAAAACCATAGCATTCAGCCTTCTGAACTGAGCTGTGCGCTGGGGTCATCCCGTACTAACGCGACCCGTATTGCCGATGAACTGGAAAAACGTGGCTGGATCGAACGCCGCGAAAGCGACAACGACCGTCGCTGCCTGCATTTGCAACTCACCGAAAAAGGTCATCAGTTCCTGCGCGAAGTGTTACCGCCGCAGCACCACTGCCTGCACCAGCTCTGGTCCTCTTTAAGCGTCACCGAGAAAGCTCAACTTGAGCAAATCACCCGCAAGCTCCTGACTCGTCTGGATCAGATGGACGAAGACGGCGTGGTGCTTGAGGCACTTCGTTAAGCGTGTGACTCGCTTACCATCCTGATTAATAAAAGAAAACTGACAGGCCAGCAGCGCATAACTGCTGGCCTTTCTGACAAACAGGTCGGCTCAGCCGATGTGAAATAATAAGATCGTGGAGAACTACATGAGCGCGAATGCGGAGACTCAACCCCCGCAGCAACCGGCCAGCAAGAAAGGCAAACGTAAGGGTGCCCTGCTGCTTCTGACCTTGCTCTTTATTGTTATTGCAGTGGCCTATGGGATCTACTGGTTTTTAGTGCTGCGTCATTATGAAGAAACGGATGATGCGTACGTGGCAGGGAACCAGGTTCAAATCATGGCACAGGTGTCAGGCAGCGTGACAAAAGTCTGGGCTGACAACACCGACTACGTGCAAAAAGGCGACGTGCTGGTCACGCTCGACCAGACCGATGCCCAGCAGGCATTCGAGAAGGCAAAAACGGGCTTAGCCTCCAGCGTTCGTCAGACCCGTCAGTTGATGATCAACAGCAAGCAGCTTCAGGCGAGCATTGACGTTAAAAAGACCGCTCTGGCACAAGCGCAGACTGACCTTAATCGCCGCATTCCGCTTGGCAGCGCCAATTTGATTGGCCGTGAAGAGCTGCAACACGCGCGTGACGCCGTGGCCAGTGCGCAAGCAGAACTGAACGTCGCCGTTCAGCAATACAACGCTAACCAGGCGATGGTGCTGGACACACAGCTTGAAAATCAACCGGCTGTTCAACAGGCCGCGACGGAAGTGCGTAATGCCTGGCTTGCCCTGCAACGTACCAAAATCGTCAGCCCAATGACCGGCTATGTCTCTCGTCGTGCCGTTCAACCTGGCGCGCAAATTAGCCCAACCACGCCGCTGATGGCGGTGGTTCCGGCCACCAATCTGTGGGTGGATGCGAACTTCAAAGAGACTCAGCTGGCGCATATGCGCATCGGCCAGACCGCGACCATTGTCAGCGATATCTACGGTGATGATGTGAAGTACACCGGTAAGATTGTCGGCCTCGATATGGGGACTGGCAGCGCCTTCTCCCTGCTTCCGGCACAAAACGCCACCGGTAACTGGATCAAAGTGGTTCAGCGTCTGCCTGTACGTATTGAGCTGGATGAGAAGCAACTGGCACAACACCCGCTGCGCATCGGCCTTTCTACGCTGGTGAAAGTGGACACCGCCGATCGCGGTGGCGAGATACTGGCAAGCCAGGTGCGTAGCAGCCCGGCATACGAAAGTAACGCTCGTGAAATCAGTCTCGACCCGGTGAATAAACTGATTGAAGGCATCGTCCAGGCTAACGCCGACTGATCAGGGGTGAGCGTAATGCAACAGCAACAACCGCAAAAACCTCTGGAAGGTGCGCAACTGGTCATCATGACCATTGCCCTCTCTCTGGCGACGTTTATGCAGGTGCTGGATTCGACGATCGCCAACGTGGCGATCCCGACCATTGCCGGTAACCTTGGCTCATCGCTGAGCCAGGGCACCTGGGTTATCACCTCTTTCGGGGTGGCGAATGCCATCTCGATCCCGATCACCGGCTGGCTGGCGAAGCGCGTAGGTGAAGTCAAGCTGTTCATGTGGTCGACAATCGCGTTTGTGATTGCGTCCTGGGCCTGTGGCGTGTCCAACAGCCTGACCATGCTGATTTTCTTCCGCGTGATTCAGGGTGTGGTCGCCGGGCCGCTGATCCCACTGTCGCAAAGTTTGCTGCTGAACAACTATCCGCCAGCGAAGCGTTCTGTCGCGCTGGCTTTATGGTCAATGACGGTTATCGTGGCCCCTATTTGCGGCCCGATCCTCGGTGGCTATATCAGTGATAACTATCACTGGGGCTGGATCTTCTTTATCAACGTCCCGATTGGTGCGGTGGTGGTTCTGCTGACGCTGCAAAGCCTGCGCGGGCGTGAAACTCGCACCGAACAGCGGCGCATCGACGGTGTGGGTCTCGCGCTCTTAGTGATTGGTATCGGCAGCTTGCAGGTGATGCTCGACCGCGGCAAAGAACTCGACTGGTTTAACTCGACAGAAGTGGTGGTGCTGGCGATTGCCGCCGTAGTCGCGATAAGTTTCCTGATTGTCTGGGAACTCACCGACGATAACCCGATAGTCGATTTATCGCTCTTTAAGTCGCGAAACTTTACCATCGGCACGCTCAGTATCAGCCTCGCGTACATGCTCTACTTCGGCGCTATCGTCCTGTTGCCGCAGCTGTTGCAGGAGGTATACGGTTACACCGCGACCTGGGCCGGGCTTGCGTCTGCACCGGTGGGGGTTATCCCGGTTCTGCTGTCGCCGATTATCGGGCGCTTTGCCCATAAGCTCGACATGCGACGGCTGGTCACCTTCAGCTTTATCATGTATGCCGTGTGCTTCTACTGGCGAGCGTATACGTTCGAACCGGGCATGGACTTTGGCGCATCCGCGTGGCCGCAGTTTATTCAGGGCTTCGCCGTGGCCTGCTTCTTTATGCCACTGACCACTATCACGCTGTCAGGATTGCCTCCAGATCGGCTTGCGGCAGCTTCCAGTCTGTCGAACTTTACCCGTACGCTGGCAGGGTCAATCGGGACGTCGTTTACCACGACCATGTGGACGAACCGCGAAGCGATGCACCACGCGCAGTTGACGGAAGCGGTGACGCCGTATAACCCGAACGCCCAACAAATGTACGATCAGCTACAAGGGCTAGGGATGACGCAGCAGCAGGCATCCGGTTATATCGCGCAGGAGATCACCGCCCAGGGCTTAATCATTTCGGCCAATGAAATTTTCTGGATTTCAGCGGGGATCTTTATCGTTCTGCTGGGCCTCATCTGGCTCGCCAGACCGCCATTTGGTGCGGGTGGTGGTGGCGGTGGTGCTCACTAACAAAAAAGCCAGAGGGGGAACCCGCTGGCTTTTTTTATATTGCCCGGCGGCTCTGCGTTTGCCGGGCCTACTGGTTTTGTAGGCCGGATAAGCGCAGCGCCATCCGGCAACAGGGCAGAGGACTAGATGTGCAGTTCCTGCAGCTTCTCTTTCGGCAGCGCCAGCTCATCATTGCTGTTCACTCGCACGCCACGGTCGATAATGCTACGGGCGATATCCTGTGCTTCCTGCAGTGAGTGCATGGTGTAAGTGCCGCACTGATAGACGTTCAGCTCAGGGATCTGGTTCTGTTCTTTGACCTTCAGAACATCCGCCATCGCCGCTTTCCACGCGTCAGCTACGCGGGTTTCATCCGGCGTACCAATCAGACTCATGTAGAAACCAGTCCGGCAGCCCATGGGGGAGATGTCGATGATCTCGACGCCATTCCCGTTCAGGTGATCGCGCATAAAGCCCGCGAACAGATGTTCAAGCGTGTGAATGCCCTTCTCTGGCATCACTTCTTTGTTCGGTACGCAAAAGCGCAGATCAAAGACGGTGATCTCATCGCCGTGCGGCGTGTGCATGGTTTTTGCGACGCGGACCGCAGGGGCTTCCATTCGGGTATGGTCGACAGTGAAGCTATCTAATAACGGCATTTTGTCTCCTCCGAACTCTTCGCTTTCTCTTGTGCCATCAGGGCTGAGAGAAAAAATAACTGAAGAGTGTGATTTTTTTATAAATAAACTGAACTCTTTGTTCCCGGGCGAGTCTGAGTATATGAAAGACGCGCATTTGTTATCATCATCCCTGTTCTTCAGAGATGAAAGTTTGGCCACAATGATGTGGCCTTTTTCTTTTCTGTCAGGCGTGACGCGCAACCACCGCAGCAAACGGCTCGGTATCCGCCTCTTCAATCTGACGCTGACGCGCGATTGACGCTTCACGTTCCGCTTCAAAATCCGCTTCGTGCAATATCTCTAACGGCTCTTCGCGCAGCATTGTACGGTACTGTTCACCCAATGCTTTACCTGTCCCGCCAATGCCACTTTCAAGCATAGAACGCAAAATGCGTGCTGAGAAAGTTAATTCTGGATTGTCAAAGCTTGCGACCAGCTCATCACACACTTGCTGGTAGGCATTTCCGCCTTCGATGCTGTCCAGTGTCTGGGCGACGCGTTTCAGGTCGGCAAACAAGTCTTTGCCCACTTTCGCCAGCGGGAACTGCGCGGTTTCGCAGCCAATGCCCAGCGTCAGACCTGGCTTGCGGCCTTCCAGAATCACGCGATTCCAGTTGGTGCGAGTACACAGCAACTCGTCGCTGCTCATCTCTGGCGCATCCGCCAGCACACACCAGACCATAAACAGATCGAGGAAGCGTACCTGCTGCTCGTCCACCCCAATCGGCGAGAACGGGTTGATGTCTAACGAGCGCACTTCGATGTATTCGATGCCGCCACGCAGCAACGCATCAGACGGCGTTTCACCGCTGCGGGTCACACGTTTTGGACGAATCGGCGCGTACAGCTCGTTCTCAATCTGCAGAATGTTGCTGTTGATTTGCAGGAACTTGCCGTCTTTCTCGACGCCGATTTTGGCGTACTCTTCCGACGGCGTTTTGATCGCCCGCTTCAATCCTGCCACATAGCTGTGCAAATCGTTAAACGTAATACCGAGATTGCTTTGCGACTTATTGGTATAACCCAGGTCGCTCAGACGCAGAGAGGTCGCGTACGGCAGGTAGTACATGCCGCATTCGGTTTTCTCAAACGGCAGCGTCGTCGGTTTACCTTGCAGGAACGACGAACAAATAGCCGGAGAGGCGCCGAACAGGTATGGGATCACCCAACCAAAACGGTAGTAATTGCGAATCAGGCGGAAATACCCGTCAGAGATGGCCTCTTTGCCGTCTTCCGTGCCGTTAACGCCGCACTTCGCTTGCCAGAATGCCATCGGTAACGAGAAGTTATAGTGCACACCGGAAATCGTCTGCATCAGCGCGCCGTAGCGGTTTTTCAGCCCTTCACGGTACAGCGTCTTCAGACGCCCTACGTTTGAGGTGCCATATTGCGCCAGTTCGATTTCCTGACCTGGTGCGATGTAGCACGGCATGCTGAGCGGCCACATACGTTCTTCACCGATATGACGAGCCGTGTAGCGATGCACGTCGCGCATCAGCGTCAGCATATGGTCAATATCACCGTCTACGGGCGTGATAAATTCCAGTAAGGCTTCCGCAAAATCGGTGGTAATCCATTGATGGGTCAGCGCCGAGCCAAGAGCATCCTGATGACCGGTTGTTGCCAGTGAACCGTCGGCATTGACGCGCAGTGTTTCGCGCTCAAGCCCGCGTTGAATTCCTCGCACAGCCTGAGGATGCTTTTCCAGCCAGGCCAGCGCCTGTGATACGTCCGGGATCAAATTGACCTCCCGCCTGTCGAAATCATTTTATTAAGCATAATTGTCATGGTTGACGATTAAAGGTCACAATCAGTCCAATTAGTGCCACCACGTCATACCTTGCAGCGTTGCTGCGGCAATGACCACATAGCGCAGCGCCTTGCCAAGGCACAAGAAAAAAAGCACCGGTCCCCATGAGATGCGCATCCATCCTGCCAGCAGACACAGTAAATCACCGATGACAGGCATCCAGCTTAGTAACAGTGTGGCGGCCCCATAGCGTCTTAGCCAGCCCACTGCTCTTTCCCGCCAGCGTGAATTATCACGTAGCGGAAATAAACGCCCAAGAATAACGTTAGTTACCCCTCCAAGGCTATTACCCATTGTTGCTATTAAAACAAGAAGCCAGGGATGACCGACCTTGGCTATCAGCATGCCGACCAGCACCACCTCGGAGTTACCGGGCAGTAGCGTGGCGCTGAGAAAACTACTGGCAAACAGGGAGAATAGAGACAGTGTGTCACTCACAGCAAACGCACGTCCACAGCATCCATTCCCGCAAGACGGGCCGCTTCAAGGCCGAAGTCTGCATCTTCAAAGACCACACACTGTTCAGGCGCGACGCCCATCAATTCAGCACAAAGCAGAAAAGTATCGGGAGCTGGCTTGTGATACTTAACATGATCGGCGGCAACGACCGCCGTAAAGTATTGCCGCAGCCCTAAATGGCTTAGCAGAGCTTCAGCAATGGCGCTTTCACTGCCTGTGCCCACCGCCATGGGTCGACGACCGTGCCACACTTTAACCACATCTATCAATGGCAGTGGACGCACAGTGTCCAGCAGCATCACTTTCACAGCGTCTGTTTTCTCACGGGCCAACTGGTGGGGATCAAGCGTTGCCTGATTGAGAGCGATAACTGACTCAGCAATGCGCCAGGTCGGCGAGCCGTTGAGCGCGGCCATGGCCTCGGCTTCATAACGCATACCGTAGCGCCCAAGCACCTCATGCCACGCTCTCAGATGAGTGGGCTCAGTATCAAGAAGGGTGCCGTCCATATCGAAAATCAGCCCTGCATAGCGCTCGTACATCATGCTCTCACTCACTGGATAACAGAACGTTACTTTAACGTAAAAAGGGGTCGCTTGTCGCCGCCAGCCGAAAACAACAGAGGCACCGCGAAGGTGCCTCTGAGCTAAAGTGCCTGGCGTTACTTAACCTGCATGTCGTTTTCGACCATACGCACGCCTGTGACGTTACGCGTCAGCTCGACTGCACGATTGGCAATCGCCTGGGAAGAAACGAACCCGCTCAATTGTACGCGGCCTTTAAAGGTCACGACGCTGATTTCATTAGATTTGACATCTTTATCGCTGAACAACGCGGATTTCACCTTGGTGGTGATCACCGTATCATCGATATAGCCGCCAGTGCTCTCTTTGGTTGACGACCCCGCACAGCCCGCCAGGGATACGGCGAAAATGCTCGCTGCACAGAACGCAGAGACAGCTTTGAACCATTTCATGGATTTCTCTCCTTACTACCTGAAAACAGATTGAATACAGATATAAATTAGCCTGGACGAGGAAATATGCCAATACTGAACAAGGGGTTAAGGCGTTTTCTGGAGGAGATTCTTAGAAATTGAATTTCTTTGAAGCACTATCGTTGCTGATAGTTGAAGAGAAGATGGTGCATCCGGGAGGATGACTCGCCGAAGGCTCGCCCTAAAGGGCCGTTGCTGAAGCAACGTTATCCTCCCTGGAGCTTGCTGAGAAAATGAATTTCTCTGGGGCATCATCACTGCGGATAGTTTGGGAGAATATGGTGCATCCGGGAGGATTCGAACCTCCGACCGCTCGGTTCGTAGCCGAGTACTCTATCCAGCTGAGCTACGGATGCATCGGGAATTGCTGAGGTACTACTGATTTTCTCTGAAGCACTATCATTGCTGATAGTTGAGGAGAATATGGTGCATCCGGGAGGATGACTCGCCGAAGGCTCGCCCTAAAGGGCCGTTGCTGAAGCAACGTTATCCTCCCTTCTGCTTGCTGAGAAATCGTATTTCTCTGAAGCACTATCACTACTGATAGTCGAGGAGAATATGGTGCATCCGGGAGGATTCGAACCTCCGACCGCTCGGTTCGTAGCCGAGTACTCTATCCAGCTGAGCTACGGATGCATCAGGGGTACTGCTTTTACTGCTGATTCAATGTCACTCAACAAGCCGCAACATTGATAAGATGGTGCATCCGGGAGGATTACTCGCCGAAAGCTTGCCCTAAGGGCCGTTGCTGAAGCAACGTTATCCTCCCTCGTACTTGCTGAGAAATCGAATTTCTCTGAAGCACTATCATCGCTGATAGTTGAGGAGAAGATGGTGCATCCGGGAGGATTCGAACCTCCGACCGCTCGGTTCGTAGCCGAGTACTCTATCCAGCTGAGCTACGGATGCAAAATGGCGGTGAGGCGGGGATTCGAACCCCGGATGCAGCTTTTGACCGCATACTCCCTTAGCAGGGGAGCGCCTTCAGCCTCTCGGCCACCTCACCACACGCCTCTTTCGAGTGCTTCGAGTGACTCGTAAGAGCTTCTCGTCGCTGCGTGGCGCACATATTACTTTCTGGGACTTATAAGTCAAACAATTTTTCCTGAGCTTTTACCGTTTGCACACTTCACACCCAATTAGCCTGCAAAAACGGCAAAAAGAGCGATTTATCAACAAACAAATCTGCTGCTATACCCGAAATCATCAGGCATTAGCCAGCCAGGAACAAACATAAAGAGTTGGGAAAAAACAAAGAGAGTAAGAGAAAACGGGAAAAAGAGAGGGGGAAGAGAGAGTGCGTCTCACCGGGGAGGTGAGACGCGGAAAACTTAGTAACTGGACTGCTGGGATTTTTCAGCCTGGATACGCTGGTAGATCTCTTCACGATGGACAGAGACTTCTTTAGGGGCGTTTACGCCGATGCGTACCTGGTTGCCCTTCACCCCTAAAACTGTCACGGTGACCTCATCTCCAATCATGAGGGTCTCACCAACTCGACGAGTCAGAATCAGCATTCTTTGCTCCTTGAAAGATTAAAAGAGTCGGGTCTCTTGTATCCCGGCATTATCCATCATATAACGCCAAAAAGTAAGCGATGACAAACACGTAAACGTGTAAGCAGTCACGGCATTACATTCTGTTAAACGTAAGTTTAGCCGATTTACACAATTTCAACCTGACTTTATCGTTGTCAGTCTTGCTATTGCAAGACGCCAGAACCCAAGGATTTTGGCGTCTGCCGCGTTTATAGTTATTACAGTTTTGCGCTGACCCAGCCTTTCACGCTGGCCAGTGCGGCCGGGAGAGCCGCTGCATCCGTACCGCCGGCTTGCGCCATATCAGGACGACCGCCCCCTTTACCGCCCACCTGCTGGGCGACCATACCAACCAGATCCCCTGCTTTCACGCGATCCGTGACATCCTTAGAAACGCCCGCAATCAGAGAAACCTTATCGTCTGCTACCGTGGCCAGTACCACAATCGTGGAACCTAACTGGTTCTTCAGATCGTCAACCATAGTACGCAGCATCTTCGGCTCAACACCCGCCAGTTCACTGACCAGCAGTTTCACGCCATTGATCTCTTCAGCTTTGCTGGAGAGGTTTGCACTCTCCTGCGCGGCAGCTTGTTCTTTCAGCTGCTGAAGCTCTTTTTCCAACTGACGAGTACGCTCCATCACAGAACGCACTTTGTCGCTCAGGTTGTGACTGTCGCCTTTCAGCAGTTGCGCCACATCACTCAGCACATCGCTCTGCGCGTGCAGGCTGGCGATTGCGCCTTCACCGGTCACCGCCTCGATACGGCGAACACCTGCCGCTGTACCTGATTCAGACGTGATGCGGAACAGGCCGATATCACCGGTGCGAGAAGCGTGAGTACCGCCGCACAGCTCAGTGGAGAAATCGCCCATGCTCAGCACACGTACACGCTCGTCGTATTTCTCGCCGAACAGCGCCATCGCGCCTTTTGCTTTCGCGTCTTCGAGTTCCATGACGTTGGTTTCAATCGGCAGGTTGCGGCGAATCTGGGCGTTGACCAGATCTTCCACTGCACGAATTTCTTCCGGCTTCATCGCTTCGAAGTGAGAGAAGTCAAAGCGCAGCGCTTTGTCATTCACCAGAGAGCCTTTCTGCGCCACATGCGTACCGAGTACCTGGCGAAGTGCTGCATGCATCAGGTGCGTGGCAGAGTGGTTCAGCAGAATACGGGCACGACGTGCTTCATCAACGTCTGCCTGCACAGCATCACCCACTTTCAGGGAACCGCTGCTCAGCTTGCCGAGATGACCGATGGCCTGGCCGTATTTCTGGGTGTCCTGAACAGCAAAAGCAAAGCCTGCGCCTTTCAGTTCACCTTTATCGCCTACCTGACCACCCGATTCCGCGTAGAACGGCGTCTGGTCCAGAACAACAACCGCATCCTGACCTGCAGCAATGCTGTCTACCGCTTTACCCTCGACAAACAGCGCAGTGACTTTGCCGTTCAGTTCCAGATGGTCATAGCCTTTAAATTCAGAGGCGCTGTCAACGCGGATCATCGCGTTGTAGTCTGCGCCAAAACCGCTGGATTCACGCGCACGACGGCGCTGTTCTTCCATGGCGGCTTCAAAGCCAGCTTCATCGACTTTGAGGTTGCGCTCACGGCAAACGTCTGCCGTCAGGTCAACCGGGAAACCGTAGGTATCGTACAGGCGGAAAGCCGTTTCGCCATCCAGCGTGTCGCCTTTCAGCTTCGCCAGTTCTTCGTCGAGCAGCGCCAGACCACGCTCAAGCGTACGGGCAAACTGTTCTTCTTCGGTTTTCAGAACCTGCTCTACCTGCGCCTGCTGACGCTTCAGCTCTTCACCGGCAGACCCCATGACTTCAACCAATGGGCCAACCAGTTTCCAGAAGAAGCTCTCTTTCGCGCCCAGCATGTTTCCGTGGCGGATGGCACGACGGATGATGCGACGCAGCACGTAGCCACGGTTTTCGTTGGACGGAATAACGCCATCCGCAATCAGGAATGCGCAAGAACGAATGTGGTCAGCGATAACGCGCAGCGATTTGTTGCTGAGATCGGTTGCACCGGTCTCTTTCGCCACAGCCTGAATCAGGGTGCGGAACAGGTCGATTTCATAGTTGGAGTTCACGTGTTGCAGGACAGCAGCGATACGCTCCAGACCCATGCCGGTGTCCACGGACGGCTTCGGCAGCGGTTCCATGGTGCCGTCAGCCTGACGGTTGAACTGCATGAACACGATATTCCAGATTTCGATGTAACGGTCACCGTCTTCTTCCGGGCTTCCCGGAGGGCCACCCCAGATATGGTCACCATGATCGAAGAAGATTTCAGTGCAAGGACCGCAAGGGCCAGTATCACCCATCTGCCAGAAGTTGTCAGAAGCGTACGCTGCGCCTTTGTTGTCACCGATGCGGATAATACGTTCGCGAGGAACACCCACTTCGTTGGCCCAGATTTCGAAAGCTTCGTCATCGGTTTCATACACGGTGACCCACAGGCGCTCTTTAGGCAGAGCAAACCAGTTTTCACCGGTCAGCAGTTCCCACGCGTATTGAATCGCATCGTGTTTGAAGTAATCACCGAAGCTGAAGTTACCCAGCATTTCGAAGAAAGTATGATGACGTGCGGTGTAACCGACGTTTTCCAGATCGTTGTGCTTACCACCGGCACGCACGCAGCGCTGCGAGGTTGTCGCGCGGGAATAATTACGTTTGTCGAGACCAAGGAACACATCCTTGAACTGGTTCATCCCGGCGTTGGTAAACAGCAGAGTTGGATCGTTATTGGGTACCAGGGAGCTGCTGGCAACTACCTGATGTCCCTTACTATGGAAAAAGTCGAGAAACGCCTGACGGATCTCAGCGGTGCTCTTGCTCATAATTATCCTGGAATCACGCTAACGGATTGAAGCAGGCGGCATCTGAACAGTTTTTACACAATCAGGCAACCTTGCAGAAATAAAGTGGGAATAAGATAAGTTTTCTTTGGAGGGAAGTAAAATACCGAGTGCTTTAGTCCGCAAAATTTCGCCAAATTCCCTGTATATCCTCCATCAGATAGCCGCGGGTGAGCAAAAAGCGCTGAACTTTCACTTTTTCAGCAAAGGCGGTTGGCAGAGGTTCGCCGTATTTGCGCTGGGCCTGTTCGCGAGCAAGCTGCAACCAGTCAATTTCGCAATCAAACATCGCCTGATCGATATCGCTTCGGCTGATGCCTTTCTGGTTCAATTCCTGACGAATACGCGCCGGGCCGTAACCTTTGCGGCTTCGGCTGGCAATAAACTGGCGGGTAAAACGAACATCATCGAGATAGCTGCTTTCCAGACACCAGGCAACAACTTTATCGACATCTTCCGGTGGAGCATCAATCGGTTCCGGGCCGTTTTTGGTCAGCACCGGTGCGGCTAGTTTTCGCCGCAGTTCTTTCTCGCTGTGGTCTCGCATGGCAAGAATACGAATCGCTCTGTCCAGCAGTCTTGAATACGCCGAGCGTCGAGGTGAATTTTCAGACATATCTCGCCTTTTTTCTGCGTCGTAAAAAGACAAAAGGGCCGCATCAGCAGCCCTCACATCCAGGCAAAGAAGGAAAAAGCGTGGTTTTTCCTTCTTTGTGGCTATCAGCCGAAAATCAATAAATTGATTTTCCTTATTTTTTACTGGAAGACACCTCTTTGCCCTGCGTTGGAATCCGCTTTAGCATCGAGGGTAATCAGAAATCTTCGTGGGTTTCTTCAACGTCGCCCTGGTCAGGAACGAAAGCGGGTTTGTCATCCTGATTGGTCAGCAGCAGTTCACGAACTTGTTTCTCGATCTCTTTCGCTGCCGCCGGGTTCTCTTTCAGCCAGGAGATAGCATTCGCTTTACCCTGGCCAATTTTGTCACCTTTATAGCTGTACCAGGCGCCCGCTTTCTCGATCAGCTTCTCTTTCACGCCCAGGTCAACCAGCTCGCCCAGGAAGTTAATGCCTTCACCGTAGAGGATCTGGAATTCAGCCTGTTTGAACGGCGCAGCAATTTTGTTCTTCACAACCTTCACGCGGGTTTCGCTACCGACGACGTTATCGCCCTCTTTCACCGCGCCGATACGACGGATGTCCAGACGAACAGACGCATAGAATTTCAGTGCGTTACCGCCAGTGGTAGTTTCCGGGTTACCGAACATCACCCCAATTTTCATACGGATCTGGTTGATGAAGATAAGCAGAGTATTAGACTGCTTCAGGTTACCGGCCAGCTTACGCATTGCCTGGCTCATCATACGTGCCGCGAGGCCCATGTGAGAGTCACCGATTTCACCTTCGATTTCCGCTTTCGGCGTCAGCGCCGCTACGGAGTCAACCACGATGACGTCAACCGCACCAGAACGTGCCAGCGCGTCACAAATTTCCAGCGCTTGTTCGCCGGTGTCTGGCTGGGAACACAGCAGGTTATCGATATCAACGCCCAGTTTGCGTGCATACACTGGGTCCAGCGCGTGTTCCGCATCGATAAACGCACAGGTTTTCCCTTCGCGCTGTGCCGCCGCAACCACTTGCAGCGTCAGCGTAGTTTTACCGGAAGATTCCGGCCCGTAAATCTCAACAATACGACCCATCGGCAGGCCGCCGGCACCCAATGCGATATCCAGAGAGAGCGAACCGGTGGAGATGGTTTCCACATCCATGGAACGGTCTTCACCCAGGCGCATGATGGAGCCTTTACCGAATTGTTTTTCGATCTGGCCCAGTGCTGCCGCCAACGCTTTCTGTTTGTTTTCGTCGATAGCCATTATTACTCCTGTCCGGGTGTTACCGCGTAAATTCTGTTTTGTTGTCGCAATTATACTGTATGGTCATACAGTATCAAGTGTTTTGTAGAAATTGTTGCCACAGCAGTTGTAAGGCATAAGTCGTAGCCTGACGCCGCACGGCTTCACGGTCTCCTGCGAAGCATTCTTGCCGGGTAAAGCCTTGTCCATTCGCACAGGCCAGGCCAAACCAGACGGTACCGACGGGCTTTTCTTCGCTGCCGCCATCCGGGCCCGCAATGCCGCTGACAGACAGCGCATACGTCGCGCGAGCGGCCCGTAAAGCGCCAATCGCCATCTCCACCACCACCGGTTCGCTGACTGCGCCGTGATTGAGCAATGTCTCTTCACGCACGCCAATCATCTGCGATTTCGCTTCGTTGCTGTAGGTCACAAAGCTACGTTCAAACCAGGCAGAACTGCCTGAAATGTCGGTGAGGACTTTGGCTATCCAGCCACCGGTGCAAGATTCTGCGGTAGTGACGGTTGCGCCCTGCGCCTTCAACGCCAGCCCGACCTGTTCGCTCAGGGTCATCAATTCACGATCGTTCATCGTCATCCTCAAAGCCTGAAAAAGAGGGTCACAGAGTAGCACTTTCAACATCAAAAGGGGGACGAGGTGATGGTTTTACGAGGTGGGTTCAGGAAAATCGACAGCGCCCGACAAGTGCCGGGCGCATCTCAGAATTACTTCATGCTATTGGCAAGGGAGTCGACATTATGACGCAACATTTTGACGTAGCTGTCAGCCACCCCGCCCGGTTTTGACAGCGCTTCCGGATACAGCTCACCGCCAGGTTGTGCGCCTGTCGCAGAAGCAATCTGCTTCACCAGGCGTGGATCGAGTTGGTTTTCCATAAACCAGGTCTGCACGCCGTCAGCCTTAATCTGATTGATCAGTTGGCCCACCTGCGCCGCGCTGGCTTCACTTTCTGAAGACAAGCCTTGCGGAGCCATGAAAGTCACCCCGTAAGCACGCCCGAAGTAACCAAAGGCGTCATGGCTGGTCAGGACTTTGCGCTTAGCTTCCGGGATAGCGCTAAACCGTGACTTCGCCCAGCCATCAATTTGCTTGAGCTGCGCAATGTAGGCCTGCCCACTGGCGTTGAGGGCCGCTTCATCTTGCGGATCGGCTTTCACCAGCCCGGCAAGAATGTTTTGTGCATACAGCGCCCCGTTGGCGGCACTGTTCCAGGCATGAGGATCGGTAACAACTTTTCCGTCTTCATCAAGCGTATGGGTCTTCACCCCTTGTGAAGCGACGACCAGCTCGCCTTTGAAGCCCGAAGCTTTCACCAGCCTGTCCAGCCAGCCTTCAAGACCCAGCCCATTGACCACCACCACATCTGCTTTACTCAAAAGCACGCTGTCTTTTGGCGAAGGCTCAAAGGTATGCGGGTCACCATCCGGGCCAACAAGCGTGTCCACGTGCACGTGTTCTCCCCCAACTTGCTGCACCATATCGCCGAGCACCGAAAAACTGGCGACCACATTGAGCGTTTTTGCCATAACGCCCGGTGAGAGCGCCCCTAGCGCCAGCGCTAAAATAAACCCCGTTCTTTTCATCATTATTCCCCTTTATCAAAAAAGCGCTCGCAGGCTGAAAGCCAGCCGGCTACGCGTGCCAAAAAATAGCGAAATGAAAAACAGCAGGCTGGCGGTGAGCACAATCGCAGGGCCTGCCGGCAGGTTTGCCGACCAGGACAAACTTAATCCGAGCCAGGCGCAGAATGCGCCGCTCACTGCGGCAAACAGCAAAATCACAGGTAAGGTTCTCGCCCAGCAGCGAGCGGCAATCGCGGGAAGCATCATCACGCCAACGGCCATCAGTGTGCCCAATACCTGAAACCCGGCGACCAGGTTAATCACCAGCAGCGCCAGAAACACGCCGTGCAGCAACGACGGTAAACGGCGCGAGTTGACTTCCAGCCAGGCGCTGTCGAACGCTTCACTGACAAAGCCGCGATACAGCACGGCCATTGCGATGAGCGTGAGGCTGGCAACCGCAGACACAAACACCGCGGCGTTGCTGTCGACAGCCAGAATGGAACCAAACAGTAGATGGAGGAGATCGACGCTTGACCCCCGGAGCGACACCAGTGTGACACCCAAAGCCAGCGATCCCAGGTAGAAGCCAGCGAAACTGGCATCTTCTTTCAGCGGCGTGCGGCGGCTAACCCAGCCCGCAATCAGCGCCACAGCGATTCCGGCGATAAACCCGCCAATCGTCATCGCCAGCAGCGACATGCCGCTCAACAGATATCCCACCGCCACGCCGGGCAATATCGCGTGCGAAAGCGCATCGCCCATCAGGCTCATTCGACGAAGCAGCAAGAACACACCGAGCATCGTGGTGCTGACCGATAACGCGAGGCACACCACCAGCGCACGGCGCATAAAACCAAATTCGATAAAAGGCTGGAAAAAAGTGTGCCAGATCATGCTCGCCTCGCGTGGTCAAAGGCCGGAAGCACAGACGCGGTTGCCCCCCAAAGCGCGTGTTGCGCTTCAAGAAGCAGCGTTTCAGGGAAGTGACGGGCAACGCGCTGGTTGTCATGTAACACCGCCAGTACCGTTTGCCCGGCGCGATGCATGTCGAGGATGACCTCCATTAACAGCTGACTGGTGGCCTCATCGATACCGGTGAACGGCTCATCAAGCATCACTAGCGGCGCTTGTTGTACCAGCACGCGGGCAAAAAGCATGCGCTGAAACTGACCGCCAGAAAGCGCTTCAATGGGCATCTCAGTGAGCGCGGTCAGTCCTACTCTCTCCAGCGCTTGGGCTACACGCCGACGCATTTCGCCGCTCACGCCACGAAACAGTGACACTCGCGGCCACGCGCCCTGGCTAACAACGTCCTTTACCGTTACGGGAAACTGAGACTCCAGCGCATGCCGTTGTGCCAGCCAGCCAATCACCGGGCGCTGTTTTTGCCAGTGCACTTTTCCGCTCACGGCAGGGATAAATCCGGCCAGGGTTTTGAGCAGCGTTGATTTCCCGCAGCCATTCACGCCGACAATTGCGGTCAGCGAGCCCTCTTCAATAACGCCACAAAGCGCCGGGGTGATCGCAAGACGGTCGTAACCCGCGACAAGATGATCCAAAGCAATCATGGCAACAGCACCGCCCACCAGGTGGCGACCCAGAGCAAAGTCAGTAACGCAACGGCGAAAGCCAGGCGCAGCAAACTGGAGGAGGTAAACAGGGAAAACGACATGGTCAGCGACTCAAACAAATATGTTATAACATAACAATAATGAGTTCATGAGACGTTGTAAATTGATGATCTGAAGCGGGGATGTATCGGAATGTTTCGGAAATCCCCTCCCGCAGGAGGGGAAAAGGCATTACTGCTGAGCGCGAGCCATGGCGACAGCCTGACCAAGTTGCCAGACAGCCATCGCATAATGCGTGCTGTGGTTGTAGCGGGTGATCGCGTAGAAGTTTGGTAAGCCGTACCAGTATTCGTAGCCGGTACCCACGTCCAGACGCAGCAAGCTTGCCTGTTGATGATCGCCCAGAGATTGCGTTGGAGACAAGCCCGCCGCTGAAAGCTGCAAAATGCTGTAATTCGTTTTGAAGCCGTTATCCAGACCCGGCGCCTGACCCATTGCCGGAACGGCAACCTGATCGCCCTTCACCCAGCCATGCTGTTTGAAGTAGTTAGCCACGCTGCCGATAGCGTCTTCCGGGTCCCACAGGTTGATATGCCCGTCACCGTTGAAGTCCACCGCATACTGTTTGTAGGAAGACGGCATGAACTGACCGTAGCCCATTGCGCCTGCGAAGGAGCCTTTCAGATCCAGCGGGTCGTCCTGCTCATCACGCGCCATCAACAGGAAAGTTTCCAGCTCGCCAGAGAAATACTGCGCACGGCGAGGATAGTTGAAGGAGAGCGTCGCCAGCGCGTCGAGGATGCGGGTTTTGCCCATCACGCGACCCCAGCGGGTTTCCACCCCAATAATGCCGACGATGATTTCCGGCGGCACGCCGTAGACCTGCCACGCGCGGGTCAGCGCATCCTGATACTGATTCCAGAAAGCCACGCCGTTTTGCACGTTATCTGGGGTGATGAACTGTTTGCGATAGCGCAACCACGCGCCATTCGGCCCTGTTGGTACCTGCGCCGTCGGTGCCTGCCTGTCCATCAGGCGCAGCACGTAATCCAGACGTTTCGCCTGCGAAAGGATTTCATGCAGTTGCTGACGATCAAAGCCATGTTTGCTGACCATCGAATCAATAAACTGCTCCGCCGCCGGGTTATTCGCAAAGTCGCCGCCCATCATCGTGACGTTGTGCTGCGGCTCCAGCAAAAAGCCCCCGGAGGACGGGGTTGCCGTAGGCGCTTCCGCCGTTTTCGGTTTGCTGCTACAGGCCGCAACCAGCACGCAGAGTGGGAGTAAGGTCAGATAACGACGCTTCAACATGTGACATCCATTTAGCAATTTCAGCAAAGGCAATCATGGTAAAGCATCCCGAAGTCTGCAAGGAAGCGCTACCTGCATTAAAAACAAATCTTTCATTTTTACGCTTCCTCTCTCGTCACTCTCCTCCTGGTATTTCACCACAATCTTTCACAATGATTATTTTATCTTTCATTTTGAGATCTAATTAACACATTAAAACCTTTCAAAGTGATTATTATTGCAGCCAGTTGCACAAGAACACACACAGGAGAGAACAATGATCGAAACCATTACCCATGGCGCCGAGTGGTTCATCGGGCTGTTTCAGAAGGGCGGGGAAGTGTTTACCGGGATGGTGACCGGGATCCTGCCGCTGCTGATCAGCCTGCTGGTTATCATGAACGCGCTGATCAACTTTATCGGCCCTGCCCGCATTGAAAGATTTGCTCAACGCTGTGCGGGCAACCCTGTTTCTCGTTATCTGGTTTTGCCCTTCATCGGCACATTTGTGTTTTGTAACCCGATGACGTTGAGCCTTGGGCGTTTTATGCCGGAGCGCTACAAACCCAGCTATTACGCCGCAGCCTCTTACAGCTGTCATTCGATGAACGGTCTGTTTCCTCACATCAACCCGGGCGAATTGTTCGTGTACCTCGGCATTGCCAGCGGCTTAACCACACTGGGTCTTCCCCTTGGTCCGCTGGCCGTGAGCTATTTGTTGGTCGGTCTGGTGACCAACTTCTTCCGTGGCTGGGTCACCGATCTGACCACCGCCATTTTCGAGCGAAAAATGGGGATTCAGCTTGAACAAACCGTTCGCCTTTCAGGAGCCACAGCATGAGCCGCATCCGTATTGAAAAAGGCACCAGCGGCTGGGGTGGCCCGCTGGAGCTGGACGTTATCGAAGGGAAAAAGATTGTTTACATCACTGCTGGCACCCGTCCGGCCATCGTCGACAGACTGGTGGAACTCACCGGCTGGCAAGCGGTAGACGGCTTTAAGGAAGGCGAGCCCGCAGAAGCAGAAATTGGCGTGGCGGTTATCGACTGCGGCGGCACGTTGCGCTGTGGCCTCTATCCCAAACGGCGCATTCCTACCATCAACATTCACTCGACCGGAAAATCCGGGCCGATGGCGCAGTACATCGTTGAGGATATTTATGTTTCTGGCGTGAAAGTGGAAAACATTCAGCTCATGGAAGGCTCCGCTACGCCGCAAAGCTCTCGTGCCAGCACTGCGCCGCGTGAGTACGACACCAGCAAAAAAATTACAGAACAGAGTGATGGGCTGCTGGCGAAAGTGGGCATGGGAATGGGGTCTGCGGTGGCTGTGTTATTCCAGTCCGGTCGCGACACCATCGATACCGTACTGAAGACGATCCTACCGTTTATGGCGTTCGTTTCGGCGCTGATCGGCATCATCATGGCTTCCGGGCTTGGCGACTGGATAGCGCACGGTCTCGCTCCGCTCGCCAGCCACCCACTCGGTCTGGTGACGCTGGCACTCATTTGTTCCTTCCCGCTGCTTTCACCTTTCCTCGGCCCAGGTGCTGTGATTGCGCAGGTTATCGGCGTGCTGATTGGGGTACAAATCGGGCTTGGGCATATTCCCCCGCACCTCGCCCTGCCCGCTCTTTTTGCTATTAACGCCCAGGCGGCCTGCGACTTTATCCCCGTTGGGCTTTCGCTTGCCGAAGCCAGACAGGACACCGTTCGCGTGGGCGTGCCTTCCGTGCTGGTCAGCCGTTTTCTCACCGGCGCACCAACGGTGCTGATTGCCTGGTTTGTCTCTGGCTTTATCTATCAATAAGGAGTGACCGATGTCCGTCATTTATCAGACCACTATCACCCGCATTGGCCAAAGCGCCCGCGAGGCGCTGGGCGACAGCATGCTCATTACCTTTCGCGAAGGCGCACCGGCCGACATTGAAGAATATTGCTTCATTCACTGTCACGGCACGCTCAGCGGCGCCCTGCTGCCCGGCGGCGAGTTACGGCTAGGCGGCAAACATTATCCGGTCACCGCCGTCGGTGATGTGGCCGAGCAGAACCTGCGCGAACTTGGCCACATTACGCTGCGCTTCGATGGACAGCATGAAGCGGAATATCCGGGCACCGTCCACGTAGACGGCCCCGTGCCACAGGCGCTCGCCGCCGGCTGCACACTCACATTCGTTGCATAATTTAAGGAGAGAAGGATGAATCAGGTTGCCGTTGTCATTGGTGGAGGACAAACCTTAGGGGAGTTCCTGTGCCGTGGGCTGGCCGCAGAAGGCTATCGCGTTGCGGTGGTCGATATTCAAAGCGAAAAAGCAGCCCGGGTTGCCAGTGCCATTAATCAGGAGTTTGGCGAAGGCGTGGCTTACGGGTTTGGTGCCGATGCCACCAGCGAGCAAAGCGTGATGGCGCTGGCGCACGGCGTGGATGAGATTTTTAACCGCGTCGATTTGCTGGTCTACAGTGCCGGAATTGCCAAAGCTGGTTTTATTAGTGACGTCGCACTGGGCGATTTTGACCGCGCGTTGCAGGTGAATCTGGTGGGGTATTTCCTCTGCGCTCGCGAGTTTTCCCGTCTGATGATCCGCGACGGCATTCAGGGACGCATCATTCAGATCAACTCGAAATCCGGCAAAGTGGGCAGTAAACACAACTCCGGCTACAGCGCGGCAAAATTCGGCGGAGTGGGCCTGACGCAATCTCTGGCGTTGGATTTAGCGGAATACGGGATAACTGTTCACGCGCTGATGCTCGGCAACCTGCTGAAATCGCCGATGTTCCAGTCTCTGCTTCCGCAATATGCCACCAAGCTTGGCATCAAGCCGGAAGAAGTGGAGCAGTATTACATCGATAAAGTGCCGCTCAAGCGTGGCTGTGATTATCAGGATGTGCTCAACACACTGCTGTTCTATGCCAGTGACAAAGCCTCTTACTGCACCGGGCAGTCTATCAATGTGACCGGTGGGCAAGTGATGTTCTGACAGTGTTTCCCGGCGGCACAAACACAGTGCTGCCGGGCAATGTGAACGTTAACAATCTGGAGAAACCTATGGTCACCGCTCTTATCACCGTTGCCGCTATCGCCTGGATTTGCCAACTGGCGCTGGGCGGCTGGCAAATTCATCGGTTCAATCAGGCTTTCGACCAGCTCGCACAGCTTGGCCGCATCGGCGTGGGCCGTTCTGGCGGGCGCTTTAAGCCACGAGTCGTCATCGCGGTCGCCGTCGATCAACAGGGGATAATTTCCGATTCACTGATCATGCGCGGGATAACCGTCTTCGCCCGAACCCGAAAAATTGAGGCGATCAAAGGGCAGTTGTTCGGGCAAATCGAGCCTGATGTGATCTTTCCCCATGATCAGAGCTGTCAGAATGCTCTATCATTAGCGCTTAAACTGAAACACAGATAATTTCGTTGTAAACGCTCTAAGCTTGCGAAATTATCATTTCGCAACTTAAGGAACTCAGCGCCCATGAAACCACGGCAGCGCCAGGCGGCCATTATCGAGCACCTGCAAAAGCAGGGAAAATGCTCGGTAGAGGACTTAGCCCTTTACTTTGACACCACCGGCACCACCATCCGCAAAGACTTAGTCGCGCTGGAAAACACCGGCGCGGTGATCCGTACTTACGGGGGCGTGGTGCTCAATAAAGATGAAGCCGATCCGCCTATTGACCACAAAACGCTGATCAACACCTCTCAGAAACAGCTCATCGCCGAAGCCGCCGTGGCCTTTATTCATGATGGCGACTCGATAATCCTCGATGCTGGCAGCACCGTGTTGCAGATGGTGCCGATGCTGAGCCGCTTCAACAACATCACCGTGATGACCAACAGCCTGCATATCGTCAACGCCCTTTCTGAATTCGATAACGAACAAACCATTCTGATGCCAGGCGGCACATTCCGTAAGAAATCCGCCTCTTTTCACGGACAATTGGCGGAAAATGCCTTTGAGCATTTCAGCTTCGACAAGCTGTTTATGGGCACCGACGGCATCGATTTGAACGCGGGCGTTACTACCTTCAACGAAGTGTTCAGCGTCAGCAAAGCCATGTGCAATGCGGCCCGCGAAGTCATTCTGATGGCGGACTCGTCCAAGTTTGGTCGCAAAAGCCCGAACATTGTTTGCAGCCTGGAAAGCGTCGACACCCTGATCACCGATGCAGGCATCGAACCGACCTTTAAACAAGCGCTGGAAGCCAAAGGCATTAACGTCATTATCACCGGAGAACGTCATGAATAACCTGCTGTTGAACGCCGGTCGTCAGACCCTGCAAATCGAACTGGAAGAAGCAAGCCGCCTGCCGGATCGTCTGGGTGATGAATTTGTTCGCGCCGCGAAGGCGCTGCTGGAGTGCAAAGGCAAAGTGATCGTCGCCGGGATTGGCAAATCCGGACATATCGGCAAAAAGATCGCCGCCACGCTCGCCAGCACCGGAACGCCCGCGTTCTTCGTTCACCCGGCCGAAGCGCTGCACGGCGACTTAGGCATGATTGAAAGCCGCGATGTGATGCTGTTTATCTCCTATTCCGGCACGGCGAAAGAGCTGGATTTCATCGTGCCGCGCCTGAAAGAGAAATCGGTAACCCTGCTGGCAATGACCGGCAAACCGGGTTCCCCGTTGGGCCTTGCGGCGGCAGCCGTGCTGGATATCGCCGTTGAGCGCGAAGCCTGCCCGATGCATCTGGCCCCAACATCAAGCACCGTCAATACCCTGATGATGGGCGATGCACTGGCGATGGCCGTCATGCAGGCACGTGGTTTTAACGAAGAAGATTTTGCCCGTTCTCATCCTGCGGGAGCGTTAGGCGCGCGGCTGCTGAACAAAGTTCATCACCTGATGCGCACCGACGACCAGATCCCGCAGGTCAAACTGACGACAAGCGTGATGGACGCGATGCTGGAATTAAGCCGCACCGGGCTGGGTCTGGTTGCCGTGTGTGATAACAGCGCAAGGGTCAAAGGCGTGTTCACTGATGGCGATTTGCGTCGCTGGCTGGTCGGTGGCGGCAAGCTGGAAGCTGCCGTGTCAGAAGCGATGACCCAAGGCGGCGTGACGCTCGAAGCAGACAGCCGCGCAGTAGATGCCAAAGACGAACTGATGAAACGCAAAATTGCGGCCGCGCCGGTAGTCGATAAAAACGGTCACCTTTGCGGCGCAATCAACCTGCAGGATTTCTACCAGGCAGGCATTCTCTAAGCTTTCAGCATCGGGTATCACGCACAAGGCAGTGCGTCATACCCTCGCCAGCGATATACCGCCCAGGACACAATCCAGCAGGCCATGAACAGGCCGATAACCACAAAACCCGCGTTGCCCAGGTTCTCATTCAGCGCGCCAACTACCTTCCAGAGACCGCCGCTGAAGCCGAATTTGTCCATCAGCAGCCCCAACGCTTCCAGCCCGCCGATAAACAGCGCCACCACCACAGACGTGCCGGTAATGGTCATGTTGTAATAGAGCTTGCGCTGCGGCTTGTTGAATGCCCACCCGTAGGCACCGACCATCAGCACGTTATCCAGCGTGTCGATAAGCGCCATTCCGCTTGCAAACAGCGCCGGGAAAATCATGATGCTCCAGATAGACATGCCGCTGGAGGCACTGGCAGCAGTGATGCCCAGCACGCCGATTTCTGTCGCGGTATCAAAGCCCAGGCCGAACAAGAACCCGACCAGATACATGTGCCAACTTTTACCAATCAGGCGAAAGGTTTTGCCAAAGATCCAGCTCATCATCCCGCCGCTGGTCGCCACGTCCGCCGTAAACGGCTTGCCCTGACGGAAAGCTCTAAAACTACGCCACACGCTGCGCAGAATAATCAGGTTCACAAAGGCCATCGCCAGCAAGAAAAGGGATGAGACCGCCGTGCCAATCAGGCTGCCGGTATCATGAAACCAGCCCATTTTTTGTTGGAAGGCGGTGGCTGTCGCGGCAATTGCAGCCGATGCCAGCACCACGATGGAAGAGTGACCAAGGGAAAACCAGGCACCGACGCCGAACGGGCGTTTGCCCTGCTGCATCATTTTACGCGTGACGCTGTCGATGGCGGCAATGTGGTCGGCATCCACCGCATGGCGCAGGCCGTATCCCCACGCCAGCAGGCTGGCCGCCATCAGCGCCCCGCTGTGACCAAACACCTGCCATGCCCAGCACCAGGCCAACACATTCGCCAGCAGCAGCGCGCCTGTCAGCAGCGCCGCACGAGGTTGTTGACGTAAAAGCCTAATCAGCATCATCCCTTCCTTTCTTTCTGCCAACGGGCGGCCGCGATGACCGCCTGTCCAAATGAAATCCCGCCGTCGCCTGCAGGCAATCGATGCGGAAATAAAAGTGTAAAACCAGTCAGATAAAACGCCAGCCGCTCGCGAAGAAGCCGGTTATGCAGCACGCCGCCGCCAAAGAACAGCGTGTTGATTTGGGCTTGCCGGGCAAAATGGCGCAACATTTCAGCCAGGCCACAAGCCAGCGCGTCATGAAACGCCCAGGCTTTTTCCGCGTTTGCCGCAGGCCAGTCAAGCCACAACCGCCAAAATGTAGCCATCTCCAGCGCCCCGTTGCGCCACGGCAGCACAATCGGGTGTTTCTCGACTGAGCTTTGTCGGGCTAAAGCTTCAAGCTGGCAGGCCGCTTCCCCTTCATAACTGAGAGATTCAGCCGCGCAACCGAGGCTGCTGGCGACCGCGTCAAACAACCGCCCACAAGAGGAAACGAGCGGCGCGTTAATGCCTCTCTCCACCGCGCGAGCCAGCGCTTCTGCCGGATAATTTTTTAGCGGCAATCGTGATGGCCACTCCGGCACGAACGCCATCCCCTGCGCCAGCAAGTTTCGCCACGGCTGTCGCGCAGCCAGGTCGCCACCCGGTAAAGCTACCGCTGGCAAACCTGCAAGCCGTTCAAACTGGTGATAGTTCACCCGCAGGCATTCCCCGCCCCACAGTTCGCCGTTTTCGCCCATTCCAATGCCGTCGAGCGTAAGAGCAATAACGTCTCCACCGTCGAGCGGCCAGCCCTGTTCCGCCATACAGGCTGCGGCGTGGGCGTGATGGTGAAACACTTCCTCAAGCGGCAGGCCGAGCGCTTTGCCCCACTGCCCGGAGCGATAGCCAGGATGCGCATCCACGACGACTTTTTGGGGTTTAAAATCATAAATCGACTGCATCAGCGCCAGCGCCTTTTGCCACTGCGCTTCCACGCCTTCTTCGCTTAAATCACCAAGATGCTGGCTCAACACGGCCTCTTTACCGCGTACCAGACAGAAGGTGTTTTTCATGTCTGCTCCGCAGCAAAGCATCGGCGGAATGTCGTTGAAGCCAGCAGGCAACGGGATCGCATCCGGCACATAACCCCGCGCCCGGCGCAGCATTTCGCCACTTTCACGTAAGACGGAATCATCCATGCGCTGAACGATATCGCGGTTATGCAGCAGAAATCCGTCCGCTATCTGCGCCAGATCCCTCAGCGCATCCTCATTACTGATAGCCGGAGGCCTGCCGTTAAGATTGCCGGAAGTCATCACCAAAGGGCGATTCAGCGCCTGCATCAACAAGTGCTGAATCGGGTTCGATGGCAGCATAATGCCAACCTCATCAAGCCCTGGCGCAATCTCTTCGCACAGCCCATTGACGGCGTTTTTGGCGACCAGCACGATGGGCGACGCCGGAGAGGTAAGCAACTTTTGTGCCTGAGATGAAAAGCCTTCTGACTGCGCCACCATCACCGCCAACGGCTTAGCCGGGCGATGCTTGCGCGCTCTCAGCAAAGCAACAGCAGCAGGATTTCCGGCATCGCAGGCAAGATGAAAACCGCCCAGCCCTTTCACCGCGACAACACCGCCCTGCGCAATCTTCCCGACCGCAGCCATCAGCGCCGCTTCGCCGTCCACATTTGCCCTACCGTCTTGCCAACTGAGCTGCGGGCCGCATTCGGCACAGGCCACTGGCTGGGCATGAAAGCGACGATCTCGCGGGTCGCGATACTCTTTTTCGCATGCAGGACAAAGGGGAAACGCCGCCATCACAGTGTAGGGGCGGTCATAAGGCATGGCGTGAATAATGGTAAATCGCGGGCCGCAGTGAGTGCAGTTGATAAACGGATAACGGTAACGCCGGTTGTGCGGGTCATTCATTTCAGCGAGACAGGCCGGACACGTCGCCGCATCCGGCACAATTTGCGTGCTCATGGCTCCTGCACCGCTTGCGCGAATGCTGAAATCTTCAGGCGGAGTCTCCCAGTGATAAGGCGTGATATCCGTGGAATCGATACGCGCCAGCGCGGGGCAATGGCGCTGCAAATGGGCAACAAACCCATTATCTGCACCGACAAGGTGCACCAGCACGCCCTCACCGTCGTTGCTGACATCTCCGCAGCGCTGTAACTGCTGCGCAACCTGCCAGACAAACGGCCGAAACCCCACGCCCTGCACTTTGCCCCGAACACGAAGGGCAATTCCGTTCATCGTGCAATCACCAGGCCAGCGCAGTGCGGCGGCGTTTTTCTTCATTCAGTTTTTCAAGCGCCATGCGGTCGATGCAGCTCAGGGCAAACGTTGGGCAAGAAGCAATACAGGCTGGGCCTTCTTCACGGGTATGGCAGAGGTCGCACTTGTTGGCTTCCGCTTTTTCCATCTTCACCTTCATGCCAAAGCCGCTGGTGCGAATGACCGGGCGAACCACCACTTCCATCGCGCCATAAGGGCACGCCACGACACAGGTTTTGCAGCCAATGCAGCGTTCCTGCATCACATGGACAAACCCATTTTCACGGGCGATGGCATTGTTAGGACACACGTTGGCACAGGGCGCATCTTCACACTGGCGACAGGCTGTCGCGGTGGAGATATTCACGCCTTTGATAACATGGATGCGGGGCAAAAAAGTTTGCGGGGTTAACGCCGCGCAGTCCTGATCTTCCTGATGCGCCACGGCGCAAGCCACTTCACAGGTGCGACAGCCAATACATTTGCTCGCTTCCGCGATGATGAAACGGTTCATCCACTCCTCCAGCATTTCGCGTTAAGGCTGGGGCTATGCATTTTCCGCGCCATTATTAAAATGGCTATTTATCAATAGATTAACGATTTCACTCACGAAGTGTCAGCCTGTCATCGTCACTTATGACGACGACAGGACACAAGGTCAGGCAAAGGGGCCCGCAGTGACGGAATCGCGCATGATAAGCTCGCCGGGGAAAGCGTGCTGGAGATTGAATTCACCGCCATCCAGCATAAAAATCAGGCGGTTGATGGTCTCTTCAATCATCGCAGTAACCGGGATTTTCACGCTGGAGAGCGCCGGAATGGTATACGGTGCCAGCGCCACATCATCAAAACCAATCACCGAAACCTGTTCAGGCACGCGTACGCCTTTGGCATGGAGTTGCTTCATCGCGCCAATCGCCATGTCATCGTTACTGGCGACCAGTGCGCTGAATGACACCTTGCGTTCGAGTAACGTTTCCACACCCGTCGCCCCTGTCGCCGGGGTCCATTTCCCTTGGGTAATCAGTTCATCCCGCACGGCGATGCCGTGGCTATTCAGCGCCTCTTTATAGCCCGCCAAACGCTCAATACCCGTCGGTGAATCCAGCGAACCGGTGATAAATGCGATATCACGGTGGCCCTGTTGAATGAGCTGTTCCACCGCCATCTGGCTGGAGGCTTTTTGATCTGACCAGACGCAGTGGCTGCCGTTTTGCCGCAGACGACGGTTGAGCACCATGATCGGTTGTTCGTGGTTACGGATGATTTCATCCATCTCATCGGGGGTCAGAAAACGGGGATAAATGATGATCGCATCGCAGCGCAAATCGAGCAGGTACTGAATCGCCGCCCTTTCTTCTTCCGCACTGTGTTTGCCATCCGCAAGGATCAACTGACGCCCCTGGTCTTCTGTCAGGCGTGCCGCATGAAACAGCAGTTCACTGAAGTAGACGCCGTGATACAGCGTGTTGGTCACCACCAGCCCGAGCGTCTGGCTTTTCTTCGTCGCCAGGTTTCGCGCCAGCAAATTGGGGCGATAGCCGCTCTCCGCAATCGCTTTGAACACTCTGTCTTTGGTGTCCTGGCTGACATAACCATTGCCCGACAGCACGCGGGATACGGTGGCTTTCGACACGCCAGCGCGCTTCGCCACTTCCAGCATCGTTGTCATGTTGCAAATTCCTTACGTTTTAATGGCGGGAAGTTTACTTCAGCGCTGCGGGAATTGCAGCGTTTTGTCTCTCCGAGTTCCACCTGCCAACGCCTTTATCTTCACAGGAGAACAGCCGTCTAATTCTGTTTTTTTAAGAGCAATTACTGATTCGATTAATAAAAGGTTTATTTTGTTTATTAGTGCGAAATTTCATCCCGCTTGCTCATTTCTTATTTATTTAGATTGCCCGACGTTTACGCCAGGAGTAAGACTAAGAAAGTTAAGTCTCTTTTTTACAGTAAAGTCATATACATAAATATAATGAATAAATCAGGAGCATTCATATGTCAGGGTTTATTTATCTCTCGTTAACGGGGGAACAGCAAGGGCTGGTCTCTTCAGGTTGCCTGAGTCAGGCATCAGTCGGAAATAAAGCACAGATAGCACATCGTGACCAAATCTTTATTTTCACTCTGTCCCATACTCTTTCGCGCGAACAAAATGTTAATCATCACAACATCACGCTGATTAAGCCGCTAGACAAATCCTCACCGCTGCTGGCAAAAGCCATTTCAGAAAATGAGGCATTTAGCTGCATCTTTGATTTTTACCGCACAGACCGAACCGGCTGCAGCGAACTTTACTACCAGATAAAACTGAGCGATGCGCGTATTGCTGAGATTGACCTTCACATCCCTCACAATATTCACCATACCGGGGAAGAAGCACAGGAGAGAGTCTCGTTCGCTTACCAAGCGATTAGCTGGGAGCACCGCGTGGCGGGCACCAGCACTTACAGCCTGTGGGAAGAGCGAATTTTCTGACAAATAGCCTTGAGGAATAAAGATGCCTTATTCAAAGTATCCTGGAGGCTCATCCTGGGCCGATTCAATGGGAAGTATTCTGCGCGGGGAGCAGCCCATCAACCAGCTGGTGCCCAACCACCCCTATATTGACAGCCTTCCACATCTGGAGGAGTTGTTAGCCAAAAATACGCAACATATTATGTTGTTTACCCTGGCGGAAGCCCGAGGTGTCCTGAGCGATCTCACTGGCAAAGCGGATGATTTTTTCTCCTATACCCTTGGCGGTGGGAACATCAAAGACATCCTGGATGGCATGAATACCGTCAGGAACTTTTCGACATATCTTGATGAAGCCAATCAACTGGCGTTTAACCTTAAAGGCCTGGGCATCAGGGCAAAAGCCTGCAAATACGGTACTGAGACCTATATCAAAATCACCGGCTATGCGAGTACGCGTCGCATACTTAACGGAACCCGATACAGAGCCAACAGTTTGCAATTGCTGGAACTCGGCATCGGTTGGCGAGGTGCAATTTATAACTTTGCCAGGGCAGTAAGGTTCTGTGTTTATTTTTCACTGGCCTTTCGAGCTATTGAATTGATATTTAAGAAGGAATATACCTTAGTAGATTTTTTTGGCGACGTAATTATGGATACGGCGAAAACATTGGTTTCTACCGTCATAGCCACAATCGCAGGCATTGGGTTAGCATTAGTTAGCAGCCCGCTTATTCTTACAGCAGGATTAATAATCTTTCTCGGTATATATGTAAATTACAAACTAAATAAACTTGACAAAGAAAATGGATGGTCTCAAGCATTCAAAAAAATGATTAGAGAAGCGCTTATCGATGAAATAAAAATGCAAGAATGGAATAAGCAACACATGTCTCCTGATGCATTAGTATATTTTAATAAAAACTATTATTGAAATGGAAACTCCTATGTTAATCACCGCGTTAAAAAACATTGCAATAATTATATGGGCAATCGGTGCAATTACTATATCATACATGGCATTATCTTTTTCCATAGATATTCCTTATCACGACCTGATGTTTATTTTCACCAAAAATGAGTATTTTTGGTTTGATGGAAGGCATATCGCTTACTTATCCGCAGCACCATTTTTAATATTCATCATTTTCATTTTATTCATTATAATATTTAGCAAAGATCATCAGTTCCCGAAGTCTCTGAGCCGATTCAGTGGGATTATAACAATTATCACCCTGATATCCCTCATACTACTGAACATCCTATCTTTATTTTTGTATTTCTACATCATTTTTTTCTCATCCTACAAACATTGTAAGGAGACAACTCTTGAACATTATTTCGCCACGGAATTAGAAGTTTGCCATAGAATTAACAGTCATGATTCTTATTAGCACATAAACATACCGAATAAAGTTATCTTTTCAGAATAAAATTCTGCTGCACATTTCATTATAAACGCAGGTATCATGACAAATAAATTAAATGGTATAATTGATAGCAATATGAAAGGCTATTGTACTAATTTATTAAAACAGCCAGGTCTGCGTATTGTGATCGTTGCGACCAGGGTAATAATTGCTGGACTCATCATGTTTGCGGTGAACTTGCCTTTTCGCGATATGATTTTCATCACTCAAAGTCAGGATTGCTTTTGGTTCAATGGAAAGCGTATCGCATGTTTGGCTGGAGCACCATTGTTAGCGTACTGTATTTTCATGGGAGTTCTGTCAATCTTCTCTGAAACACATCACCCGCCTAAAAAACTGGATGCTTTTGACGATATTGTCGCTATTACCTCTGTAACTCTGGTTGTGCTACTTAGCATGATTGCTACATTTCTTCACTTCTATATCCTTTTGTTTTCCCCATTCAAACCTTGTGAGAAAACAGAGTTAAATGACTACTATGTCATTGATTACAGTACCTGTGCCAGATTTGAGTCTCATGTTTTCTATTAGCATCATTTTTGAATAAGAAACAACGATTTTCAAAAAAACCACAGGCTATTTAAAACAACACATTCATCCTAAAGAATTTGAATTTGTTCCCATTTAAAACCTACACAATTGAGATAATAAATAAAAAAACAAACCCAACATTTTTTGATAAAATCAAAATACGCGCAGCCTGCGTATTTACCATCGTAACAGTAAGTGCTTTTACATTTTTTATCCTTGATCTTCCTTATCAAGATTTAATGCGTTTTTTTAGCGGTAGCAATTATTTTTGGTTCAACGGAAAAGTCATTGCGTTAGCGTGCACTTCACCAATGTTTATCTATATTATTTTATACTCATTTCTCGCATTATTCTCTTCCAGTGCTGAACCTCCTAAAAGGTACCAAAAATACGCAACAATAACGGCCATCTTGTTTTTATCTATTTTTGCATTGCTAAACATTCTATCTCTTGTTTTTTATTTATATCTTACTCTATTTACACCATATAAAACCTGCGAGGATCCCAGATTAAAAGAATACTACGTAACCGATTATGCTATTTGCCTAACAATTAAAGACCCTCGGTTTTTATTAAAAATATAAAGACAGCAATACTCTTTTCTACCGTGTTCTCACTTCATTGAACAGGAATCATGATGGCGTTTCCTTACTTCTGCCGTTCGAACGGTTTAAAAATCCGATATAAATCACAAAATTGAGAATAGTTAAATTTTCATCTTGTTTCACCACGCCGATCTCTTCATGATTTTGTGGAACCGGTTTCCTACACAAAGATTAACCACACCAAGATGGATTAACCCGATGTCAAAAAACTATGCCGCGCTGGCTCAGGATGTTCTGTCCGCGCTTGGGGGGGCCGACAATATCGCCGCCGCCACTCACTGCATGACGCGTCTGCGCTTTGTGCTGAATGACCCAACGCTTGCGGATGTTGCCACGCTGAAAGCCCTTAGCGGCGTGCTCGGCGTGGTGCGCAGTGATAACCAGTGCCAGGTGATTATCGGCAACACCGTTTCACAGGCGTACAAAGAAGTGATGGCGCTGCTACCGGGTAACCTTCAGCCCGCCGTGGAACAAAATCCGCAAAAATGGACGCTGCGTCGCGTGGGTGCGGGCATTCTTGATGCGCTGATCGGCACCATGTCTCCGCTGATCCCGGCGATCATCGGTGGTTCAATGGTGAAGCTGTTGGCGATGGTGCTGGAGATGTCTGGTGTGCTCGCCAAAGGCACGCCAACGCTGACTATTCTGACCGTCATCGGCGATGGCGCATTTTTCTTCCTGCCCCTGATGGTGGCTGCTTCCGCTGCGGTGAAATTCAAAACCAACATGTCGCTCGCCATTGCGATTGCTGGCGTTCTGGTGCACCCAAGCTTTATCGAACTAATGGCAAAAGCCGCGCAAGGGGAACACGTTGAGTTCGCCTTTATTCCGGTCACGGCGGTGAAATACACCTACACCGTTATCCCGGCGCTGGTCATGACCTGGTGCCTGTCGTTTATTGAACGCTGGGTCGACAAAATCACACCTGCGGTCACGAAAAACTTCCTCAAGCCGATGCTGATTGTGCTGATTGCCGCGCCGCTGGCTATTCTGTTGATTGGCCCGATTGGCATCTGGATTGGTACCGCCATTTCCGCGCTGGTGTACACCGTTCATGACTACCTCGGCTGGCTTTCCGTCGCCATCATGGGCGCACTGTGGCCGCTGCTGGTGATGACCGGGATGCACCGCGTCTTTACGCCGACCATCATTCAGACCATTGCCACCACTGGCAAAGAAGGCATGGTGATGCCGTCAGAAATTGGCGCCAACCTGTCGCTCGGCGGCTCGTCACTTGCCGTCGCGTGGAAAACGAAAAACCCGGAACTGCGTCAGACCGCGCTCGCCGCAGCCGCTTCTGCCATTCTGGCGGGCATTTCCGAACCGGCACTTTACGGCGTGGCCATTCGCCTGAAGCGCCCACTGATCGCCAGCTTAATCAGCGGCTTTGTTTGCGGGGCCGTCGCCGGTATTGCCGGGTTGGCGAGCCATTCGATGGCCGCACCAGGGCTGTTCACCAGCGTGCAGTTCTTTGACCCCGCCAATCCGATGACCATCGTGTGGGTGTTTGGGGTGATGGCGCTGGCTGTGGTGCTCTCCTTTGTCCTGACGCTGCTGTTAGGGTTTGAAGACATTCCGGTCGAAGAGGCGGAAAAAGCACGCCAGGCACAAGGCGTTCCTGCTACCGCACAACCGTTAGAAGCGAGGTAAAAGATGTTTCCTAAAGGATTTTTATGGGGCGGCGCGCTGGCTGCGAACCAGTCAGAGGGCGCTTATCTGGAAGGCGGAAAGGGGTTAACCACCGTCGATATGATCCCACACGGCGCAAACCGTATGCCGGTCAAACTGGGGCTGGAAAAACGCTTTAGCCTGCGCGAGGACGAATACTATCCAGGCCATCAGGCCATCGATTTTTACCATCGCTATAAAGAAGATATCGCCCTGATGGCGGAGATGGGCTTCACCGTTTTCCGCACGTCCATCGCCTGGGCTCGCCTGTATCCTAACGGCGATGAACTGACGCCAAACGAAGAAGGCATCGCGTTTTACCGAGACCTCTTCCTGGAGTGCAAAAAGTACAATATCGAACCGCTGGTTACGTTGTGCCACTTCGACGTGCCGATGCATCTGGTGGTGGAATACGGCTCCTGGCGCAACCGCAAAATGGTGGATTTCTTTGCCCGTTATGCGCGTACTTGTTTTGAAGCCTTCGATGGGCTGGTGAAGTACTGGCTCACCTTTAATGAAATCAACATCATGCTGCACAGCCCCTTCTCCGGGGCCGGGCTGGTGTTTGAAGAAGGTGAAAATCAGGAGCAGGTAAAATATCAGGCCGCACATCACGAGCTGATTGCCAGCGCCCTGGCGACCAAAATCGCCCATGAGGTGAACCCGCAAAACCAGGTCGGCTGCATGCTGGCGGGTGGCAACTTCTACCCTTACTCCTGCAAACCGGAAGATGTCTGGATGGCGCTGGAGAAAGACCGCGAGAACCTGTTCTTTATCGACGTGCAGGCGCGTGGCGCTTACCCGGCCTATTCTGCGCGCGTGTTCCGCGAAAAAGGCGTCGTGATTGAGAAAGCGCCAGGCGACGATGACATCCTGAAAAACACCGTCGATTTCGTTTCGTTCAGTTATTACGCCTCACGCTGCGCTTCGGCGGATATGAACGCCAATAACACCAACGCCGCCAACATCGTGAAGTCGCTGAAAAACCCGCACATCAAAGCCAGTGAATGGGGCTGGGGCATCGACCCGCTCGGCCTGCGCATCACCATGAACATGATGTACGACCGCTACCAGAAACCGCTGTTCCTGGTGGAAAACGGCCTGGGTGCGAAAGACGTGGTGGAAGCCAACGGCGAAATCAACGACGACTACCGTATCAGCTACCTGCGCGAACATATCCAGGCGATGGGTGAAGCCATTGACGATGGCATTCCGGTTATCGGTTACACCACCTGGGGCTGCATTGATTTGGTCGCCGCATCAACCGGGGAAATGAGCAAGCGCTACGGCTTTGTGTACGTTGACCGTGATGACGCAGGCAACGGCACGCTGGCCCGCACCCGCAAGAAATCTTTCTGGTGGTATAAGAAAGTGATTGCGAGTAACGGGACGGATCTGAGCTGATTTTTTGCCGGGCGGCGCTGATTGCCCGGTGGCGCTGGCGCTTACCGGGCCTACGGTCGTGTAGGCCGGCGCAAGCGCAGCGCCGCCCGGCAATTTTCACAGTCGCTCAAACCCACCCTCACCTGCCCAATTTTCCAGCCGCTGATACACCACCTCAACCGCCGCTTTCACTTTCTCCGTCATCGGATAATAGAAACCGACAATATCCGGCTGAATGCCGACAAAAATGACCTCGCCGATATCTTCTTCAAGCTGCTCAATCAGGTAGTTAAGCGGCATATTGTGCGTGGTCATCAGGAACATTTCGGCAATGTCGTCCGGGTCCACAATGCGGATATCACCCGGTTCGAGCCCCATATCGGTTGCATCAATAATCAACAATCGTTCTGGCTTGAGTTCGCGAATTGCGGCCACTTCTCTTTCTGGCGCGCTGCCACCGTCAAACACTTGCCAGTCGCCTTTCGGCTGCGCGGCACACATTTCAGCCAGTAACGGGCCGGCACCGTCGTCACCCATCATGCTATTGCCGACACAAAGTAAAACGTTGGTCACCCTTTTCTCCCCCTAAAATGGCCTGAATGCGCAAATTACCCATCGATATCAACGAATGATCCTTAAGGGGTATCTTATATTGCACGCAGCCCGCAAATACTGATCTCAAATAGGGTTGCTGAACCCTTGCGACAATCAGCAATTCCTCTCAACCAGGCTAATGTGATGAATGATGTAAAGAAGTTAGGTGGCAAGAAAATAAGAACCATTCCCATTACAAGCAGTGAATGGAATAATCATTTGATCGCCATGATTAATTCCGGCATCGATCCGGAACTGCTGGAATTCTTTCATCAATTAAAAGATGAGCGTGACGAATATCGCATTCTGGTGGACATCACTAACTCGGTGCTGGCCCATCTCGACCGCGAAGGTCTGGTCAGCGCGATATCCCAGGACATCCATCGCTTTTTTGCCATTCCTTCTGTGGCAATTGCCTTCTTTGACGGCGAACAGGCCAGCACATTCCCGGTGACGGCCTGTGGCTGGTATGACGATAACCAACATTATTGCCAGCAAAAAACCTACCCGTTTACGGCTGGCAAAATCAAAAGCGTGCTGGAAAATGGCCAGCCTCAGGCGGTCGCGTTAACTGAGAATGTGAACGATCCGTTATTAAAGGATTTGTTTTCCGTCGGAATGCGGGCTGTTTTGCTGCTGCCACTGACCTTTAATGCCCACTCGCCAGGCATATTCATTCTTGCGCATACCGATGCCGGCGCTTTTACGCCCGCGGTGTGCTCACTGCTGGGCCAAATAGCCTCACGCATCAGTATTGCCGTGGATAACGCCAATGCGTGGAATGAAATCACTCGCCTGAAAGATTCGTTAAAACAAGAAAATATCTGGCTGAATGAGCAACTGCAAAATGCGGAAAGCCTGAACGACATTATCTATCAGAGCGCAGCGATGAAAAATTTACTTCGCCAGGTGGAAATGGTCGCCATGAGCGACAGTACCGTGCTGCTGCTCGGCGAAACGGGCACCGGTAAGGAGCTTATCGCGCGAGCCATTCACAAACTCAGCCAGCGTTCAGCCAAACCGTTAATGAAGATGAACTGCGCCGCCATCCCGGCCAGCCTGCTGGAAAGCGATCTGTTTGGTCATGAAAAAGGCGCGTTTACCGGGGCCACCAGCACGCACATCGGGCGTTTTGAAATGGCCGATAACGGTTCGCTGTTTCTGGATGAAATTGGCGATATGCCGCTGGAGCTCCAGCCGAAATTGTTGCGCGTGCTGCAAGAACGGGAAGTCGAGCGCCTTGGCGGCAACCAGGTGATTCCAGTCAACGTCAGGATGATCGCCGCCACCAACCGCGATCTGCATCAGATGGTGCAGGATCGTGAATTTCGCAGCGATCTCTTCTATCGCCTGAACGTCTTCCCGATTGTGATCCCGCCGCTGCGTGAACGCCCGGAAGACATTCCGCTGCTGGCAACCTGGTTCACCCAAAAGCTCGCCGCGCGAATGAACAAAACCATCGACACGATTCCCGCCGCAGCGTTAAAAGCGCTGTGCAACTATCCGTGGCCGGGCAATGTTCGTGAGCTGCAAAACGTGATTGAGCGTGCGGTGATCCTGACCCAGGGCAATACGTTAAATCTTCAGCTAAGCGATCTGAAAATCCCCGCCGCGCCAGCCAGCACGCCCCGCGCTCAGCCTGCACCGCTCAAGCTGCCGCCGATGTTTAGCCCGCAGGTGCCGGAAAATGACGAGAGTGAAAAAGAAAAGATTTTACAGGCGCTACGTGAAACCAACGGCATCGTAGCTGGGCCGAAAGGGGCGGCGAAGAAGCTGGGATTGAAAAGAACGACGCTGCTGTCGAGAATGCAGCGTCTGGGGATCAGCACGCGGGATTTGTAACCGCCCCCCGGCGGCGCTTCGCCTGCGCGGGCCTACAAATTCATCATCACATTTTGATTTTGTAGGCCTGATAAGCAAAGCGCCATCAGGCGCTGAGACTGATGACAAACCTCTAACGAATGAAGTTTTGTCATGGGTGGCAGAACAAAAAATAAGGAAAATCAATTCATTGATTTTCGGCTGCTCACCACAAAGAAGGAAAAACCACGCTTTTTCCTTCTTTGTCAGCAATCTGAGCGTCATCAGGCAATCTGCCTTTTCACTATCAGATAGATAGCCGGTTCGCGCTCGATTTCCGCCAGCAGCTCAATCAGCCGCAGACTCCAGCCTTTGTAGGGTTCATCCCCTGTTTTACTGAGTGCCGAAACTGCATTTGCCAGCAGCGACGTATGGGTGGAATCGATGGTGATTTCACCAAAAGTCAGCAGGCCACGCAGCTTACGCCGCCCTTCGCCTTCAGGCAGGCATTTCAGCCATTCGGTATACCCGTCCAGCGGGCATTCCAGTTCCGTTTTCAGGCAGTCGATCATCCCGACGTGATGACCAATCGCCAGCGAGTAATACATCACCTGCTGACTTTCGGCGGGCATATCGTCGTCGCTGTCGACGAACTTCTGTCGCAGCGACCAGAACGTCACTTTTCCTTTGTCGCTCACGCCGTGACCTCCCCGGCGACCACCGCCATCAGGTTATGGATAATTTCGCTCAGGCGCGGATCGTTCTCTTTGCGAAGCCAGGCTTCAACCTCATGCGCCGCTTGTTGCGGCTGCTTATGCTGAATCAGCGTCAGGAACCGCTGGCAGATATCTCCGCCCTGACGATAACCCGCCATTCTGCGAGCTTCCCTTTCCACCGCCACGCGCAGCGCCAACGGCACATCTGGCAGGATCAACGCTGGTTTTTCGTTTTCGCCCTGAACGTGATCCACGCCTTTGAGTTTTTGATCCAGCAAGCCCAATGCCACGGCAAAACCATGAATGGTCGCGGCGGGCGTTGGTGGGCAACCTGGGATCCACACGTCAATGGGCACAATGGTGTCGCTGCCGCCCCACACGCAATAAAGATCGTGGAAAATGCCGCCGCCCACGCCACAAGCCCCGTAGGAAATGCAGATTTTAGGATCGGGCGCAGACTCATAGGCTCGCAACGCGGGTACACGCATCGCGCGAGTCACCGCGCCGGTGAACAGCAAAATATCTGCATGACGAGGGGAAGCCACCACTTTGATGCCGAAGCGCTCCGCATCGAAAACCGGCGTAATGGCGGAGAAAATCTCAATCTCACAGCCGTTACACCCGCCGCAGTCCACGCGATACACGTAGGCTGAACGCTTGATGTCTTTGAGCAGCATTTGCTTCATTCGGGTCGCATCGTCCGCCAGAGTGACGGGCTGGCTAACGTGATGATTAAACTCGCTCATCGGCTTTCTCCACGACGTTAAAACTGAGCCCTTGCTGGTCGTGACGACCCAAGGTTTGCTTGCGTTTGCATGCCGGGCAGGTGGTGAACTGAGATTTCATACTCTCCAGCGCTTCGTCGCTGACGCCCGACTGGCGCAGCAATTCCACGGCATAGTGAGCGGATTTTTCCGGCGTAAAGGGCTGCTGGCAGACTTCGCAATGCTGTAGACGAAACACCGCTTTCACATACAGATCCGCTTTGTTGGTGACCGCCAGTTCGAAATCGTTGGTCAGACGAATGGCCTTGGTTGGGCACACCTCTTCGCAGCGTCCGCAGAAAATGCAGTGGCCGATAAACAGCTGCCAGAGGCGCTCGTTATTTTCAGGATGTGTTTCCATGGTCAGCGCATTCGCCGGGCACGCCATCGTGCAGGCGGCGCAGGCAATACACTGTTCCGGGTTCAGCTCTGGTCTGCCACGAAAATCCGGGCTGATCTCCAGTGGCGCAAACGGATATTTGACCGTTGGCTCGCCCGCTTTAAGGATGGTTTTAAACAGTTTCAGCATTGTTCAGTCCTTACTTGAGCGGCGAGTGCTTGCGCTCAATGCTATAACGTTCAATCTCTTTGTACGGCACCGTGGTCGACTTGCGTTTACGCACATCCACCAGCGTTACCCGGTCGGTGCAGGAGTAGCAAGGATCAAGACTGCCGATGATCAACGGCGCATCAGACACCGTGTTGCCGCGCAGCATATAGCGCAGCACCGGCCAGTTGGCGTAAGTCGCCGCACGGCAGCGCCAGCGGAACAGCTTCTGGTTGTCGCCAAGCATGCTCCAGTGAACGTCTTCCCCACGCGGGGCTTCCACGTATCCGAGTGCAAATTTATGCGGCTGATAGGTGAAGCCTTCCGTGAGCAGAGGGCCATTGCCCATGGTGTCCAGCGCATACTCAATCATCGCCAGCGAATCAAACGTCTCTTTGACACGCACCATCACGCGCGAGAACACATCGCCGCCGTCATAGGCAAACAACGTTTTTGGCAGATTGCCGTAGTCGGAATACGGATGATCGAAGCGCATGTCGCGTTTGAACCCGCTGCCGCGGATCAGCGGCCCAACCGGGCTGTAATCACGCGCTACTTGTCTGTCGAGGATGCCGACGCCCTGCGTACGCTCGCCAATGTTTGGCGTCGAGAGCAGCATATCGACCAGTTGAGTCACTTCGGCACGCATCTCACGAACCAGCTGGATAGTCTTGATGCGCTGCTCTTTGAGGATGTCGCGACGAATGCCGCCAATCAGGTTCAGGCCGTAGGTTTTGCGCGAGCCGGTCAGCATTTCCGCCATCATCATCGATTTTTCACGCACGCGGAAAAACTGCATGAAGCCCGTGTCGAAGCCGACAAAGTGGCTCGAAAGCCCAATGTTCAGCAGATGGCTGTGCAGGCGTTCGACTTCCAGCAGGATGGAACGGATGGTGTGCGCACGCTGCGGCACCACAATCCCCAGCGCGTTTTCGACTGATGTGGTGTACGCCACGCTGTGGGCAAACCCGCAGATGCCGCACACTCGGTCAGAAAGGAAAGTCACTTCGTTATAGCCCATGCGGGTTTCAGCGAGTTTTTCCATGCCGCGGTGAACATAGAACAAACGGTAATCCGCATCGACAATCGTCTCGCCGTCGACAAACAGACGGAAGTGGCCCGGTTCGTCCGAAGTGATGTGCATTGGGCCAATCGGCACCACGCGGGCTTTTTTGTCACCGTCGTTAATGAACGGATAGGTTTCTGTTTCCGTCGTCGGAGCCGGGCGCTGGCGATAATCCATTGCATCTTTGCGCAGCGGATACATCTCGTCCGGCCAGTCGTCCGGCAGCACCAGACGGCGTTCATCCGGCAGGCCAATTGGCTTCAGGCCATACATGTCGCGAATTTCACGCTCGCCCCAGACAGCAGCAGGTACGCGAGGCGTGACGGAAGGAAACTCAAGCGAGTGATCGACTAACGCTTTCACCACCACCCAGCACTTCTCGCCCTCTTCCATCGACAGCGCGTAATACACCGCAAAATGTCCGTTCAGCGTACGTTCATCGTTGCCAAACAGCACTGGCAGCCAGCCACCGCAGCCGTAATAGAGAAATTCAACAATCTCTGACAGCAGGTTAATTTTAACGGTAATGGTCACCTGATCGCCGGTCTGACGCTCTTCATCCAGAATCGCGCCGGGGAATTTTTCCCTCACTGCGGCCAGATACCCCAACCCACGTACATCGCCCTGCGCGAGACCGTTCATATATTGTTGATAACTCACTTCATTTCTCCAGCGCACTCGCGGGTGCTATTACAGTGGGAAGTGACCGCGGCAGACGTTCCAGCCCACGGCCACTGAAAACCTTGCTGCGGGGATGTTTTCATCACAATCGACGCGGCGTTTTCCAGCAGGCGGCTCACCGGCTGCGGAATGTGAGTGCCCATCACCAACATAAGCACCAGCAGAATCGCCATCGGCAGCGTGGTCAGCAGACCCAGTTCGCCTTTGCTGGTAGCTTCAGGCGCGGTACCAAACAGCAGGCAAGCCACCATTCGTACCAACCCGCCGAGCACCACCGTCAGCAACAGCAGCAGGCCGATAGTCAGCCAGATATGTCCCCCAGCCAGGCCCGCGGTGACGGTCATAAACTCACTGAGGAACACGTTGAACGGTGGCATACCGCCAAGTGCCAGCGCACCGCCAGCCAACAGCACGGCGCTAAAAGGCATCAGCTTCAGCATGCCGCGCACCACGCCTAAGTCACGGGTGCCGTACTTCAGCAACACGTTACCGGAACCACAAAACAGCAACGTTTTCGCCAGGCTGTGGTTGAGGGTGTGCAGCAGTGCTGCCAGCACCCCCAGCGGCCCACCGATCCCCAGCGCCACGGCGATAAGCCCCATGTTCTCAACGCTGGAATAAGCCAGCAGGCGTTTCACATCCTGTTGCACCAGAATGAAGAACGCGGCCACCGCCACCGACAGCAGGCCAAAAATCATCAGCAGCATGTTCGGGAACTGAGTGCCAATTGTGCTGGTAATAATGATGTGGAAACGAATGATGACCAGCAGCGCGCAGTTGAGCAGCACCGCGGAAAGCAGCGCACTCGTTGGGCTTGGCGCTTCACTGTGCGCATCAGGCAGCCAGGCGTGCATCGGGAACAGCCCGGTTTTGGTGCCAAAGCCAATCAGCACGAAAACAAAGGCGAGGTGCATTAAGGTCGGATCGAGCTGTGAGGCGTGTTTGAGCACTTCACTCCAGAAAATGGCGTTGTGCGCATCTGGCATGAAGCTGGCCGCGTTGGCGTACACCAGAATGGTGCCGAACAGGCCGAACGCCACGCCCACCGTACAGATGATGATGTACTTCCAGGCCGCTTCAAGCGATGAACGCTGACCGTAAATGCCCACCAGAAACGCCGAACTGAGCGTGGTGGCTTCTATCGCCGCCCACATCACAATCAGGTTGTTGCTGGTGACGACCAGCATCATGGTGAACAGGAACAGGTGGAAGAAGCCGTAGTAGTTGCACAGCGTGGTGACGGAAATTTCCCCTTCGTCCACTTCGTGGCGCATATAGCCAATCGAATAAAGGCCAGTCAGGCAGCCAATAATCCCCAGAAGCGCAAGGAACAGCGCGCTCAGGCTATCAACGTGCAGCCACAGGTTGTCCGAGAACATCTCGCCTTGCTGATAAACCACGCTGACGGCGTAAAGCGTTACGCCCAACAGCGCGGCAATACCTACGGCGTGCAGAAATGTTACCGCCGCACGCGAGCCAGAACCCAACAATTGACAGGCAAACGCCAGCAGCGAAAACAGCAGCGGCGTCAGCAGTAACAGGGTGAAAATAGCAGTATGACTCATTGTGTTATCCCTTCAGCGCCGTCAGTTGATCCACATCGAGCGTGCCGAGCGTGCGCCAGATTTTTCTCACCAGCAGCACCATGACAATCACCGCGAAAATCGCGTCGGTGGCGATGCCAATCTCCACCAGCTCCGGCGCTTTATGCGCCAGCAGCGCCAGCACCAGGTGCGAGCCGTTCTCCATCAGGCAGTAGCCAAACACCTGTTTGAGAATGTTGCGCTGGGTGACGATGCACAGCAGGCCAAGCAGGAAATGGCCCAGCGCCACCGACAGCGCAGGTTTTAAATCCTGCAACAGCGGCAACTGCACCGGGCGCACCACGTACCAGCACAGCACCACAATCACTGCGGCGGCTATTGTCAGCATCGTCGGGCTGATCAGGCTGGCATCGGCTTTCGGGTCTGCCAGCTTGCGTAGCGCAAAGCCCATGATCAGCGGCACCAGAATCACTTTGGTGAGCAACGCGCTGAAAGACCACATCAGCAGTTGTTCAGAATCGAGCGTCCGGGAGAGCGTGAAGAAAATCAGCACCAGTACCAGCGACTGCAGGGCATAGAACCAGCAGGAGCTGCGCGGGTGTTTCGCCCCAATCACCAGCAGTGATGTCACCATCATCAGCCCGGCGAGGTTATTAACGAGTAAGGCTCCGGTCATCATCGACTCCCTTAATTAAGCCAGTACGCAGCCATGACGCTGGAAAGCAGCGACATCACTACCAGAACGACCAACACAGCGCGCATCGCCATCGGCAGCGGTGACATCTGCGCCACTTCCGGCCCTGGTTCCCCAGGCACCACGCGCCCGAACCAGTAAATCAGCCACGCGAAGCTCGCCACGGACTCCACCAGCGCCAGCACCATGACCGGCAGCAGTTGCCAGTGTTCTGACGAGAGCGTGAACCCGGCGGCAAAGACAGGAAATTTGCTGAAGAAGCCGTTGAACGGCGGCACCCCGGCAATCGCCAGGGCAGCGACGCAGAAACCAATACCCAGCAGTGGGGATTTGCTCATCACGCCGCGCAGTTTTGGCAACAGACGAGTCCCGCAGCTGTAGCTGAATGCCCCGGCAACGAGGAAGAACAGGCTTTTGGCAAACGCGTGGTTGAAGATGTAGGCAATGCCGCCGTCCAGCGCCTGTTTTGACCCCAACGCCGCCATCGACAACGCAAGGAACATCCACGCCAGTTGAGTGATGGTCGACCAGGCCAGCAGGCGTTTCATGTCCTTCTGCGGCAGGTACATCATGAAGCCGTAAATCATGGTAATGGTCGCCATTACAATGCCGACCCAACCGATGACGTGCGGCACGTTGCCGCCTTCCAGAATGGCGCGGGCAAAGATGTAAACACCGACCTTGACCATGGACGCTGCGTGTAAGTAAGCGCTAACTGGGGTTGGCGCTTCCATCGCATCCGGCAGCCAGGCTTGCATCGGCAACTGTGCGGATTTGCCCCACGCCGCAAACAGGATGCCGCCGTAAACCACGTAGCTGGCGGTGCCGTGCAGCTGGCTTAATGCGCTAAGCGCAAAAGTGCCTGTATTGAGGAATAACGTGGCGGCCGCGAGGTAAAGCCCAAGCGAGGCCACGTGGGTTATCAGCAACGCTTTCATCGCCGAACGCTGAGATTTTGGCGTCTGATAATAACCAATCAGCGCCCACGAACAGCCACCGGTAATTTCGAAAAACAGCAGTTGCCCCAGCAGGGTGGAAGAAAGGACCAGCCCCGCCATCGCGCCGATGAAGATAAGCAGAAAGGCGTAGTAGCGATTGCCGCCATCATGCGGATGCTCGCGGTTGCCGCTGGTCAGGTAGCCCATGGAATAAAGGCTTACCAATAACCCGAGGAACACTACCGCAAACACAATCAGCGTGCTGATGCGGTCGACCGTAAAGCCAAACAGCGCCACGCCGTGCACGCTGACGAGCGTATAAGTCACATCAACTTTACCGCCCGCAAGAAACTGCCACCCCAGAATCACCGTGCCAAGCGTTGCCAGCAAGGCAAACAAGGTGCAGATTTTTTTCGCCAGCCGCTGCGGCGCACAGGCCGTCAGCAGCGCACCGACAAACGGCACCAGCAGAGTCGTCAGAGCTATGTTTTCCATCATTTAACGGCGCTCCTTACAGACCGGTAAAATAGAAGACGAAGGCCAGCGCGGACACGCCAAAGCCAAGCCAGGTCACGCGGTGCGTCAGCAGGAAACGGCCTCGCGCCAGCGAGTTTTCCACAAGCGAAGCCAGCACAAACACCACCAGCAACTTGACGACCATCACCACAAGCGCCAGCAGTAAAGCCGATGCCGTCAGGCTTGCGGCTTTGCCGAACGGAATAAACACCGCAAGGAACAGTTCGGCGACCACCACCTGCTTGAGGCCAATCCCCCATTTCACCAGCGCGAAGTCAGACCCTGAATATTCGGTAAGCGGCCCTTCCTGTAGCTCCTGCTCGGCTTCGGCGACATCAAACGGGATTTTGCCCATTTCGATAAACGAGGCGAAACCGCAGGCCAGAAATGCCATGAAAATCGCCAGCGGCGAAGACCAGCCTTCCGCCAGCGTGGCGCTAATGGTGCCGATGTTGGTGGAGCCGACAATCAGCGCCACCACAATCAGGCCGAGGATCAGAATCGGTTCGACCAGAATGCCCAGCGTCAGCTCGCGGCTGGCGCCAATTCCGGCAAACGGTGAACTGCTGTCCAACCCGGAGAGCGAGAAGAAGAAGCGAAACAGCGCGAACAGATACAACAGCGTGATGAGATCGCCTGCGCCGCCAAACGGTGAGGTTTGAGTAAACACAGGCAGCGCCATGGCGACCAGCAGCATGCTGCTGAGCAGCACCCACGGCATCACACGGAACATTGCTCCGGATTGATCGGGCCCGACGGGCTGGCGTTTGAACAGTTTGCCGAGATCCCGATAATCCTGAAGAATGCCCGGCCCGCGGCGTGAGTGCATACGGGCGCGGATCTGGCGGGAAATCCCGGTCATTAACGGCGTCAGCGCCAGCAGAATGGCGGCCTGACAAACCGCAAACAGCCCCATGCCCCACTCTGGCGTTTGTTGGATTAACATTTCATACTCCTCACAAGGCCACGGTCAGTAGCAGCACCACCAGCGCCACCACCACGTACAGGCAATACAGGCGGAAATCACCGCTCTGCATCCGTTGAACGACCGCGCCCACGCGCTGAACGGCACGCACCACAGGCCAGATAATTCGCTCATCCCAGAATGGTTCGACCGCTGCCGCGCCGTCTGTCGCTTTGGTCAGGCCACGGCCCAGTGCAGCCGAAGGATCGAGCTGTTTACGCATCCGATAGAGCGGCGCGAACATCACGCGCAAAGGCTGGGTGAAACTGCCCGCCGAAGCCGACATGGCTTCTTCCCACGCATAACCACAAGCCCACGGTTCACCGCGACGACGGAAAGCACCGCGCTCGCCGCGCAGCACCCACCACACCGCCAGCGGCAGCACAGGCAGAGCAATCAGCAACAGGAAGGAAATCGCAGGAGAAAGCATGGCCTGAGCGCTGTTACCCGGCTGCAAGACAGCGTTGCCGGCAACAATCACATCAGAAGCATGCGTTAAGGAAGTGGCGACTTTCGTCAGGATCGGCGCGGCGACAGAAGCCCCAACACCCAGCGCGACACAGAGTAGCGCCATCACAATCATCGCCGCCGTCATCGGCCACGGCACCTCTCGTGCGTGTTCAGCCTGTTCGCTGCGAGCGCCGCCGCAGAAGCTAATGCCGTACACTTTCACGAAGCACATCGCCGCCAGCGCACCGGTTATCGCCAGCATCACAATGGCAATCGGCCCCGCCAGACGCATCGCGAAATCGCCATCGTGGCTCATGGTGAACAGCGACTGATAGGTGAACCATTCACTGACAAAGCCGTTTAACGGCGGCAAGGCAGAAATGGACATGCAGCCAATCAGGAACGCGGTGCCGGTCAGTGGCATCAGCTTCGCCAGGCCGCCCATTTTTTCCATATCGCGGGTATGAACACGGAAAATCACAGCGCCTGCCCCAAGGAACAGCAGCCCTTTAAACAAGGCATGATTGAGCAAATGGAACAGCGCGCCGAGCAGACCAATGGTCGCCAGCACAGGATGATGAGTGGCAATGCCGACCATTCCCACGCCGACGCCCATCAGGATGATGCCGATGTTCTCGACGGTGTGCCACGCCAGCAGGCGTTTGATGTCGTGTTCAGCCAGCGCATACAAGACGCCTAATACGGAAGAGACTGCGCCAAAGGCCAGCACCACAATCCCCCACCAGCTTTCGGTGGCACCAAGGAGATCGACCCCGACTTTGAGAATGCCGAAAATCCCGATTTTCACCATTACGCCCGACATCAGCGCCGAAGCGTGGGAAGGTGCCGCCGGGTGCGCACGAGGCAACCAGCTATGCAATGGCAGCATCCCCGCTTTCGCGCCAAAACCCAGAAACGCGAGGATAAAGACCCACGACGCCACAACAGGCGAAAGGTGTAACTGGCGGAAGGATTCAAATTCCAGGCTGCCACTTTCCCGCCACATCAGGAAAAACGCCACCATGATCAGCACCGATCCGGCGTGGGCAATGAAGAAGTAAAGCAAGCCCGCTTTGATCGACTCTTCGCTCTGATCGGCGATCACCAGGAACCAGGAAGCCAGCGACATCATCTCGAACAGAATGATGAACCAGAAGCCGTTATCCATCACCACCAGGCCGACCATCGAGGCGATAAACAGGTTCATAAAGAACCCCATCGAGGCCGCGCCTTTGCCCAAATATTCCTGCATATAAGAAAGCGAATAGAGCGCGCACAGGGTCACCAGCAGCGAGATGACCATCACCATAAACGCAGCGAGACTGTCCATACGCACGCTGAAGGCCGCGAAAGGGAAAGGCCCGGCGGCAAGCCAGGTGTGCACTTCCCCGCTCAGCAGAACAGGCACCGCGCTGCACAACCCCAGCAGGCCGCCCGCAATAGCGCTTATACCGGCGAGTTTGATTGCCAGCGCTTCATTTTTTTGCAGCAGCAAAGAGAGCACGCCCCCAAGGACGTACAGCCCCACCGACCCCATCAGTAATTGCAGTGAGTCCATTAGCGTTGCTCCCCGGCATGGTTGGTCAGCGTATCTGGCATCAGCAGGGCCGTTTGCGCCCGACGCTGTTTCATCTGCTCCGCCACGGCATCAGGTTCAACCAGATGCAGCGCATGTGTCGGGCACGAACGCACACAGGCCGGGCCTTCCGGCAGGAAGTGGCACATATCGCATTTCACCGCGATGGTGCGCACACCCGCATTCCAGCTCAGGAAAGGATTCATGCTGTCGTTGCTAACCGGCACATCGCTCAGCAATGAGGCTGGCACGAAGTGCTCAAACTGAGTCGGTACGTCCAGCGGCGTGCTGCCCGCAGGGGTTATTGCGCCGAACGGGCAAACCAGGCCACACAGTTTGCAGCCGATGCACAGGCTTTCGTTGATCTGCACGCAGTCCCCTTCCAGGGCGATGGCGTTGACCGGACAAACGCGTTTGCAGGGCGCATCTTCACAGTGACGACACAGCACCGGGGCCGTGTGGTCATCAGTTCGCGCCATCGTTAGCCTCGGATGTTGCTGAAGCCCCTCAGATTTGTGGACATCAGAGCAAGCTGCCAGGCAGGTATTGCACCCGATGCACCACTGAGGGTCCGCAATCACAAAGCGGTTCATGGTGATTCCTCGTGAACGGAAGAAAAAGATTTCGCTGGTCTAGCAAATTGCATGCCACATAAAAATCACCATAAAAACCAATGAAATAACGGCATTCAACACGCAACGACGACTGTCATCGACAGCATGACGACGTTTGTGTCGACGGCTTTTTGTCGGCACCGATTCGCCGCCGTCACTTGTGGCGAACCCACGTCATAAATGTCATTAACGGGGTGTCGACTTGCACTTAAAGACTAAAAATCAAAGAGATAAAAAGTGGCCTGCATCTTGCTTTGACGCGAGGAAGCATTCAGTCCGGAGTCGTTATGCACGAGATAACCCTCTGCCAACGGGCAGTAGAAATCATTGAACAACAGGCGCAGGCCAATGGCGCTCGCCGTGTCAGCGCCGTGTGGCTGAAAGTGGGGGCGTTTTCCTGCGTTGAGCCTTCGGCGCTGAATTTCTGTTTTGAACTGGTGTGCCGCGGCACGCTGGCGGAAGGCTGTGAACTGCACTTAGAGGAACAAACCGCCGAGTGCTGGTGCCCCGAATGTCAGGCCTATGTGCAACTGGTATCGCAACACGTTCGTCGCTGCCCGCAGTGCCATAGCGACAAGCTGCAAATCGTCGCGGATGACGGCCTGCAAATTCAGCGCATCGAAGTGATAGAGGAATAAGACATGTGTACAACCTGTGGTTGCGCGGACGGCAACCGTTATATCGAAGGGGACGAACATAATCCCCATTCCGCTTTTCGCAGTGCCCCTTTTGCCCCGGCGTCACGCCCGGCAATGACGATAACGGGACTCAAACAAGACTTCAGTCCACTGCAATCTACCGACGGCGATTTGCATTACGGTCATGGCGAAGCGGGTACGCATGCGCCCGGCATGAGCCAGCGCAAAATGCTGGAGGTGGAAATCGACGTGCTGGATAAAAATAACCAGCTTGCCGCACGTAACCGAGCCCGTTTCTCTGCCAGCCAGTTACTGGTGTTGAATCTGGTTTCCAGCCCGGGTTCCGGTAAAACGACGCTGCTGACCGAAACGCTGCAAAGGCTGAAAGAAAAAGTCCCCTGTGCGGTTATCGAAGGCGATCAGCAAACCATCAACGACGCCGAACGCATTCGCGCCACAGGCACCCCCGCGATTCAGGTGAATACCGGCAAAGGCTGCCATCTGGATGCGCAAATGATTGCCGATGCCGCGCCGCGCCTGCCGTTGAAAGAGAACGGCATTCTGTTTATCGAAAACGTCGGCAATCTGGTGTGCCCTGCGAGTTTCGATTTGGGCGAGCGCCACAAAGTCGCGGTGCTTTCGGTCACTGAAGGTGAAGACAAACCGCTGAAATACCCGCAAATGTTTGCTGCCGCTTCCCTGCTGTTGCTGAACAAAATCGACCTGCTGCCCTACCTGAATTTTGATGTGGAGAAATGCCTGGCCTACGCGCGGCAGGTGAATCCTGATATCGAAGCCATCCTGATTTCAGCCACCAGCGGTGAAGGCATGGACCAGTGGCTGAACTGGCTGGAGGCACAACGATGTGCATAGGCGTTCCGGGGCAAATCTGCGCCATTAATGGCAATCAGGCCAAAGTAGATGTCTGCGGCGTGCAGCGGGATGTCGACCTGACGCTGGTCGGTGCACAGGACGAGCAAGGTCAGCCGCGCATGGGCCAATGGGTGCTGGTGCACGTCGGTTTTGCCATGAGCGTGATTGATGAGCACGAAGCCCGTGACACGCTCGCGGCGCTCCAGAACATGTTCGAAGTTGAACCTGACGTTGGGGCTTTGATGTGGGGTGAGGAGCGATAATGCGTTTCGTCGATGAATACCGCGCGCCAGAACAGGTGATGCAGCTTATTGAGCACCTGAAAAAGCGAGCACCGCTGCTGCCCTGGTCCGCAGAACGCCCGCTGCGAATCATGGAAGTCTGCGGCGGACACACTCACGCCATTTTCCGCTTCGGCCTCGACCAACTGTTGCCCGACAACATCGAGTTCATTCATGGGCCGGGTTGCCCGGTTTGCGTCCTGCCGATGGGCCGCATTGATACTTGTATTGATATCGCTACGCTGCCGGAAGTTATCTTCTGCACCTTTGGCGATGCGATGCGCGTGCCGGGTAAAAACGGTTCGCTGATGCAGGCCAAAGCGCGTGGCGCGGATATCCGCATCGTTTATTCCCCGATGGATGCCCTGCGGATTGCGAAGGAAAACCCGCAGCGCAAAGTGGTGTTCTTCGGCCTCGGATTTGAAACCACGATGCCCGCCACCGCCATCACGTTGCAACAGGCTCGCGCGCAGCATCTTGAGAATTTTTTCTTTTTCTGCCAGCACATCACGCTCATCCCCACGCTTCGCAGTTTACTTGAGCAGCCCGATAACAGCATCGACGCGTTCCTCGCGCCCGGCCATGTCAGCATGGTGATTGGCACCGAAAGCTATGGCTTTATCGCCGCTGATTTTCAGCGCCCGCTGGTGGTTGCCGGGTTTGAACCACTGGATCTTCTGCAAGGCGTTTGCATGCTGGTCGAACAGAAAATTGCCGGGCATGCACAGGTTGAAAATCAGTATCGCCGCGTGGTTCCCGATGCCGGCAACGCGCTGGCGCAAAAAGCCATCGCGGAGGTGTTTGCGGTGAAAGGCGACAGCGAATGGCGCGGCCTTGGCGTGATTGCTGAATCCGGCGTGCAGTTAACAAAAGACTATCAACGCTTTGATGCCGAAGCGCATTTTCAGCCGCCACAGCGTGAAGTCAGCGACGATCCTTTGGCCCGTTGCGGTGAAGTGCTAACCGGGCGCTGCAAGCCGCATCAATGCCCGCTGTTTGGCAAAACCTGTAACCCGCAAAGTGCCTTTGGCGCGCTGATGGTGTCTTCAGAAGGCGCATGCGCGGCCTGGTATCAGTATCGCAGTCAGGAGGGTCAACAATGAAAACCGTACAACTCGCTCACGGCAGCGGCGGCCAGGCCATGCAGCAGTTAATCAACACGCTGTTTATGCAGGCATTTTCTAACCCCTGGCTGGCTGAGCAGGAAGATCAGGCGCGTATCAGTCTGTCAACGCTCACCGCCAGCGGCGACCGCCTGGCTTTTTCCACCGACAGCTATGTTATCGACCCACTGTTTTTCCCGGGCGGTGATATCGGCAAGCTGGCCATTTGCGGCACGGCCAATGATGTTGCCGTCAGCGGTGCCATTCCCCGCTATCTTTCCTGCGGCTTTATTCTGGAAGAAGGTCTGGAAATGGCTGTGCTGGAACAGGTTGTGACGAGCATGGCACAGACGGCAAAAGCGGCGGATATCGCGATAGTCACCGGCGACACCAAAGTGGTGCCGAGAGGCGCGGCAGACAAGCTGTTTATCAACACCGCGGGCATTGGCGCAATTCCGCAAACCATTCACTGGGGCGCTTCGCAATTGGCTCCAGGGGATGTGTTGCTGGTGAGCGGCACGCTCGGCGATCACGGCGCGGCCATTCTCAACCTGCGCGAAAAGCTTGGGCTTGATGGCGACCTGCAAAGCGACTGCGCCGTGTTAACCCCACTGATTCAGTCCCTGCGGGATATCCCCGGCGTAAAAGCGCTGCGTGATGCGACGCGCGGCGGCGTGAATGCTGTCGCCCATGAGTTTGCGGCGGCTTGCGGCTGCGGTGTCTTGCTCAACGAAACTCAATTGCCAGTCAAACCCGCCGTGCGTGGCGTGTGCGAGCTGCTGGGGCTGGATGCGCTAAATTTTGCCAATGAAGGAAAACTGGTGATTGGCGTAGCGGCTGAAGCCGCCGGGCATGTGCTGAGTCAGTTACGAGCGCATCCTCTTGGTCGCGATGCCGCCATCATTGGTGAAGTGACTGCGCAAAGAGGCGTCCATCTGCAAGGACTTTACGGCGTGAAGCGCACGCTCGATTTACCGCATGCCGAACCGCTGCCGCGGATTTGCTAAGCACTGACTCCGCGCCAGGACACTATCATGCCAACGACACCGATAAGCGATCTCAGCCAGCAGGGCCTGTTTGAGCTGACCCGTACTTTGCTGCAACAGACAGATTTAACCGCCGTCAGCGAGACAATCACGCACCTGATAAGGCAGGCAGGGCTTGCCGACCGGGTCGCCTTACTGTTTTGGCAACAAGGTTTTCAGACGCTGAATGTCTACAGCAGCACGCTCGTTAACGACGATAAGATTCCGCTGGAACAGGGACCGATGCGGCGTCTGCTTTCCCGGCCAGATACGCTGAATTGCGATTACGCCGCGTTTTGCGAAACCTGGCCTGAGCTTCTTCAGCATCCTCATTACGAGAAATTTGCTCGCTACGGATTACTGCCACTGGCAACCGAGGGCCGTATTTTTGGCGGCTTCGAGGTGCTGCGTGGTGAAAATCGCCCCTGGAGCAGTAAAGAACTTCAGCGTCTGCAAACGCTGGCTCAGCTACTCGCCGTCGTCACGGAACAATTCCAGACGCGGCAACGTTCCAGCAGCGATTACCAGCAGCTGTGTCAGGAACGCGATAACTTCCGCATTCTGGTGGATATCACCAACGCCGTACTCTCGCGGCTGGATATCGACGAACTGGTGAGCGAAGTCGCGAAAGAGATCCACCACTATTTCCGCATTGATGCCATCAGTGTGGTGCTGCGTGGCAATGAAGAAGGCAAGCTCAACGTCTTCACCAGCCACTATCTTGATGGCGAAACCCCGCTGCACAGCCTGAGCGAAGTGGATGAGAACGGTACGCTCAGCGAGCAGGTTTTCAAAAGCAGAGAGATGCTGCTTTTGCCGAATCCCACGTTAAGCCTGCTGGCACAGGGCGATCGCAACCTGTTCGCGATGTGGGGCAACGAACTGAAAAGCCTGTGCTTGCTGCCGCTGATGTCCGGCTCGACGCTGTTGGGCGTGCTGAAACTGGCGCAGTGTCATGAAGAAGTGTTCAGCGCCAGCAACCTTCGCTTATTGCGCCAGGTTGCCGGGCGTGTCGCCATCGCCGTCGATAACGCGCTGGCCTATCAGGAAATCCGCAGGCTGAAGGAACGGCTGACGGATGAAAACAAAGTCCTGACGGAACAACTGAACAGTCTCGATAACGATTTTGGCGAGATTATCGGCCGCAGCGATGCCATGCTCAGCGTGCTTAAACAGGTCGAAATGGTCGCGCAAAGTGACAGTACCGTGCTGATTCTGGGTGAAACCGGCACAGGAAAAGAGCTGATTGCGCGCGCCATTCATCATCTTAGCCACCGCAGCGAACGGCGAATGATCAAGATGAACTGCGCCGCAATGCCTTCCGGGCTGCTGGAAAGCGATCTGTTTGGCCACGCCAAAGGTGCATTTACGGGGGCCAGCGCACCTCGAACAGGGCGTTTCGAGCTGGCCGATAAGAGCTCGCTGTTTCTGGATGAAGTCGGCGATATGCCGCTGGAACTGCAGCCTAAACTGCTGCGCGTGCTTCAGGAGCAGGAATTCGAACGGCTGGGCAGCCATAAACTGATCCAGACGGATGTCAGACTGATCGCCGCCACCAACCGCGATCTGCGTCAAATGGTGGAGGATCGTGAGTTTCGCAGCGATCTGTACTATCGCCTGAACGTGTTCCCCATCGAGCTTCCACCGCTGCGTGACAGAGCAGAAGACATTCCCCTGCTGGCAAAAGCGTTCACCAGCAAAATTGCACGACGCCTTGGCCGCAAAATAGACAGCATTCCAGCGGAAACATTACGTGCGCTGAGCCAGATGCCGTGGCCGGGCAACGTGCGCGAACTGGAAAATGTCATTGAGCGTGCGGTGCTGTTGAGCCCTGGAAACGTGTTGCAGCTTTCGCTGCAGGACCCTTTTTTGACGCAAGTGGCGACAGCGATAACCCCTGTAGAACCGCCGCTCGAAGGCGAGGATGAATATCAACAAATCGTCCGTATATTGCGAGAAACCAATGGTGTAGTCGCCGGGCCGAAAGGTGCTGCACAGCGTCTCGGCTTAAAGCGCACCACGCTGCTTTCCCGTATGAAACGGTTGGGGATCGAGAAAGAGACGCTGTGATTTTGCAGCGTTTACTTATTTCTTGGGGCGATACTTTTCCGGCAGTTCCGGTACAGCGCGACGATCGTCAATCAGATGCAACACCGTTAAAATCGGGTGTCGCCACAGCATTCTCGGCCCCGCCCAGCGCATAATCTGCTTCATCTCTTCGCGTTTCGCGGGCTGATAACAGTGCACGGGGCACTGCTTACAGGCAGGCTTTTCTTCGCCAAAGACACATTTATCCAGCCTTTTGTCAGCATACGCATTCAGTGCGGCATAATGTCCGGCTTGCTGATTCGCCTGCGGGCAGCGTTGTTCGTATAACGCGATCATCCTGTTTATCGTCAATTTTTCTCTGCGGATGCGGCTTCCCATGATCCCAAACCTTCAACCAATAAGTTGCATCAATAATACTCCTTAACGCTATCCGGCACCATCCGCTGGGCCAGAGTCCAAAAAGAGACTCCTTTTTTGTTGGATGAAAAATGAACAGTGGTTATTATTTGCGCACTTTCCGGGAGGAGTCCGGTCACTTTCTCGTAAGGATGTCTTCGCTCTTTTTTGTAGAACTTCTCTTTTATGCTCTCAACGAAACTTTTTCCTGCCATGGTGCTGTGCGCCTCCACGCTCATTGCCGGTCACGCTTGCGCTTTTAATCTGCCTTCGAATTTTACGTCGCTGAATGACCACAGCCTGACCCGTCAGGTTTCTCACCCTCAGACCGAAGCCGTAAAAGCAAAAATTCTCGCCGAATATTCGCAATGGAAAGGCACCCGCTACCATTTAGGGGGGCATTCGCATCGCGGGATCGACTGTTCCGCGCTGATGCAGGAAATCTTTCAGGGCTCGATGAGCATGGACCTGCCCCGCACGACAGGTGAGCAGATACATAACGGCTATCGCATCAGCAAAGGGGAGTTAAAACCTGGCGATTTGGTGTTCTTTAAAACGTCCCGAGCGACTCGCCATGTCGGCGTGTACGTGGGGAATAACGAGTTCATTCACGCGTCGAAGAAGAAAGGCGTCACCGTCTCGAATCTTGATAATGAATACTGGCTGGCCCACTACGAAACAGCTCGCAGGCTGGATGCTGACGCATAACGCTTGTTGTCATAAAAAAATCGAGCTGCAATCCAGCGTTCCGTGAAACGTTGCATATCGTACCGAATGTCTGGAACCCAGCTCGCAATCAGGAACATTCCTCGCCAGCCATCCCTGATTTTTTGTCCCGTAAACGTATACTCCGCACAGGCTGATAAGGAGTGACGAACAATGATTCAAGGACAAACCGTTGCCAATGAAATATCCAAAGTGGCTCGTCAACTGACAGTAAGCTATGTCAGAAAGCGCCATCAGGATCCAAAAACAAGGCGTACGCGGCATTACAGCCGCCATCCAAGCCTGGTGCTAACCGGAAACTGGCTGGAAGAAGCCGGCTTTGCGACAGGCGTAGTCGTTAACGTGTCGATACAGCAAGGTATGTTGATATTGCAGGCGCAACCGCAAGGAGACACAACCTCAGGTTGAGGCCAACGGGGTGTCACTTTTTGTTGAGGTTTTGGCACACTTGCAGCCGCAGTTTTTGCTGCGTGATCGTTGCCGTTCATGCGACAATAACGGCAACGATGAATATGAAAAATGCCTGAATATTATTGTTTTCCAACGAAATGGACATCTTGCCTCCATGACCACGACTGAAAATTTCGAAGCACATACCCCGATGATGCAACAGTATAGAAAATAAGATGATAGTAAATTGACATATATGGATATTTAAATAAAAACAAACACGACAAGCTACCTATAGGCTACAAATAGTGAAATCAATCTGGCTGCTCTTGTATAAGCTGGATTTCTAAAAGGTATGTTTTCCTCTAAAAACTCATCGGCAAAAAACATAATTCACAGCAGGTTTACTGTTGTGTCTTAGGAAATCCGATGCCATCTCCGCTGCGTATAGCGTTTCTAAGTAATACATCAAAAACTGTTTGGATGGTAGTTGGCACGTATGGTATCTGTCGAGGGCGATGGGTTGAGTATGTGTTTTCTTGGTTTCTCTATTTCTTAACTAGTTTCAAAATGTTAAATCGATCACAAAAAGGTGATAGTAGAAACTATGAGCATATGATTTGCCATTTTTTGAGGGTTGAATGTAGACAAGCCTGTTGGCAAAATTGTTGATGTAGTTATGACTACTTTTTTGGGATTTTGAAATCCTACACAGCAATGACAACATAGTACCATCAAGAAATAGTTAAAAAGGAAATAATATGTCTGCAAAACTATGTTTCTTCCCCGTAGGTAATGGGGATATGACACTTATTCAAACTGAAGATGGAAAAAATATATTAATCGATTGCCGTATTAGGGATGGAGAAGAACATCCTGATGTCCGCTCACAACTTAGAGAAAAACTATCTCGTGATAGCGAAGGGCGTCTTTTCGTCAATCTTTTTATTTGGACGCATCCTGATTCAGATCATTGTGATGGAGTATCTGATCACTTTCACTTGGGGAAACCTGAAAATTGGAGTGAACAGAGCGATAAAATTTTCATCAATGAAATTTGGTCAAGCCCAATTGTATTTAGACGCCATCATGCTCAAAATCATCCATTATGTGATGATGCAATAGCGTTAAATACAGAAGTGAAGAGAAGAGTTAATCTTTACAAAGAGAAGGGCTATTTGGATGGTGTCGGAAATCAAGTCTTGGTCTTAGGAAAAGACGAGAATGGGAAAACTGATGATATACCATATATTCTTTTAGAATTAGATAATACAACCAGTTATATTAACGGAGAATCTTCATCAGTTTTTCAAGCCAGGTTATTAGGTCCATCACCCAAGAAAGACCTCGACGAGTTAGAAGATAAATTAGGTAAAAATCATTCGAGTGTTATCATAAACTTTGAATTAAGAGGTGATAACAAAACTGCTTATTTTTTAAGTGGAGGTGATGCTGAGGTTGTGTGCTGGGAAGGTGTAAAAGATCGTCTATCAGACAAGAATGAAATGTCATGGTTAGATTATGATATCTTACAAACACCACATCATTGTTCTTGGCACAGTATATCTCATGATAGTCTAAGCCAAAAAGGCGACGATGCAAAAACCTCTGAAAAAGCAATGGAGGTATTTAACCGTGCAAAACAAAATGCTTTCATTATATCAAGCTCGAAAACAATAGAAGACGATGAAAAAGATCCTCCAGCTTACCGAGCAAAAGAAGAGTATGAGAAAATAACAGATGATAAAAACGGTCAATTTCTGTGCGTATCTGATCACAAAAAAAATGGGAAAAATGTTCCTTTAGAAATTGAAATTTCCAGTAATGGTATTAAGAAGATAGCGGCATCTACATTAGGTATGGCAGAATCATCTAATGCAGCCGTAAATAGACAAGGTGGTGGTGGTTATGCCTGACTGTCTTAAAAAAAAGATAGATCAGTTAAATAGAATCCTTGCACCTTATGGTGCAAGGAAGCTGTCTAATACTGAATTATCTATTCTTGATGAAAAATATGTATGTGTCTGGGAATTATCTACAGATTTAGTATTCAATGACGACTCAATTGTATTACAAATCAGGTATAAAAGTTTAACATTGCATGATATCCCAGAAGTATTTGTATCATCTCCAGTAATAAATGTATGTCAATTACCTCATATAGAAAAAAATGGTAAACTATGTGTTTGGCCAAGTACATATATTATTGATTTGAGTGATAATTCATATGTTCTTGAATTATTAAGTGATGCCTATTCAATGTTGAAAAAAGGCATCAAAGGAGATCTTAGAGATGATTTCATTGACGAGTTTCAGAATTACTGGATTTATCATTGCAATAAAATAGAACGTGTTATTAGCCTATGTGATTTGAGCATAAAAAAAACAAGATTAGTATACGGCTACAAAGCAAAAACATTAGGATGGATATATTCTGATGTCGAGCAAAAATTAATTAATTGGTTAGATAATCAGAAACTACTATCCTCCAATTCAGATAACTCTAATGCAAGAGATACACACCTACGTCAAAGACAACTGTCCAGAATAATATCTATTACATTAATATTTTTTGAAAACGCATGGTATCCAGAACAATATCCAAGAACAATAAGAGATTTATTCAATTTAATCAATGAATATCATAGTGAGCCAGATATAGTTGATGAGTTTATTTTAAAATCAATAGCAAATATATTTAATCGCAACCCAAGTGTTTTAATAGCATTTCCTACACCCTCAGGAATGAATATTATAGGAATTAGAATTTCTGAGAATGTAGGTGATCGTCATACAGATAGGTATGATACAAGAGCTATCGCTAACGGTCGATTCCACATTAATTCATTATTAGATGGTCATAGAGATTATATCGATGGCCGCATTTTAAAGAATAGAATTGGTGAGTTAAAAGCACAAAACATCTTAGTTGAACGTAACGATAACTCATGGATAATGGGTAGAGATCATAATCCTACTTATAAAAAAATATCTGAGCATACTGTAGCTATAATCGGATGTGGCTCAGTCGGTTCATCTATATCGAGGCTGTTAATACAATCTGGCATTACAAATATAATGCTCTGGGATGAAGACTCTATGAAATCAGAAAATTCTTCACGACATCTCCTGGGGTTCGATTCTGTTAACAAAAATAAAGCATCTGCTCTCGCATCCAAACTTCGTTTAGAATTTCCAAACACCAATATAGAGTATTTTAATGAAGAATGGTCCGAAAACGCTGAATCAAGTACAAGAATTACTGAGGCTGACCTTATTCTAAGCTGCACAGCCGATTGGAATACCGAGCAACAACTGTTAAGTAAACAATCTCAATATAATTTGGGCGTTCTTGTTTTTGCTTTTGTTGAAGCCCATGCAATGGCTGGACATGTAATAGTAAATCAAATAGATTCTGGTGCTTTTAATGCCTGGCATTACACACAAGGTGAAAAAATAGGTGCATTGAGATATCCTGCTACATATTGGAAAGAAAATACAAAAAAAAGAATTGCTGCTTGTGCTGGAGAATTTCAGCCTTATGGAGCGATACCTTTAGCAAACTTACATTCACTTGCGGCAAGAACAATAATCGACTTAATATTGAATAGATTTCCTGACAGTTCCTTTGCATATAGCTATCTTGGTAGACAAGAAGAACTGGTAGAACTTGGTGGTCAATGGAATAATTGTTGGATAAATAAATTTGGCAATCCAAATAAAGGCGATCGAATCATTTCTTTGATTTATGAAAACTCAAATTGGATGACTAACGATGCATAAATTTTATAGTTTTGATTTAGATTTTTATATATGCATCAGTGAAGATATTATGGAAGAGTTATTTTCTTATAGACAGAAAAATTGCCTAAGCAAAGAGTCTGGAGGAATGTTATTTACAAATAAACTTGATAACACAGAAATAGAAATAAATAAAATCTCAACACCTTGCTCATCTGACATAAGGAAAAGAAACTATTTCAAATTAGATGAAAAAAAAGCAAAACAAGAAGTATTAATACAATTTGAAAATGGTTTCCATTATTTAGGCGACTGGCATACACACAACGAATCTATTGCAAACCCATCACCTACTGATATTAATAGCATTCATGAGTTATTTACCAAATCTAAACATCGCAGACCATTTTTTATAATTTTAATAATCCCTAATCAAAATGTAATATCTAATTGTTATTTGGCAGCGGCAGATGGAAAAAAGATATACCAATTTAAATATAAAAATCAAACAACAACAATTTAGAAAAGACTATAAATTAAGGAGAGCAAAGTGTCTATAATTAAAAGTTTTTCAGTAGGAAATGGTGATATGTGCTATATAAAGCATAATAGTGATAATTTCACAATCATTGATTGCAACATTAATACTGGAAATGCCAAAGGCATTATAGAAGAAATAAAAGAGCAATCAGCTCAAAAGAGTATAAAGCGATTTATATCAACTCATCCTGATGAAGATCATTTCGGGGGTATTCATCTGCTTGATGATGAAATAAAAATCCATAACTTTTATGTAATAAAAAATAAAGCGATAAAAAAAGATATTACAGTTTCATTTGAGAGATACTGTTCCTTACGTGATGATTGTGATAAAGCTTTTTATATATCTAAAGGATGCACACGTAAATGGATGAATAAAAGTGATGAAAACCGTTCAAGCTCTGGAATAAGTATTCTATGGCCTGATCTAAAAAACCCTTTCTTTATTGAGGCGTTAAGTGCCTGCGAAACAGGTGAAAATTATAACAATACCTCAGCAGTAATTAGATATAGCCTCAATAATGGTGCCAGCATAATGTGGTTAGGAGACCTTGAAACTGAGTTTATGGAAAATATTGCCAATGACATACATTTAGAAAAAACCACAATTGTTTTTGCAGCGCATCATGGTAGAAAGTCAGGAAAAATACCAGATTCATGGCTGAAAAAGTTAGATCCTCAATATATTATTATCGGAGAAGCCCCATCTCGACATTTAAATTATTATACCGGATACCAAAAAATAACCCAAAACAGAGCCGGTGATATTACAATGAAATGCATCGATGATAAAGTTCATTTTTACGTATCGAATGCAGCCTATGAAAAAGAGTCTTTGATTGATGAACAAGTATATGACACATCTCTCGGGTACTACATCGGCTCACTTACAGTAGAAAAAGAATATACGTTATAGATTCATATTCAAAGTACAATATTAATCTCTATTTTTAAACGATAAGAGTATAATTTCAAATTATACTCTTATTACTAAGAATTAAATACTAATTATCAGCACCGACAGCCACTGCACTTGTAACCATCCTATTACCATAATGCCTTGAAATAACTGAGAAAATAAAGGTCGTTATGAAAAGAAAGGCAAGCACCATCCATTTTATATGCAAGCCATCAATTGAAATTAATTTCAATAAACCAGCACATAAAAACATAACTAAGGTTGCGCTACATAAATCTCTAAATAAAAGAAAATTTTTATGTGCATCAATCACCTGAGCACTTGATTCAGTTTTCTTATAAATATTTTTATACCAAAAGGGATTCCTATCTTGCTCTGGCATATCATGCAGAAAAAGCTCAGGCCATTTGTTTTGTAAATCATTCATGTTCAGGCGTTCATCTTTACGACAAAGTTCAATAACTCTATTTCCTGGTAATACTCGTTTAACCCGCCAAAAGATCAGAATATGTTTGAAGTTTTGAGGTATGATATTAACTAATAACAACGATATGACGGATACCCCTCCAGAGATACCGAGCCCCGCATAAATATTCTTGATATTAACATATCCTTCTACGCCTAACTGAATTAAAAATATAACAACGCAGAGTACAGTTATAACTGCATATATAGTAGTTTTATTCGATTCTTTTAAATTTTTAGTTTCACTCATTAAATCACCTTTTCGTGATATGCCATATCATTGGAAGACAATTATAGCTAAAAACCGTGAAAATCTCCATCAACAAATTGTTTTTCTCCTTTCAGTCGAAAAAAAATACGCACACACTTCTTAAAGCAACTATAAATAACTATTTATAAAATTACACTGAAAGATGCAGGTCATAATCTTTTTTTATCAAAATTTCCAAAACGTAATTTCCCAGTATTTGAAGTGATTAATTCTTTTTATTTTGAAGCAATTAGCGAGGATATATCTACCGACATAAAATCTAAATTATCGCACCACCAATTCGCAAATATATACACATTCTGGCTCATAAGCCTAAGAGCTTCCGAAAAATCATTCTTTGCAAACATCTCATTTATTGATTTCAAACTCTCAACTCCTGTCTTATTTACGATGATTCTAAACATATCTTCACTTGGATATGCATTGATTTCCCTCAGTGTCAGCATAGTTGTCACCCCCTTCTGAAAATAAATCCAGAGGGTGATGGAGTGACAAATGAAACATATTTCCCCGGAACGTAAAGCCACCACATTGGCAAAATTGCTGCCCCCATACAACATGACCGTCGCAGCTGTTGCACAGATGGAAGGGATATCGGAAGCTACCCTTTATAACTGGCGTAATCAGGCTAAAACAGAGGGGAAACCGGTGCCGGGTGCAGACAAAAATAGTGAACAGTGGCCTGCCGAAGCGCGGCTCGCCGTTATTGTGGAAACGACCACATTAAGTGAAGTGGAAATCGCCGAATACTGCCGTAAAAAGGGGCTTTACTCTGCGCAGATAGCGCAGTGGAAACAGGCTTTTTTACAGGTTCCTTCTGGTGATGATAAAGCAGCGTTAAAACACGTGCAGAAAGAAAACAAGCAGTTGAAAAAGGAACTGCTTCGTAAGGACAAAGCTCTGGCGGAGGCGGCAGCGCTCCTGGTGTTACGAAAAAAGCTCAGGGACTACTACGGGGAAACGGACGAGGACGACTGATACCGGGTGATGAAAGGCAGCAATTTATCGGGTGGATAAATGAGGCCGTCGCTGCCGGTGCACGTCGGGCGATGGCCTGCCGCGAAGTTGAGCTCAGCGAACGAACCTGGCAACGGTGGCAAAAATCCCCGGAAGACCGAAGAACCACAGTGATACGCCCGGAGCCCACCAACCGCCTGAGTGTGGAAGAAGAGCAGCAGATACGCGCTGTCTGTCATCAACCGGAATATGCCAGCCTGCCGCCGTCGCAAATCGTCCCGCGACTGGCGGATAAAGGGATTTATCTTGCGAGTGAATCGACGTTTTACCGGGTGCTGCGTCGTTCCGGGGAAGTCCACCTCCGGGGTCGCCAGGCTAAGCCATCGCGGGTAA
>NZ_JBLFJW010000013.1:0-129321 GCF_047713085.1 Pantoea sp. sgz302252
GCGCCTTCAGCACCGCGGGCTGTACGGTCTGCACCACGCTTCCCGGGCTGCCGCCGCTGTTGAGATTGATTACCGGCGCACTGATGTCCACCCCCGACGGGCTGATTACCACAAACGAACTCCCCACCTTCAGGGTGATTTTGCTGGCGCTGTCCAGCACCATCTCCCCCTGCGCCTTTATGCCCAGCGCACCGCTGATTTTTTGCGCCAGCTCACTGTTCACCTGCAGGCTGTATTTCCCTGCCACCAGGCTGATGTGGTCGCCGCTGGTTTTATGGTGCTGCGTGCCGTCCACGGTCACCTTGCGGTCATTCGCCACATACAGTCCGTCGTTGTGGCTGATGTTCGCCATCCGGTCATGTCTGACGCTGACCGTCTGGTCGTTTTGTACGGCGAGGTCCTGGTCATGCACCACGCTGATTTTCTGGTCATGGCCGATGGTTTCCGTGTGGTCAGCCTTCACATCCGTGCTGCGGTTGTTCAGCACCTCCGTGTCCATATCCTTCTGCGCGTGCAGATAAACCCTTTCCTGCCCGGTGGCGTCTTCAAAGGTCAGTTCGTTAAAGCCGCTGCCTTTATACGTTTTTGAGCGAACAGTCATCTGCGTTTTGGTGAGCGGCAGGTCTCCCGGCGGGCGGTTATCCTCGTGATAAGTCCGGCCCATCACCACCGGCTGGTCCGGGTCGCCGTTGAGGAAATCGACAATCACCTCCTGGCCCACCCGCGGAATGGCGAGATTGCCAAAACCCGCCCCGGCCCACGCCTGCGATACGCGTATCCAGCACGAGCTGTCTTCAGTGCAGCCGTGATAGCGGTCCCAGATGAATTTCACCCGAATGCGGCCGTGCTCGTCGCAGAAAATCTCTTCCCCTTCCGGGCCGGTGACCACCGCGCTCTGCGGGCCATCCACCCGGGGCTTTGCCCGCGGTGGCATGCGCCAGGTCCGGTCTGCGGGAATAACCGAGAACTGGTTGGTCAGCGTGGTGCCGCTGCCCTGGCTGCCGTGCAGGGCCTGCGGCTGGTCGCCGCTCAGCAGGCTGCTCACCACCTGCCACTCCCGGTTCAGGGCCGATGTGGGATGCCCGGTCAGGTTGAACCTCACGCCGGGCCACAGTACCGGAGAATTGCTGGTGCCGGTGGCCGTTTCCGCGTCCGAACGCCAGCCTTCCATCCGGTAGCGGGCAAAATCCGCGCCGTGCTGCTCGTCCTTATAGCGACCCGGATAATCGTAAATTTCATACTGCTGCCACTGGCCGTTGAGGTGTTCGCCTGCCTGGTCATAGCGCCCCGGCCAGCCCGGCACTTTGAAGGTGTAATCCTGCATCTGGACGGAAGAAGGTCGCACCTGTGCCTGATAGCTGAAGGCGCTTATGCAGCCCGTGGCGGCGTCGGTGAGATTGGGGTTAAACGGCAGCTCACCGGCAGAGGGGAGCGCGGCAACGTCATCGGTCAGGATCAGCGTCTGCTCTGCGTCCATGCTGTTAAAGAACAGGATGCCCTCTTCGGCCCACAGCCGGGACAGGAAAGCCAGGTCCGTTTCCCCGTACTGGACGCAGAATTCCCGCGCCGGGTGCGGCTCATACAGCACCGCTTTCCAGCCGGTGATGCCATTCTCTTCGAGCAGAAGCGCGGAAATACCCTGAATGTCCTGTTGCTGAAAGTGGCGGAAATTTTGCCGCAGGCCGCTGCGCCACAGGGGAGGACGGATGCTGAGGCTGTACTGCATCTGCCAGTGATTGGATTCCCGGGTACGAAACGCCGCCACCACGCCGCTGATGCAGCGCACGGGCGAGTTGCCCTGCCAGAGGGTCAGGGTGACTTCTTTTTCAAGCAGCGTGTCGGCGGTTTGTCCGAACGATGTGCTGGCGATGTCCACCTCCAGCGTAAACACCCGCGAATAACCTTGCCGGAGTTCGAAACGCACCACGGCGAAAGTGTTCGCGTCCTTACCCGCCACTTCCAGCGTAAAGCGCAGTCCTTTTAATGACACAGCTGACTCCTGTCAAAAGAGTAAAAATGCTGCAAAGGAAGGTAGGGATTTGGGGGATTTATTTTGTGATGCAGGCGAGGGTTTTCGAATGTATTTAGCTAAAAATCATTAAATATCAATAAATTAATTTACTTCGTGAATAAGTGACGCTGACAGATTGATGAGACTTAAAAAAATCTCCACGTCTAAAAGAAAGGAACGCCAACAGGCCAATCGAAGTAATATAGAAATCGCCCCCAAAATAGGCTGGAATGGGGGCAATACCATTAGGCATGGTGACTTACAGCAGCGCCAATCCGCCGGTTATTACACCACTTAGCGCCACGAGACCACCCGCCAGCCATAGAGCTTTCGCCGGAAACGCTTTGCGCAACATGATGAGCGAAGGCAGGCTGAGTGCAGGCAACGTGATAAGCAGTGCCAGCCCCGGCGCTACGCCCATACCCGCAAGCATCATGGTTTGCACGATAGGAATTTCTGCCGCCGTCGGGATCACAAACAAGCAGCCTGCAACCGCCATCGCGATCACCCAAAACAGCGTATTACCAACAACGCCATCGGCATGCGGGAACAGCCATACGCGAGCCGCCCCGAGAACCAGCACCGCCAGGATATAAACCGGGATCGTATTCCAGAACAGCGTCCACAGGGCTTTGCCCCAGCGAACGAGGAACGATGCGTTCTCCGCAACGTCAGGCTCAACGGTGACATCAGGCAGTACGGCAGGTTCTTTGACCCAACGTTGCACCAGCGTCGCTACGATCAACACGGTTGCCAGCCCAGCAACAAAGCGAATCAGCGTAAACTGCCAGCCGAGCACAAAGCCCATAAACACCAGTGTGGCCGGGTTCAGTAACGGGTTTCCCAGCCAAAAGGCCAGCACACCGCCCATCGAGACTTGTTGGCGGCGCATTCCCGCTGCCACTGGCGCGGCGCAACAGGTGCACATCATGCCGGGCAATGAAAACAGCGTGCCCAGCAGCGTTCCCTGAAAACGCGGTTGCCCTAGCGTTCTTAGCAGCCAGTCGCGAGGGATCAGCACCTGAATGAGCGACCCCAGCAATACGCCAAGCACCGCCGCTTTCCAGACAGCCAGAAAATAGACCATTGCGTAATCAAGCGCCGCTCGCAGAGGATTATCCGCGGCCTGAGCCAGAATGGATTTGCCGATGCTGTGAGTATCAGCGGCCGTGAACGCTTTCCCATAATAGGGCTGCCATTTCACATACCAGAGACCGACAATCACGACGAGGAAAAACAAAGCAGGCTTCCACCACGCCAGTGGGGAAGTTGCCTGAGAGGAAGACTGACCAGCCATACCGTGCTCCGGAAAGGAATAAAAAAATTGTGGGAAAGGATGTTACGCCTGGCTCGCCGCTATTTCACGTAATTTTGCCGACGTTATGATGTTAACCCCTTCTTTTTGTGGCGAGAGTGCTTCTTTTAACAGCGCACGGGCAACATCGCGAGCCTCGATGGATTTCCAGTTACCCGGCAAGAACGCAAACAGCGGAGCCAGCAGAGATTCATTGGTGCGTCGAACCTCACGGTCGCCAAGCAGCATCGACGGCCGGGCAATGGTCAGGCGCGGCCACTGCTGGGCTATCAGCGCTTCTTCCATTTCCCCTTTCACCCGATTGTAGAAAAACGGTGAATGCGCGTTTGCGCCCATCGCACTGACCACCAGCATATGCTGCGCGCCAAGACGCTGTCCGGTTAAGGCCGTGTCCACCACCAGCGTGTAATCCGCATGCACGAAAGCTTCTTTGCTGCCCGCTTCGCGCCGGGTTGTGCCCAGGCAGCAGAAAACAATATCTACTGGATCGTCCACCTGCGCCAGCGCATCGGTCAGTTGAGGATCGTGAGGGTTATGCACTTCTGCAGGAATAGTCGTCAGCGGGCGGCGTGTCGCGGCAGTGATACGCGCAATCTCCGGCTGCTGAACCAGCATTCGCAGTAAGTGTCCGCCCACTAACCCTGTCGCTCCGGTGATCAATACATTTGCCATGTGCTAAACCTGTCGTAACCAGTGGAATTTTTTACCGAAACCCAGAGTATTGTCGGTGAACTTCAGTTCATCAATGCGGATTTGCCACACCGGAGCAGGCATCATTCGGGCAACAGGAAAACGGCGGTTGTAACGCTCGCGAACAGCGGCGCTCTCTTCACCTTCCAGCAGGCGGATTTCACCACGAAACTGAACACCACGAATCAGGGCCACCGTTTTGGGTTGACCATTGACAGTGCCCGCGACGAGCGCACATTTGCCGCTCATTTGGGCATGGCGGGTGCTTTCTTCACTGAGGAGGTAAAACGAAACGGTCTGACGGTCGAAGAGATAAAACGCGCTGGCGGCCCACAGTTCACCGTCCTTTGCGACGCTCCAACTGACAACGTGCTGTTTTTCCAGCCATCGACTGATGAGTGCCAGTGACTCCATTTTTGCGCTCCCACGTGCTATGGTGCGCTCACCTTAACACAGGAGCAGGAACGTGTGCTGGTTCGTCTATTTGATTCGCACGGCCGATAACCGCTTATACACCGGCATCACCACTGATGTGGAACGCCGCTTTGCGCAGCATCAGTGCGGGAAAGGTGCTAAAGCCCTGCGCGGAAAAGGTGAACTCGCGCTGGCCTTTTTCAGAGAAGTGGGTGAGCACTCACTAGCGTTACGCCTGGAGTACCGCATCAAGCAGCTGACGAAACCCCAGAAAGAGCGCCTCGTCAGCGGTGATGCTTCGTTTGAGACGCTACTGGCGAGCCTCAGAAACGATTGAAGTGATCGCAGTATTCCACCAGCCCGTGTACGCCATTGAGCGCATCGTCTGCCAGCGGACGAACCTGGAATGCCGCTTCAGTGCCAGGCCAGCGGCAGCGAAGATCAAAACGCGCAGCCGGTTCAAAGCCCAGTTTGCCATACAGTGCCGGATCGCCAAGCGTCACCACGGCGGCATAACCAAACTCATTCAGCGAATCCAGCCCTTCATAGACTAACTGACGGCCAATGCCCTGCCCTTGATAGTCTTTTGCCACAGCCAGCGGCGCCATGCCCACCCACTGCAGCTCTTCGCCTTCAACGCTGACCGGGCTGAAGGCCACGTAGCCGACCACTTGCCCTTCGTCATCTGTTGCCACCAGGCCCAGGGTTATCAGGCCATCTTCCCGTAGGGAGTGCACCAAATCAGCTTCGCCGTCACCGTCAAATTCGCGGCGCAGCAGCGCATCAATGCCCGGCGCATCTATCCCAATCTCCACTCGAATCAGCATGGCTCACCTACCGATGTCTGTCTGGTTTGTGACGGGGCATTCAGACCCGCCTCCACAAAATCCGCCAACTGCATCAGCATGACTCGTAACGCTTTTGGCATCTGTTCAAGCTCAATGGCGTCCATCAGGTTTTTGACGTACAGCCCTAATTCTGTGTCGCCTTCAATCACCAGACGGCGCTGGAAAAAGAGCGTATCCGGATCCTGCTTGCGTGCGGCAATCATCAGCAGATCGCTGGCATCCGCGCTGAAACTCACATCGGCATCAGCGTGATTGCTGACGATAAGACGGTCGTTCTCAACGGAAGTGAACCAGCGCAGGCCGATATCACGCACTTCGATGCTCAGCCAACGGCCTTCGAGGAACTCCAGTTCCCCCTCCGCCAGCGCCTGGCGGAACTGCCAGCTTAGCATCTGTTCCAGCACCTGGCGTTTCAGCGCAAAAGGCGTGACCTTGACCGGGACACTCATCAGAGTCGGGCCCAGTTGTACCAGGCGTGAACGCAGTTTATCCAACACGAGCTTTACTCCCTTAATGCAATAGTCTGGTTATTCTGCCACATCCGTGAAGCCATATAGCGGCGTAAATCAACAATTCTGTCAGACAGCACCACCATTATTGGCAACATCAATGCGCTTTTAACTGCCTCAAATCAAAAATTGTCGACGGTGGGTTATCTAAAATCCCAGTTCGTTAACAATCCTGCGGCCCTGCGGGTCGCTGCCTTCAGGAAACATTATGGAACTGCTCTGCCCTGCCGGAAACCTTCCGGCGCTTAAGGCGGCCATTGAGAATGGCGCCGACGCGGTCTATATCGGCCTGAAAGATGACACCAACGCCCGCCACTTTGCCGGCCTGAACTTCACTGAGAAGAAGCTGCAGGAAGCGGTCAGCTTTGTTCATCAGCACCGCCGCAAGCTTCACATCGCGATTAACACCTTTGCGCATCCGGACGGTTATGCCCGCTGGCAGCGCGCGGTCGATATGGCAGCCCAGCTTGGCGCAGACGCGCTGATCCTTGCCGATATCGCGATGCTGGAGTACGCCGCCGAGCGGTATCCGCACATCGAGCGTCACGTTTCCGTTCAGGCTTCGGCCACCAATGAAGAGGCCATTCGCTTCTATCATCGCCATTTTGATGTCGCCCGCGTGGTGCTGCCGCGCGTGTTGTCTATTCATCAGGTTAAGCAGCTCGCCCGCACCACGCCAGTGCCGCTGGAAGTTTTTGCGTTTGGCAGCCTGTGCATTATGGCTGAAGGACGCTGCTATCTCTCCTCCTATTTAACAGGAGAGTCGCCGAATACCGTGGGTGCTTGTTCCCCGGCGAAGTATGTTCGCTGGCAGCAAACGCCGCAGGGGCTGGAATCACGCCTGAACGATGTGCTGATTGACCGTTATCAGGACGGTGAAAACGCAGGATATCCAACGCTGTGCAAAGGTCGTTATCGCGTAGACGGAGAGCCTTACCACGCGCTCGAAGAACCGACCAGCCTCAATACGCTGGAGCTGCTGCCGGAACTGCTGGCAGCCAATATCGCTTCCGTGAAAATTGAAGGCCGTCAGCGCAGCCCTGCCTACGTCAGCCAGGTGGCAAAAGTGTGGCGTCAGGCAATCGACCGCTGCATCGCCGATCCGCAAAACTTCGTGCCTCAGACGGCATGGATGGACACGCTTGGGGCAATGTCGGAAGGCACTCAGACCACGCTTGGCGCTTATCACCGTAAATGGCAGTAAGGAAGACGATGAAATATTCATTAGGGCCGGTGCTCTACTACTGGCCAAAAGAGACGCTGGAAGATTTTTACCAGCAGGCCGCCCAAAGCAGCGCCGACGTGATTTATCTCGGTGAAACGGTGTGCAGCAAACGTCGAGCCACGAAAGTGGGTGACTGGCTGGAGATGGCGAAAAGCCTGGCGAACAGCGGCAAGCAGGTTGTGCTGTCCACGCTCGCGCTGGTGCAGGCCTCTTCTGAAATTAACGAGCTGAAGCGCTATGTCGACAACGGTGATTTCCTGATTGAAGCCAGCGATCTCGGCGTGGTGAACCTCTGCGCTGAGCGCAAACTGCCGTTTGTCGCCGGACATGCGCTCAACTGCTACAACGCGGTGACCCTACGCCTGCTGCAAAAGCAGGGCATGGTGCGCTGGTGCATGCCGGTAGAACTTTCTCGCGACTGGCTGGTAAACCTGCTCGCGCAGTGTGACGAGTTGGGGATTCGCAATAAGTTCGAGGTGGAAGTATTAAGCTACGGTCATCTGCCGCTCGCCTACTCCGCCCGCTGCTTTACGGCACGTTCAGAAGATCTGCCGAAGGACGAATGCGAAACCTGCTGCATCAAATACCCTAACGGGCGCAGCGTGTTGACCCAAGAAAATCAGCAGGTCTTTGTGCTGAACGGCATTCAGACCATGAGCGGCTACGTTTATAACCTCGGTAACGAGCTGGCCTCCATGCAGGGCCTGGTTGATATGGTTCGCCTGTCGCCGCTCGGAACTGAAACGTTCGCGATGATCGATGCCTTCCGGGCAAATGAAAACGGTGCCTCGCCACTTTCGCTGGAAGCACACAGCGACTGCAACGGCTATTGGAAACGTCTCGCCGGCCTGGAACTTCAGGCGTAAATAAAAGCTCGCTTTGTTAACTACGGTTATCATTTTTTAATGCACTATTAAAAAATATGCCGATGACAAAGTGAGCTGTTATGACCGACAAATCGATCCCTTTCTCGCTGCTGGATCTGGCCCCGATCCCGCAGGGTTCTGCTGCCAAAGACGCGTTTGCCCATTCGCTTGATCTTGCCCGCCTTGCTGAAAAGCGTGGTTATCATCGCTACTGGCTGGCCGAACACCACAACATGACCGGTATCGCCAGCGCAGCAACCTCAGTCTTGATTGGCTATCTGGCCGCAAATACCACGACCTTACATTTAGGCTCCGGCGGCGTGATGTTACCCAACCACTCACCACTGGTGATTGCCGAGCAGTTTGGAACGCTCAATACGCTGTATCCTGGCCGTATCGATTTAGGTCTGGGTCGTGCGCCGGGCAGCGACCAGCCAACCATGCGAGCGCTGCGTCGTCATATAGGTGGCGATATTGATAACTTCCCTCGCGATGTGGCCGAACTGGTCGACTGGTTTGACGCACGTGACCCCAATCCTCAAGTACGCCCCGTGCCGGGATATGGCGAAAAAATTCCGGTGTGGCTGTTAGGTTCAAGCCTTTACAGCGCACAACTTGCCGCTCAGCTTGGCCTGCCGTTCGCTTTCGCTTCGCATTTTGCGCCCGATATGCTGTTCCAGGCGTTGCATCTGTACCGGACCAACTTCAAACCTTCCGAGCGTCTGGAAAAACCGTACGCAATGGTCTGTATCAACATCATTGCCGCAGACAGCAACCGCGATGCGGAATTCCTGTTTACCTCCATGCAGCAGGCGTTTGTGAAGCTGCGCCGGGGAGAAACCGGGCAACTGCCACCACCGATTCAGAATATGGATCAGTTCTGGTCGCCGTCAGAAAAATACGGTGTGGATAACGCGCTGGGGATGTCTCTGGTCGGTGATAAAGCGAAAATTCGCCACGGGCTGGAATCGGTGCTGCGGGAAACACAGGCTGATGAGATTATGGTTAACGGCCAGATTTTCGATCATCAGGCGCGTTTGCATTCGTTTGATTTGGCGATGCAGGTGAAAGAGGAGTTAGTGGGGTAGTTCAGTGTTTCCCCCTCTCCCTAACCCTCTCCCTAACCCTCTCCCGCGGGGAGAGGGAACATTCCGAGCCCGCTTTACTCCCTCTCCCTTTGGGAGAGGGTCGGGGAGAGGGAAACAAACCCACTGTTACTGATACACTGGCAGCAGATTAAAGCTCGACAGGAAGTGCACTACCACGTTGCCCACGCCAAAGAGCAGAATCAGCGCGATCATCGGTTTGCCGCCCCAGACGCGGAACTGCGGGCTGCCGAAGCGTTTGCGTGATTTACGTGCCAGCAGCGCTGGAACAATTGCCGCCCAGATGGTTGCTGCCAGCCCCGCATAACCGATGGCGTACAGGAAACCGTTCGGCCATAACAGACCACCAATCACCGGTGGCACGAAAGTCAGCAGCGCTGTTTTGAAACGCCCCTTCCCTGAATCGTCGAACTTGAACAAATCCGCCAGGTAATCAAACAGGCCCAGCGTCACGCCGAGGAAAGAACTAGCCACTGCGAAGTTGGAGAAAACGACCAACAGCAAGTCCAGACTGCGGCTGTTCAGCACACCACTCAGCGCCTGCACCAGCACATCAATGTTTCCACCCTTCTGCGCGATACCAATAAATTCCGGACGCGGGATATTACCCATCGTGCCAAGCAGCCAAATCACATACAGCCCCAGCGCCAACAGCGTGCCGTAGACCAGGCACTTAACGATGGTCTGTGGATCTTTGCCGTAGTACTTCATCAGGCTTGGGACGTTACCGTGATAGCCAAACGAGGCCAGACAGAACGGCAACGTCATCAGCAGGTAGGGTAAATAGGACGTGTTCTGCTGCGCGACGTTTAACAGCGTCGGCGCTTCTACGTGTCCCAGCAGACTGCCGAAGGTCAGGAAGAAGGTGATCACTTTTGCACCCAGCACAATCGCCGTCATTCGGCTGACAGCTTTGGTACTCAACCACACCACAAATGCCACAATCAGCGCGAAGCCGAGGCCCGCAAGGCGAGGCGGCACATTTAGCGACATTTCACTGAAGGTGTGATGCAGAATTGAGCCGCTTGCCGAGATATAGGCATAGGTCAGGATGTAGAGCACAAAGGCAATCGACAGCCCGTTGATCAGGTTCCAGCCTTTGCCGAGCAAATCTTTGGTGATGGTATCGAAGCTTGAACCAATACGGTAATTCAGGTTGGCTTCGAGGATCATCAGGCCCGAATGGAGCATGCAGAACCAGGTAAATACCAGCGCTGCCAGTGACCAGAAAAACCACGCGCCGGACATGACCACCGGCAGCGAAAACATCCCCGCACCAATAATGGTTCCGCCGATGATCACCACGCCGCCAAACAACGACGGACGAGTGGCTATGGTGGTTAATGTCGCCATAGGACCTGCTCTCCAGAAAAGTGAATGTGTTGCCAGTTTACGCGAAGAAATGTACCAGTACACGAGTACAATTGAAATAAAAAAAGCCCCGATAACCTTCATCGGGGCTGTATCGTTTACTTTACGTTAGCAAACGTAGTTTTTTACTCGGCAATTATGCTTCGGTAGGACGACGACGTACTGGCGCATCTTCACGACGCGGGCCACGGCCACCTTCGCGACGCTCACCGCTAAAACGGCCTGCGCCACCTTCACGACGTTCACCGCTGAAGCGACGACCTTCACCACGACCGCCTTCACGACGCTCACCGAAACCGCCACGACCGCCAGCTGGGCCACCGCGACGCTCACCGCCACCGGTACGAGGCTGCGCATCACCCATCAGCTGCATGTTCATTGGCTTGTTCAGGATGCGGGTGCGAGTAAAGTGCTGCAGAACTTCGCCCGGCATGCCTTTTGGCAGCTCGATAGTGGAGTGCGTACCGAACAGCTTGATGTTACCGATGTAACGGCTGCTGATATCGCCTTCGTTAGCAATCGCGCCAACGATATGACGAACTTCAACACCATCATCACGGCCCACTTCGATACGGTACAGTTCCATATCGCCAACATCACGACGCTCACGACGTGGACGGTCTTCACCACCACGCTCTGGACGATCGCCACGTGGGCCACGGTCACCGCGCGGTGCACGGTCGTTGCGGTCGAAACGATCGTCACGATCGCGGAACTCACGCTTAGGACGCATCGGCGCATCAGGTGGAACGATCAGAGAACGTTCGCCCTGAGCCATTTTCAGCAGTGCTGCAGCCAGCGTTTCCATATCCAGCTCTTCGCCTTCAACGGTCGGCTGAATTTGAGACAGCAGGCCACGGTACAGATCCAGATCGCTGCTTTCCAGCTGCTGCTGAACTTTGGCAGAGAATTTTTCCAGACGGCGTTTGCCCAGCAGTTCTGCGTTCGGCAGTTCCACTTCTGGAATGGTCAGCTTCATGGTGCGTTCGATGTTACGCAGCAGACGACGCTCGCGGTTCTCAACGAACAGCAGCGCACGGCCAGCACGACCCGCACGGCCAGTACGACCAATACGGTGAACGTAAGACTCAGAATCCATTGGGATATCGTAGTTTACGACCAGGCTGATACGCTCAACGTCCAGACCACGTGCCGCAACGTCGGTGGCAATCAGGATATCCAGACGACCGTCTTTCAGGCGGTCCAGAGTCTGCTCACGCAGGGACTGGTTCATGTCACCGTTCAGCGCGGCGCTGTTGTAACCGCTACGCTCCAGCGCTTCTGCCACTTCCAGAGTCGCGTTTTTGGTACGAACGAAGATAATCGCCGCATCAAAATCTTCCGCTTCCAGGAAACGCACCAGCGCTTCGTTTTTACGCATGCCCCAGACAGTCCAGTAGCTCTGGCTGATGTCAGGACGGGTGGTCACGCTTGACTGAATGCGGACTTCCTGCGGCTCTTTCATGAAACGACGAGTAATACGACGAATCGCTTCTGGCATGGTGGCAGAGAACAGCGCGGTCTGATGACCTTCTGGGATCTCCGCCATAATGGTTTCTACGTCTTCGATGAAGCCCATGCGCAGCATTTCGTCAGCTTCATCCAGTACCAGACCGCTCAGTTTAGAGAGATCCAGAGTACCGCGTTTCAGGTGATCCAGCAGACGACCCGGCGTACCGACGACAATCTGTGGACCCTGGCGCAGGGCGCGTAATTGCACGTCATAACGCTGGCCGCCGTACAGGGCTACCACGTTTACGCCGCGCATATGTTTGGAGAAATCCGTCATTGCTTCAGCAACCTGTACCGCCAGTTCGCGGGTTGGTGCCAGCACCAGAATTTGTGGTGCTTTCAGCTCAGGATCAAGATTGTGCAGCAGCGGCAGGGAGAACGCTGCAGTTTTTCCGCTACCTGTCTGGGCCATACCCAGTACATCGCGGCCATTCAGCAAATGCGGAATACACTCTGCCTGGATTGGTGATGGTTTTTCGTAACCCAGATCGTTCAGAGCGCTAAGAATGGAGGCATTCAGCCCCAGATCAGAAAAAGTAGTTTCGATGATATCAGTCATGTAGTACATGTGCCTCATTGATGGCGGCCAGTCTACGTAACTCATCGTGAAATTGATCTGCAATTTTCATTGAAAAGTGTGAACCGGCTCAAATTTGGTGAATTAACGAACAATAAAGCCCTCACCCGCGAAGATGATGGCAATCAAAAAAGATTATGGGCTGATTTGTTCGTCAGCTATTGCTGGTCCGATTCTGCCAGGTCGTCTTGCTCCTGGCCCAAGAGCGCTAATTCCAACAATGCGTATCGGTGCTCAACAAAGTTATGAACGTTGTTAGCAACCGCCAGTTTGAACAGTGCCGCAGCGCTGTCCTTGTCCCCCAGACTTAGGTAGTACTTACCTAAATAGAAGTTTGTTTCACTGAGATGCTCAGCGAGCGAGGTGTTATCCGTTGCGTCTGCCTTCAGCTTGTCCATCAGCGTTGCTTCGCTAATGTTACCGAGGTAGAACTCGACAATGTTCCATCCCCATTGCTCTTTGTCCGATTTTTCATAGCGCTGCTTCAGTGCTACGACAGCCTGCTTCTCATCGAGCTTCTGCTCAACGATATAAAGCCACAGGCTACGGAAAGGATCATTGGGATCGTCTTGATAAAACGCCAGCAGATCATCTTGCGCTAACTTAGCACGACCACCGTAATACAACGCGATGCCGCGGTTTAAGTATGCGTAATTGTAAGTTGGATCAAGCTCAAGTACAGAATCAAACGCTTCATAGGCAGCATCAAAATTGCCTGCCTGCGTTAAATAAATGCCTAAGTAATTGAATACTTCAGGCATATCCGGTCTGATTGCCAGCGCTTGCGAGAAATCGTTACGCGCTAATGCCCTCAAACCGAGACTATCATACAACACTCCGCGCTCATATAAAAGCTGTGCGCGTTCATCATCGGTTAAAGCCCGACTGGCAAGAATCTGTTCCATACGGGCCAGAATCACTTCTTGCTGTAAAGTCGGTTGCAATGGCACCGCCAGGACTTCGCTCTTACGCCAGGCAGAGTTGCTGCATCCTGCCAGCGTGAGTGCTGTCGCAACGAAACACCAGCGCAAAAAAGGCTTCATTTCCCACTCCCGAAGACAACAATTGGATGAACGTCCTGTTCCCCGGTGGCTCAACAAGCGTCCTGCCCGGAATGCGCCCTCCGCAAAGGCGGAGGGCAAATGGCAACCTTACTCGCCCTGTTCCGCTGCCGGAGCTTCCGGCGCGGCCGCAGGTTGAGTCTGCTCGGTCGCTTCTTTAATGCTCAGACGTACACGGCCCTGGCGATCAACTTCCAGAACTTTAACCGGTACTTCCTGACCCATCTGCAGATAGTCAGTCACTTTCTCTACACGCTTGTCAGCGATTTGAGAGATGTGAACCAGACCTTCTTTACCGCCGCCGATAGCCACGAACGCACCGAAATCAACGATACGGGTAACTTTACCGTTGTAGATACGACCGACTTCGATTTCAGCAGTAATTTCTTCGATACGACGGATAGCGTAGGCCGCTTTGTCGCCATCCGTTGCTGCGATTTTCACGGTACCGTCATCTTCGATTTCGATGGTGGTGCCGGTTTCTTCCGTCAGCGCACGGATAACAGAACCGCCTTTACCGATAACGTCTTTGATCTTGTCTGGATTGATCTTGATGGTGTGGATACGCGGTGCGAACTCAGAGATATCGCCACGTGGCGCGTTGATCGCTTGTTCCATCACACCCAGGATGTGCAGACGAGCACCTTTAGCCTGGTTCAGAGCAACCTGCATGATCTCTTTGGTGATACCTTCAATTTTGATATCCATCTGCAGGGCAGAGATACCGTCGCGGGAACCCGCTACTTTGAAGTCCATATCGCCAAGGTGGTCTTCGTCACCAAGGATGTCAGACAGTACGACAAAGTTGTCGCCTTCTTTCACCAGGCCCATCGCGATACCTGCTACTGCAGATTTCACCGGTACGCCTGCGTCCATCAGTGCCAGAGAAGCACCGCACACGGAAGCCATGGAAGAAGAACCGTTAGATTCGGTAATTTCAGACACCACACGTACGGTGTATGGGAATTCGTCAGTGGTTGGCATCACTGCCAGCACGCCACGCTTCGCCAGACGGCCGTGACCGATTTCACGACGCTTCGGTGAGCCAACCATACCGGTTTCGCCCACAGAGTACGGAGGGAAGTTGTAGTGGAACAGGAAGCTGTCAGTACGCTCGCCCATCAGTTCGTCGATGTTCTGTGCGTCACGGGCGGTACCCAGAGTCGCGGTTACCAGCGCCTGAGTTTCACCACGGGTGAACAGTGCAGAACCGTGAGTACGCGGCAGTACGCCAGTACGCACGTCCAGACCACGAATCATGTCTTTTTCACGGCCATCGATACGCGGCTCGCCTGCCAGTACACGGCTACGAACGGCATTTTTCTCGATGTCGTGCAGGATGTCGCCGAGGTCATTGGCGTCCAGCGTTTCATCTTCAGCAACCAGGGTCGCGATCACTTCAGATTTGATAGCATCAACCTGAGCGTAACGTTCCTGCTTGTCAGTGATGCGGTAAGCATCGCTCAGACGAGCTTTAGCCAGTTCAGCAACGCGCGCATTCAGCGCTTCGTTGACGGCTTCTGGCTGCCAGTCCCAACGTGGTTTACCGGCTTCTTTCACCAGATCGTTGATGTTCTGAATCACGATCTGCTGCTGTTCGTGGCCATAAACAACCGCACCCAGCATGGTGTCTTCGCTCAGCAGTTCTGCTTCGGATTCAACCATCAGTACAGCGGCTTCAGTACCGGCAACAACCAGGTCCAGTTTGCTGGTTTTCAGCTCTTCCTGGGTCGGGTTCAGCACGTACTGGTCGTTGATGTAACCCACGCGAGCGGCACCAATTGGGCCGTTGAATGGAATACCGGACAGAGACAGCGCTGCAGAAGCACCGATCATCGCCACGATATCAGGGTTAACCTGTGGGTTTACGGACACAACGGTCGCGATAACCTGAACTTCGTTCACGAAGCCTTCCGGGAACAGCGGACGAACCGGGCGGTCAATCAGACGCGCAATCAGGGTTTCGCCTTCGCTTGGACGGCCTTCACGACGGAAGAAGCCACCCGGGATTTTACCAGCAGCGTAAGTACGCTCCTGATAGTTAACAGTCAGTGGGAAGAAGTCCTGGCCTGGTTTAGCTTTTTTCTGGCCGACAACGGTCACGAATACCGCAGTGTCATCCATGCTAACCATTACAGCGGCAGTAGCCTGACGAGCCATCATGCCGGTTTCCAGGGTTACGGTGTGTTGGCCGTACTGGAATTTACGAACGATCGGATTTAGCAAAATTTTACCCTTTCTTGATAAGGGACAGCGCACCACTGAGCGTGCCATCCATTGACCCGATCTTCTGGCATCCTCGCGACTAATGACAATCCTAACCGTCGTGGGTTAAGCCTCTCATTAGCCGCGCGAAACTCTGCTCGGAAGATCATTTATCGCAGCAATACAAACAATACATGAGTTTCAGCCTAATTGCTGCCATCTGGTTGAAAAAAGGGGCCATAAAGGCCCCTCTTTCTGAAACTCGCCAGAATTAGCGACGCAGACCCAGACGCTCGATAAGCGCAGTGTAGCGTGCAACATCTTTACGCTTCAGGTAGTCGAGCAGTTTACGACGCTGAGAAACCATACGCAGCAGACCACGACGGCTGTGGTGATCTTTTTTGTGCTCAGAGAAGTGACCCTGCAGGTGGTTGATCTGAGCGGTCAGCAGTGCAACCTGAACTTCGGTAGAACCACTGTCGTTAGAACCACGACCAAACTCGGAAACGATTTTTGCTTTAGCTTCAACGCTTAGAGACATTTTAAACTCCAGAATTAATAAGGAAAAAGGGTGCCGATCTCTAATTCAGCGACCCCAGGATTAACGCTGCCCTACGGGTAAACCGGTGTTCAGACGTTAAGCCGCAATATTCTACCTGCAGCGACTTGTTATCGCAAGGTGAGCGATTATTGCGGGTACTCAACGACCAGACGGCGTGGTGCCACGCGGCCTTCATCGTCAATTTCGCCCATACCGATGAATTTGGCTTCATCGCCTTCTGTCACGCGGACCAAACCGGTTGCTGTCACGTTCGAAGTACGCACAGGATTACCGTTTTTGAAGTACACGGAAGAGGTCAACGGCAGGTTCACCACCGGGAAGTCCGATGCCGGACTGTCCATCGGCATGAGGAGAGGATCCAGCAACTGGGCAGCTGGAATATCTTGCGCTTGTGCCTGAGCAACCAGCGCATGGAGCTGTTCCAGTGTCACCATCCGCTCAACCGGGTAACGGCTCACCGCCAGACGACGCAGCATAATGACGTGTGCGCCGCAGCCGAGCTTCTCACCCAGGTCATCAATGATTGTCCTGATGTAAGTGCCTTTCGAACAGTGGATCTCAAGCTCAAGCTCATCGCCTTCATGGCGAATAAACAGCAGTTCGTAGACCGTGATCGGCCTGGCCTCACGCGGAATATCAATGCCCTGACGAGCGTATTCATACAGCTTTTTACCCTGATACTTCAGCGCCGAATACATCGAAGGCACCTGCTGGGTATCACCGCGGAAGCTGTCCAGTGCAGCAGCCAAATCGGAGGCGCTGAAAGTCATTGGGCGCTCTTCGACGATTTGACCATCGGCATCAGAGGTGTCAGTACGCTGCCCGAGCTTCGCAATCACGCGATAGCGTTTGTCGGAATCAAGCAGATACTGAGAAAACTTGGTGGCCTCACCGAGACAGACCGGAAGCATACCGGTCGCCAGCGGATCGAGCGCGCCGGTGTGCCCTGCACGGTTAGCGTTATAAAGACGCTTTACCTTTTGCAGAACGTCGTTGCTGGAGGCACCCTGAGGCTTGTCCAGCAGCAACACACCGTGGATATCGCGGCCACGACGACGAGGACGACTCATTAGTCCTCCTTGCTGTCGTCCGGGTTCACACGACGCTCATCGTCATGCTTCACCACGTTGGTTACAAGGTTGGACATACGCATCCCTTCAACCAACGAGTTGTCGTAGAAGAAGGTCAGTTCCGGCACGATACGCAGGCGCATCGCTTTACCCAGCAGCGTACGAATGAAGCCAGACGCATCCTGCAAAGCACGGATGCCCGCTTTAACAGCGGCTTCGTCTTTGTCATTCAGGAAGGTCACAAACACTTTGGCATAGGCCAGGTCACGGGAGACTTCCACACCGGAGACGGTGGTCATCAGGCCAAGACGTGGATCTTTAATTTCGCGCTGCAGGATGATAGCAATTTCTTTTTGCAACTCCTGACCGACGCGCTGCGGGCGACCAAATTCTTTCGCCATAATAAATTCTCCAGAATAAAGACAACAAAGGGGCTATTAGCCCCTTCAGATTGCTGACAAAGAAGGAAAAAGCGTGGTTTTTCCTTCTTTGTGGTGAGCAGCCGAAAATCAATGAATTGATTTTCCTGGTTTTTTGTTCGGTCGCTAATGACAAAACGGCACTCGTTAGAGGTTTATCATCAGTCTCAAAGGGGCTATTAGCCCCTTTTGAAATTCATGCCGGGTGGCGCTTCGCTGACCCGGCCTGGACGCTGACTAATCCTTAAGGGATTAGTCGATGCTGCGTTGGATCTCAATGATCTCGAACACTTCGATCATATCGCCAACACGAACGTCGTTGTAGTTCTTCACGCCGATACCACATTCCATGCCGTTACGGACTTCGTTAACGTCATCTTTGAAACGACGCAGGGATTCCAGCTCGCCTTCATAGATAACCACGTTGTCACGCAGAACGCGGATTGGGTTGTGACGCTTGATGTTACCTTCGGTAACCATACAACCGGCGATCGCACCGAATTTCGGCGATTTGAACACGTCACGAACTTCAGCCAGACCGATGATCTGCTGTTTCAGCTCTGGTGACAGCATACCGCTCATCGCTGCTTTCACTTCGTCAATCAGATGATAGATGACGGAGTAGTAACGCAGATCCAGGCTTTCAGCATCAATGACGCGGCGCGCAGAAGCGTCAGCACGGACGTTGAAGCCAACCAGGATAGCGTTGGAAGCAGCAGCAAGCGTAGCGTCGGTTTCGGTGATACCACCCACGCCAGAACCGATAATCTTCACTTTCACTTCGTCGGTAGACAGTTTCAGCAAGGAATCGGAGATCGCTTCGACAGAACCCTGTACGTCGGCTTTCAGAACGATGTTCACTTCGTGAACTTCGCCTTCGGTCATGTTGGCAAACATGTTCTCCAGCTTGGACTTCTGCTGACGAGCCAGTTTGACTTCACGGAATTTGCCCTGACGATACAGCGCAACTTCACGCGCTTTTTTCTCGTCACGAACAACGGTCACTTCATCACCGGCAGCCGGAACACCGGACAGACCCAGGATTTCCACTGGAATGGACGGACCTGCTTCCAGAACTTCCTGACCCAGTTCGTCACGCATCGCACGAACACGACCGTATTCGAAGCCACACAGAACGATGTCGCCCTTGTGCAGAGTCCCTTCACGAACCAGAACGGTAGCAACCGGACCACGACCTTTATCCAGGAAGGATTCGATCACTGCACCGCTTGCCATACCGTTACGCACCGCTTTCAGTTCCAGAACTTCAGACTGCAGCAGGATTGCGTTCAGCAGGTCATCAACACCGGTACCCACTTTTGCAGAGACTGGGATGAACTGCGCTTCACCGCCCCACTCTTCCGGCATAACACCGTACTGAGACAGTTCGTTCTTAACGCGATCCATGTCCGCTTCAGGCTTGTCGATTTTGTTCACAGCAACGACCAGAGGCACCTGCGCCGCTTTCGCGTGCTGGATAGCTTCGATGGTCTGCGGCATGACGCCGTCGTCTGCTGCAACAACCAGAACTACGATATCCGTCGCCTGAGCACCACGAGCACGCATGGAGGTAAACGCGGCGTGACCCGGGGTATCCAGGAAGGTGATCATACCGTTGTCAGTTTCAACGTGGTAAGCACCGATATGCTGGGTAATGCCACCGGCTTCGCCAGACGCCACTTTCGTTGAACGAATGTAGTCGAGCAGAGAGGTTTTACCGTGGTCAACGTGACCCATGATGGTAACGACTGGCGCACGTGGCTCAGCAGCAGCACCGGTATCACGGTCGCTCATTACCGCTTCTTCCAGCTCGTTTTCACGACGCAGGATAACTTTGTGGCCCATCTCTTCGGCAACCAGCTGTGCGGTTTCCTGGTCGATGACCTGGTTGATGGTCGCCATAGCGCCCAGTTTCATCATCGCTTTGATGACCTGAGAACCTTTGACGGCCATCTTGTTAGCCAGATCGCCAACGGTGATGGTTTCGCCAATCACAACGTCACGGTTTACGGCCTGAGCTGGCTTCTGGAAGCCCTGCTGCAGAGTGGAACCTTTACGCTTACCGCCTTTACCACCACGGATGGCAGCGCGGGCTTCTTCGCGATCGGCTTTGGATTCAGCGTGCTTATTGCCTTTCTTCGCTGGACGAGCCGCTTTCGCGCTACGAGTGCGGCCACGGCCGGCTTCGCTTTCACGATCGTTTTCGTCTTCAGCCTGGCGCGCATGCTGAGAAGTGGTGACGTGATAATCGCTGGTATCCTCAGTCGGCTCAGCGTTATTCACCCCATTTTTCTCGTTTTCTTCGGCCATGCGGCGGGCTTCTTCCGCGACGCGGCGAGCTTCTTCTTCAAGCTTGCGACGCGCTTCTTCTTCCGATTTACGCTTCAGCTCTGCAGCTTCAGCTTCACGGCGGGCTTTCTCAGCCTGGGCGGTTTTGGTCATATCGTCTGTCTGTTGATTGCTCACTTTGTCTTTTTCCGCAACTTCACGCTTCGCTTTTTCAGCGGATTCGCGCTTAGCTTGTTCTGCGGCCTCACGTTCAGCTTTTGCCTGTGCCTCACGCTTGGCTGTTTCTTCAGCCTCACGACGGGCTTGTTCTTCCGCTTCACGCTTCGCTTCTTCTTCCGCCAGACGGTCAGCTTCCTGCGGGTCACGTTTTACAAAGGTACGCGTTTTGCGGACTTCAATCTGCACCGATTTGCTCTTACCACCGGTCCCCTGAACGCTCAGGGTGCTCCGGGTTTTACGCTGCAGCGTCAGCTTGTCAGGCGCTGAACCGTGTTCACGGTTCAGGTGTGCTAACAAGGTTTGTTTTTCTTGCGCGGTCACAGAATCTTCAGCTTTCTTCGGGATACCTGCATCAGCAAATTGCTGTACCAGGCGGTCCACGGAAGTCTGAATTTCTGCGGCCAGCGTTTTTACGGTTACATCTGTCATGCTGTTCCTTCCTGCTACAGTTTATTACGCTTCGTCGCCGAACCAGCAAATATTGCGTGCGGCCATGATGAGCTCACCGGCTTTCTCGTCGGTCAAACCTTCGATATCAGCCAGGTCATCAATGCCCTGATCGGCAAGATCTTCCAGCGTACAAACACCGCGGGCAGCCAGCTTAAATGCCATTGCACGATCCAGACCTTCAAGGTTCAGCAGATCGTCAGCCGGTTTTTTATCACCGAGGCTTTCTTCCTGAGCCAGCGCCAGCGTAGTCAGTGCGTTTTTCGCACGTTCACGAAGTGCCTCAACGGTCTGTTCGTCCAGGCCGTCGATTTCCAGCAATTCTTTCATTGGCACATAGGCCAGTTCTTCCAGGCTTGAGAAACCTTCTTCAACCAGCACGGTGGCGAAGTCTTCATCAATATCAAGATATTTGGTGAAGGTATCGATCGCCGCATGGGCTTCAGCCTGATGCTTCGCCTGCAGATCGTCAACAGTCATGACGTTGAGATCCCAGCCGCTCAGCTGTGAAGCCAGACGCACGTTCTGACCATTACGGCCGATCGCCTGTGCCAGGTTACCCGCTTCAACGGCGATATCCATGGTGTGCTTGTCTTCGTCAACCACGATAGAAGCAACGTCTGCCGGTGCCATCGCGTTGATCACGAACTGAGCCGGGTTATCGTCCCACAGCACGATGTCAATACGCTCACCGCCAAGCTCTGTGGAAACGGCCTGAACACGCGCACCGCGCATACCCACGCAAGCACCGACTGGGTCGATACGCTTATCGTTGGTTTTCACTGCGATTTTCGCACGAGAACCTGGATCACGGGCAGCCGCTTTGATTTCGATAACTTCTTCGCCAATTTCCGGCACTTCGATGCGGAACAGTTCAACCAGCATTTCCGGCTTGGAACGGGTAACGAACAGCTGCGCGCCACGCGCTTCCGGACGCACAGAGTAAAGTACACCGCGAATACGGTCACCCGGACGGAAGTTTTCACGTGGCAGCATGTCTTCACGCAGGATCACAGCTTCAGCATTGCTGCCCAGATCCAAAGAGATGTTGTCGCGGTTCACTTTCTTCACCACGCCGGTGATGATCTCACCTTCGTGCTCACGGAACTGATCAACAACCATCGCACGCTCCGCTTCGCGGACTTTCTGCACGATAACCTGTTTCGCGGTTTGAGTGGTGATACGGTCGAAGGTCACAGACTCAATCTGGTCCTCAACATATTCGCCCACGTTAAAGCTCTCGTCTTCATAACGAGCGGCTTCGAGGGTGATTTCTTTCGTTGGCTGGGTCACTTCTTCAACAATAACCCAGCGACGGAAAGTATCGAAATCACCACTCTTACGATCGATTTCTACGCGAACATCGATCTCTTGTTCGTATTTTTTCTTGGTTGCCGTAGCCAGTGCACTTTCCAGCGCTTCGAAAATCTTTTCGCGCGGCAGTGACTTTTCATTGGAAACGGCTTCAACAACAGCCAAAATTTCTTTGTTCATCGGGGCCTTTCACCTCAATCCAGACTGTTAAAAGTGGGGAACCAGGTTCGCCTTCTGGATGTTACTCAGCGCGAACACTTCATCTTTGCCTTCGACTGTAACAGTGATCATCTCACCATCTACCGCTTTGATAATGCCCTGCCATTTGCGGCGGTTCTGAACCGCCATGCGCAGGACAACCGTAACCTCTTCACCGAGGAAACGTGTGTAATGTTCAGCGGTGAACATAGGACGGTCGAGCCCTGGTGAGGAAACTTCCAGGTTGTAAGCGACGGTAATGGGGTCTTCGACATCCATGACGGCACTGACCTGGTGGCTCACATCAGCACAATCATCAACATTGATGCCATCTTCACTATCAATATAGATGCGCAGCGTGGATGTGCGACCGCGAATAAATTCGATGCCAACCAGCTCGAAGCCCAGTGCCTCAACCGGCGCCGTAAGCATCTCTGTTAATTTCTGTTCTAATGTGGACAAGCCCACCCCCAAGACATAAAAAAAGGGCGTAAAGCCCAGTTATTCTTTAGTCAGATAACAAAAAACCCCGATAAATCGGGGCTTTAGATAACTGAACCCTATAACCGCAAATGCGGTCTGGAGTACTTTCCGTGAGAATTTTTTCAAATCCAGCGACGACATACGAAGAGTATATTTGAAAAAGAACTCAAAGGGAAAGTGGTTGCGGGGGCCGGATTTGAACCGACGACCTTCGGGTTATGAGCCCGACGAGCTACCAGGCTGCTCCACCCCGCGCCTGAAACGTGGCATATTTTACCGGGTTTAGGTAAAAAACGCAAATACTGCTGGGATTTGGTACCGAGGACGGGACGTAAAATCGGCCTGCAGTATATTGAAAATTAATGGGTTCTGTCAACCCATTAATATCCTTGCTTGTTCAGGCATAAAAAAACCTGCTGTTATGCATAATGTTAGCGCCTCCTGTCGGGAATTTTTCAAGGAAAATGCATGAATCACTTCCTGTTCCCGAAAAAAAGTGATTAAATGAAAACTCATTTATTTTGCATAAACATGCAGTGAAAGCAGAAACTTTTACCTCAACACAGTCTGGCAAGCAGGGTTTTACTTTATGACGACGATTCTCAAGCATCTTCCATCTGGTCAACGTATTGGTATCGCTTTCTCCGGTGGTCTGGACACCAGCGCCGCACTGCTGTGGATGCGAAAAAAAGGCGCTGTGCCATACGCCTACACCGCGAACCTCGGTCAACCTGATGAAGAGGATTACGATGCTATTCCACGCCGCGCAATGGAATACGGTGCCGAGAACGCGCGCCTGATCGATTGCCGTAAACAACTGGTTGCCGAAGGTATCGCCGCCATTCAATGCGGAGCCTTCCACAACACCACCGGCGGTTTGACTTATTTCAATACCACCCCGCTTGGCCGTGCCGTCACTGGCACAATGCTGGTTGCCGCGATGAAAGATGATGGCGTGAACATCTGGGGTGACGGCAGCACCTATAAAGGCAACGATATCGAACGTTTCTATCGTTACGGTCTGCTGACCAACGCCGAGCTGAAAATTTACAAACCGTGGCTCGACACTGACTTTATTGATGAACTCGGCGGCCGTCAGGAAATGTCTGAGTTTATGATTGCCTGTGGCTTCGACTATAAAATGTCGGTTGAGAAAGCCTACTCCACAGACTCCAACATGCTGGGTGCAACCCACGAAGCAAAAGATCTGGAATTCCTGAACTCCAGCGTCAAGATCGTCAACCCGATCATGGGTGTGAAGTTCTGGGATGAGAACGTGAAGATCCCTGCGGAAGAAGTCACCGTTCGCTTTGAGCAAGGCCATCCTGTCGCGCTGAATGGCAAAACATTCAACGATGATGTGGAGATGATGCTGGAAGCCAACCGTATCGGCGGTCGTCATGGTTTGGGGATGAGCGATCAGATTGAAAACCGCATCATCGAAGCGAAAAGCCGTGGCATTTATGAAGCACCGGGCATGGCACTGCTACACATTGCTTATGAACGTCTGCTGACCGGCATTCACAACGAAGACACCATTGAGCAGTATCACGCTCATGGTCGCCAGCTGGGCCGTCTGCTGTATCAAGGCCGCTGGTTCGATTCCCAGGCCCTGATGCTGCGTGATGGTTTGCAACGTTGGGTGGCAAGCCAGATAACTGGCGAAGTTACCCTGGAGCTGCGTCGTGGGAATGACTACTCCATCCTCAACACCGTGTCTGACAATCTGACTTATAAGGCTGAGCGTCTGACCATGGAAAAAGGGGATTCGGTGTTCTCACCAGACGATCGTATCGGCCAGTTGACCATGCGCAATCTGGACATTACCGATACCCGTGAAAAACTGTTTGGCTACGCCAAAACCGGTCTGCTTTCAGCATCCTCTGGTAACGGATTGCCTCAGGTTGAAAACCTGGACAGCCATGTGAAGAAGTAATGCTGTGCATATCATAAAGGCCGGATATCCGGCCTTTTTTTTTTATTTTTACATCCAAAAGATGTTGCTATTCACTCACATTTTTCGGGCACATCCCTTTTTTAGGCCTCTTTTACCTGTCCGTTTCGCTCGTTGTGTTTTACCATGCGCATCTATAATTCTGACGTAATAACTCATCAGTATTCATGAGGATTCTCAATGCATATTACGCAACCTGATCGCCCTCAAGAGGCGATTAACCGTCTTCTAAACGCGCTGGAACCCCATGCAATCCCCATGAACGCCATCGCCAGAAAGAAAATCAGCTGGGATTATAAAGGCAAGCATCAGCTTTATCTGTTTAAGAAAGGCGAGATCTCTATGTTGCGTTCTTCAGATGGTTTGTTGATGGTCACCGTTTACGAGCCTCATGTGTTTGGCATTGCCGAAATGATGCAACCGATGCGTACACATGGTTTACGTGCGGAAGTCGAATGTGAAATTCTGCGGATGGATGCTGAGGACGCTATACAGATTTTACGAGAGAAACAGCTATGGGAAGAAGTCACTATTCTGCTCTCCTACCACACCGCCTATTTAACCTATCGCGATGCGCTTGTTCTTCAGCAACGAACCTATTCAGTTATCCGCAATCATTTATTAGAAATGATCATGCTCCCTGAAGAGACGAGAATGCGCGTATCCATGCTCGATTATATTCAGGACCGTACTCACCTCTCACGCAGTAGCGTGCTGAATGTGCTCTCCGCACTGAAAAAAGGGAAATATATCCAGTTCATACGCGGTGGATATTTACAGCATATTGAAACACTTCCTGAAAAATTCTAAGACTTCCAGGCCTTCCTGAATTAACAAATAATAGAAGGCCTTTACATTTAAAAACACAATGACACGCCTGGAAAACCTACTGATTAAAAAGCACGCCAGATTTAAATTTAAACCGTTTTGAATTATCCAATAATAATCATTGGTCCTATCTTAGCAGCCTGCGTTTATCAGTAATCCCATGCTCGCTTTGATAACGGATGATTGTTCAAAATGAAAAAAACACTTGTTGCTTTGATGGTTTTAAATGCTTGTGCAGTATCCACTGCTTTCGCCGCGGGTGATGCAGGTACCTGGTACGGTGGCGCTAAATTCGGCTGGTCTCACTATTTCGATGCCAGCGGAAATAAAGACTTCAACGATAACCTGCATGACGCAACTGATTTCGATATCGATCACGACAATGTCGGCGGCGGTGTATTCGGTGGCTATCAGATCAATGACTGGCTGGCGGTAGAAGGCGGTTACGACTACCTCGGCAACATGCAGATCAACGGCAATAACGGCGTTAACGGTGCCAAAATGAAAAGCCAGGGTCTGCAACTTTCCCTGAAAACCAGCTACGGCTTTACCGATAACTGGGATATCTATGGCCGCTTCGGTGCCATGGGCTATCGCGCTGAATCCGACATCAGCGGCCACAACAAGTTTGAAACTGGCATCCGTCCCGTTGTTGCTTTGGGAACTGAATATGCATTCACGCAGAACTGGGCAGGCCGCCTGGAATACCAGTGGGTTAGCAACGTCGGTAACGCCAACCAGATTGGTGTGAGTGCAGATGTCAGCTCTGTAACGGCTGGGGTGGTGTACCGCTTTGGCCAGCACGATGACGCGCCTGTTGTGACGCCTGCCCCTGTTGAAGCCCCTGCACCTGAAGTAAAAACCTTCAACCTCAAGTCTGACGTGATGTTCGGTTACGATTCCGCGATGCTGACTGAAGAAGGTAAAGCCGCCATCAATCAACTGTATAACTCCCCAGAAATGCAGGCGGCAAAAGGTCATTCGACGACGGTAATTGGTTACAGCGACCGCACCGGCAAGGCTGAATATAACCAGCAGCTCTCCGCACAACGTGCTCAGTCCGTTGCCGATCAACTGGTGAGCCTGGGAATGCCAGCAGCCAACATCCAGACCGAAGGCCGTGGCGCCAGCGATTCTGTCACGGGAAATACCTGTGATAACCAGAAAGGAAACGCTCTGATTTCCTGCCTGGCACCCGATCGTCGCGTTGTCGTGCAGATCTCCGGCCAGTAATTTATCGCGACAGCAACCACTTGATTTATTTGCCCGAGCGCCAGACGACTACGTTGAGGCAAATGCTGGTGTACGCCTGCGAGTCATCAAATCGATGTATGTTGAAGCTGGCTATCGTTATATCGATATGGCAGGAAAAGATGACCATCGGGATAATACCCTGGCCGATGGCGGTTACGCTGGTTTCAATTTCACTTTCTGACACCCCACAGGATCGCCGGGCGACCGGCAATCCTGATCCCATCAAGCAGCAACCTTCAGCGGCTTAAGCATTTCGTTAATCGCTTTAAGCCCGGCAATATTGCCCTCTTTCCGATACGTTTCATTCATCGCTGAAATTTGCTCAAGTTTTGATAACGCCGTATAAACCTGGTGCGCATCGCTATGAGTATCAAATATTTCAGACGGTTTTACATCCGTCAACATCGTTGATTTCAGTGAGTACTGGAGCTTGCTGAGACGTGCTGCATTCTCTTTATAGCAATGAGTCACATCCGAACTTTCTGCGCTCACGGTCTCCTGAGAATGTACAACGGGCACAGCCATATCCTGGATTTCAGTAACCGTATTTGATGAGGATGAACGGCTGCATCCCGCCAGTAATAAGAATCCTGTCAGGGAAAGCAATTTGGTGATAGTCATGGCGTCTTCATATCCGCATAGATGATGTAAAAACAAACGATGAAGACTTTATCGGGTTAACGCAGGTCCAGACAGGAGAGTTTTGTTTATAAAAAAACTCTGGAATAAAGCGAAAAACAGAAAGGACAAAAACAAAAAAAGACGTCTTACGACGTCTCTTTTCTGGAATATTGGTACCGAGGATGGGACTCGAACCCACAAGCCCGTTAGGGCACTACCACCTCAAGGTAGCGTGTCTACCAATTCCACCACCTCGGTACTGAGTACTTAGTGTGGGATATCGCTGCTCGGCTGTGCCGGTGCTGCTGGCTGAGTCTGCTCCGATTTCGGTGCAGTCAGATTTTCCCACTCGCTTCCTTTACTGGTTTTGTTGGTATTCAGGTTACCCAGAACCAGACTGATGATGAAGAACAGCGTCGCCAGAATCGCGGTCATGCGGGTCATGAAGTTACCAGAACCCCCTGAACCAAACAACGTAGCGGATGCGCCTGCTCCGAAGGAGGCTCCCATATCAGCGCCTTTACCCTGCTGCAGCATGATCAGACCAACGAGGCCAATCGCAACAAGAAGGAAAACGACCAAAAGAGCTTCGTACATAATCAACCTGTTCCTTGCGGGATTACCGCATACCAAGTGCTTCAACCAATAAAGCGGGATTTATTAACGTTTCCCACTGAAGCGGGTGTGAATACTAACCAAAGCGAATTGGCTTCGCAAGGGCAATTTTGATGCATTGTATCAAGTGCGGAAAAAAACAGCAAAAGACACACTGTGCGGCAACAAAAAGGCGACAAACGCCGCCTTTTTAAACGTTTATGGTGGGGTTAAACCGCTTTCACAGCGTCAGCGATTCGGTGAGAGAAGGCGTTAACCTGAGCTTCATCTTCACCTTCTACCATCACGCGAATCAGTGGCTCAGTGCCCGATTTACGCAACAGAACACGGCCACGACTTCCCAGAGCAGACTCCACCTCAGCGGTGACGCTTTTCACTGTCTCGTTCTCTAGTGGGTTTTCCGCACCGTCGGTGTAACGGACGTTAACCAGAACCTGTGGGAACATCTTCATGCCGCTACACAGATCCTGCAACGTCATGTGGTTGCGCGCCATCGCGGCAACAACCTGGAGTGCTGCCACGATACCGTCACCGGTGGTGGTTTTGTCCAGCAGAATGACGTGCCCGGAGTTTTCAGCCCCAATGCGCCAGCCCTTCTCCTGCAGTTTTTCCAGCACATAGCGGTCGCCCACTTTGGCGCGGGTAAACGGAATACCAAGCTGCTTCAGCGCCACTTCCAGGCCCATGTTACTCATCAGCGTGCCGACAGCACCTCCGCGCAGCTGGCCCTGACGCAAGCCTTCACGAGCGATGATATACAGGATCTGATCGCCATCGACTTTGTTACCCTCATGGTCAACCATGATCACACGGTCGCCATCGCCGTCAAAAGCGATACCCAGATGCGCTTTTTCTGCCAATACTCGCGCCTGCAAGGCACGAACGTCAGTTGCACCGACTTCTTCGTTGATGTTCAGACCATTCGGTTCACAACCGATAGCGATCACTTTCGCACCCAGCTCGCGGAACACGCTCGGCGCAATGTGATAGGTTGCCCCGTTCGCGCAATCGACCACGACTTTCAGCTCGTTCAGATTCAGCTCATTCGGGAACGTCGCCTTACAGAATTCGATGTAACGCCCTGCAGCATCGACGATACGGCTGGCTTTCCCCAGCTCGGCTGAGTCTACACAGGTGATCTCTTTTTCCAGCTCCGCTTCAATGGCTTCTTCTACTTCATCTGGCAGCTTGGTGCCGTCGATGGAGAAGAACTTGATGCCGTTATCATAGAACGGATTATGAGAAGCAGAGATAACGATGCCCGCTTCAGCACGGAAGGTGCGAGTCAGATAAGCCACTGCCGGCGTGGGCATTGGGCCGGTAAAAGAAGCAGAAAGGCCGGCAGCCGCCAGACCGGCTTCCAGGGCAGATTCCAGCATATAACCAGAAATACGGGTATCTTTGCCGATGATCACTTTACGTGAGCCATGGCGCGCCAGGACTTTACCGGCAGCAAAACCCAGCTTCAGAACGAAATCAGGGGTGATCGGTGCGTCGCCTACACGGCCGCGGATACCGTCGGTGCCGAAATATTTGCGGTTACTCATAGTATTTATTTTCCCTTGCAGACAGCGTGGCTTCTACCACACGCATCGCTTCAACAGTTTCTTTAACATCGTGCACGCGGATGATATGCGCGCCTTGCATCGCAGCAACCGCGGCACAGGCCAGGCTTCCGCTAAGTCGCTCAGTTGGCCCGACATTCAGTAATTGCCCGACCATCGACTTGCGCGACATCCCCACTAACAGCGGCAGGCCAAAGTGATGAAACCCGGACAGACGTGCGAGAAGTGCGTAGTTGTGCTGGAGATTTTTACCGAAACCAAAGCCCGGGTCGAGTAACAATTTCTCTTTTGCGATACCTGCCCGTTCGCAGCGTTCGATATGCTCAATAAAGAAGCGATTTACATCGGCAACGACGTCATCGTACTTTGGCGCTTCCTGCATTGTTTTTGGATTGCCCTGCATATGCATCAGGCACACCGGTAAGCCCGTTTCCGCTGCCGCTTCAAGTGCGCCGGGTTCAGTCAGGGAACGGATATCGTTGATGATATGCGCGCCTACACGGGCGGATTCGCGGATCACTCCCGGCTTTGAGGTATCAACGGAAATCCAGACCTCGAAACGCTGGGCGATAGCTTCAACCACCGGGATAACACGAGCCAGTTCCTCTTCCACGCTAACTTCAGCCGCACCCGGTCGCGTTGATTCTCCGCCTACATCAATAATGGTCGCCCCGGCATTGATCATCAGATTGGCGTGTTTCAGCGCATCAACCAGTTGGTTATGCGTGCCACCGTCTGAGAAGGAATCTGGCGTGACATTAAGAATACCCATCACGTGAGGATGCGAAAGATCGAGCATACTGCCCTGGGCAAAGAGTTTCATGGCGGAGTCCTGGCCTTACGGTAATTAACAGAAAAAGAAAAACCCCGGGGCAAGCCCCAGGGTTTCAATCATAAACAACATGTTCAACAACGGAAGACTTACTTGTCGCCCAGTTGCTCTGACATGGTGTTACCCGGATTCGGCGTACGCGGTTCATCAACCGGACGCGGCGCTTTCGGGGTGCCATTGCTGTCAGAGTTGTTGCTGCTGCCGTTGTTATCTTCCCAGCCAGCTGGCGGGCGAACATCACGACGAGCCATCAGATCATCAATCTGCGGTGCATCGATGGTTTCGTACTTCATCAACGCATCTTTCATGGTATGCAGAATGTCCAGGTTATCATTCAGAAGCTGACGAGCGCGAGCATAGTTACGCTCAATCAACAGCTTCACTTCCTGGTCGATGATACGGGCTGTCTCATCGGACATATGCTTGGCTTTCGCAACAGAACGGCCGAGGAACACTTCACCCTCTTCCTCTGCATACAGCAGCGGACCAAGTTTTTCAGAGAAGCCCCACTGAGTGACCATGTTACGCGCCAGGTTTGTCGCGACTTTAATATCGTTGGACGCCCCGGTAGACACATGCTCCGCACCGTAGATGATTTCTTCAGCCAGACGACCACCGTACAGCGTAGAGATTTGGCTTTCCAGCTTCTGACGGCTGGCGCTAATCGCGTCGCCTTCCGGCAGGAAGAAGGTCACACCCAGCGCACGACCGCGCGGAATAATCGTCACTTTATGCACCGGATCGTGTTCCGGTACCAGGCGGCCGATGATCGCGTGACCTGCTTCGTGATACGCCGTGGACTCTTTCTGTGCTTCCGTCATCACCATGGAGCGGCGTTCCGCACCCATCATGATTTTGTCTTTCGCTTTTTCGAACTCAACCATCGACACGACACGCTTGTTACCGCGAGCAGCGAACAGAGCCGCTTCGTTGACGAGGTTAGCGAGATCCGCACCGGAGAAGCCTGGTGTACCGCGCGCAATGATTGCCGCATCGATATCTGGCGCCAGTGGAACGCGACGCATATGGACTTTCAGGATCTGTTCACGACCACGTACGTCTGGCAGACCGACCACAACCTGACGGTCGAAACGGCCTGGACGCAACAGCGCAGGGTCAAGTACGTCAGGACGGTTAGTTGCCGCGATAACGATAATACCTTCGTTACCTTCGAAACCATCCATCTCAACCAGCATCTGGTTCAGCGTCTGCTCACGTTCATCGTGACCACCGCCCAGACCGGCACCACGCTGGCGGCCTACGGCGTCGATTTCATCGATGAAGATAATGCACGGTGCCGCTTTCTTCGCTTGTTCGAACATGTCGCGCACACGGGATGCACCCACACCGACGAACATTTCGACGAAGTCAGAACCGGAAATGGTGAAAAAAGGCACCTTCGCTTCACCGGCGATCGCTTTCGCCAGCAGCGTTTTACCGGTACCCGGTGGGCCCACCATCAGGACGCCTTTTGGAATTTTACCGCCCAGCTTCTGGAAACGGCTTGGCTCACGCAGGTATTCAACCAGCTCAGCGACTTCTTCTTTCGCTTCGTCACAGCCTGCGACGTCAGCAAAAGTGGTCTTGATCTGGTCTTCCGTCAGCATGCGCGCTTTGCTCTTACCAAACGACATGGCGCCTTTACCGCCGCCGCCCTGCATCTGGCGCATGAAGAAGATCCAGACACCAATCAGCAGAAGCATTGGGAACCAGGAAATGAAGATAGAAGCCAGCAGGCTTGGTTCTTCAGGGGGTTCACCCACGACTTTCACGTTTTTGGTCAGCAGGTTATCAAGCAGTTTAGGATCGTTAACCGGAATGTAAGTCGTGTAACGGTTACTATCTTTCTTGGTAACGTTGATCTCACGTCCGTTGATACGCGCTTCGCGAACCTGGTCCTGATTGACCTCTTGCAGGAAGGTAGAGTAATCCACCTTACGGCCATTTGACTCGCTGGGCCCAAAGCTCTGGAACACAGACATCAGCACCACTGCGATGACCAGCCAGAGTATTAGGTTTTTCGCCATGTCACTCAAGGGATTAACCTCTTATTACAACTGTGTTAATAACAGCGTCAGGTTACTATACATCCTTCACATTTCATACCGCCGCCGTACCGGCATGGGTGCAAAATCGTCGGGTTATGGTTTTCGCCCGGTCGCTACAATGTACACTTCACGCGAACGAGCGCGCGAAGAGTCCGGCTTACGAACTTTCACTTTCGTAAACAGGGAGCGAATTTCCTTAAGGTACTCCTCGAAACCTTCGCCCTGAAACACCTTCACTAAAAAACTGCCGCCTGGAGCCAAAACATCACGGCTCATCTCAAGCGCCAGTTCCACCAGATACATGGCACGGGGGATATCCACCGCCGGTGTTCCGCACATGTTTGGAGCCATATCGGACATGACAACCTGGACTTTACTGTCACCTACGCGTTCAAGTAACGCTTTCAGCACTAATTCATCACGAAAATCGCCCTGAAGGAAGTCGACACCGACGATGGGATCCATCGGCAAAAGATCGCAAGCAATGATGCGACCCTGACCGCCTATCTGCGTAACGGCATACTGTGACCATCCGCCGGGCGCTGCACCGAGATCGACGACCGTCATTCCCGGCTTAAAAAGTTTGTCACTTTGCTGTATTTCATCAAGTTTAAACCAGGCACGGGAACGTAACCCCTTTTTCTGTGCCTGCTGAACATATTTATCGCTAAAGTGTTCCTGAAGCCAGCGGCTGGAACTGGCAGAACGCTTTTTACCTGTCATTTAACTTTCCCATTGGGACGGTTCATCCTATCCGGCTGCGTAAATTTTAACGGCCGATTTGGTGATAATTGGGAGATGGCGGTAGAATGAACCGTTTTCAATCCCAACGTAAGCAAAAATATACGATGAATCTGAGTACTAAACAAAAACAGCACCTGAAAGGTCTGGCACATCCGCTCAAGCCGGTAGTTATGCTTGGCAACAATGGTTTGACCGAAGGGGTACTGGCCGAGATTGAACAAGCGTTGCAGCACCACGAACTCATCAAGGTGAAAATCGCCTCGGAAGATCGCGAGACTAAAGTCCTTATCGTGGAAGCTATCGTTCGCGAAACCGGCGCCTGTAACGTACAGGTCATCGGCAAGACGCTGGTTCTGTATCGCCCAACAGCAGAGCGTAAAATCTCGCTGCCACGTTAAGAGTAACCTGAATTGAACACATGTGATGTGTAAAACGAGGGGTTTTCGCGGGCAGGTGAGCAAAATGCCACGCTCTCAACGTTGATAAAAGGCCGCTATGCGGCCTTTTTCTTATCTTTACATTGCGTCAACAAAGCGGAATTACAGGTAATCCACTTTGACTATCTCATATTCAACTTCGCCACCCGGCGTCTGAATGGTCACTACGTCGTCCTGCTCTTTACCGATCAGACCCCGTGCGATAGGCGAGTTTACCGAGATGAGATTCTGCTTAAAATCAGCCTCATCATCGCCAACAATACGCCAGCTTGTCTCTTCATCGTTATCCAGGTTCAGCACCTGTACAGTAGCGCCAAAAATCACGCGGCCGGTGTTCGGCATTTTGGTGATATCGATAACCTGAGCGTTGGACAGTTTCGCTTCAATATCCTTGATACGACCTTCGCAGAAGCCCTGCTGCTCACGCGCGGCATGATACTCAGCGTTCTCTTTCAGATCGCCATGTTCGCGGGCATCGGCAATGGCCGCAATGATTTCAGGGCGGCGAACGGATTTCAGGTACTCCAGCTCTTCGCGCAGTTTTTCAGCACCACGTAAGGTCATCGGAATAGCTTGCATGGGTTTTACCTCTTCATCATTCCTTGAGGTACAGCTCGCGCTGCGCCCCTGTACTTTCTCCGTCAACCCACGGGCTTACCAGGAGAAAAGCAAAAAGAAAACTGACCCGGAACAAAATGTCCAGGGCAGCGGCAATTTTTCTGTTTGATGCGTATTTTACCCTGAAGTTCACTATGGGTCATCGTTTACTTTACAGGGCGTTGCGCCGTAGTATGGCGGTTTGTTTCCAGGTTGTTAGCGCGAGAATATGCGATTTTCCAGATTTATCATCGGATTGACCACCAGTTTAGCCTTTAGCGTCCAGGCCGCGAACGTTGAGCAGTACGTCACTCAGCTCCCCGCCGGCGCCAATCTTGCTCTTATGGTGCAAAAAGTCGGCGCACAAGCTCCCGACATTGATTATCACAGCCAGCAGATGGCCCTGCCGGCAAGTACCCAGAAGGTGATTACCGCCCTGGCGGCATTGCTGCAACTGGGTCCCGATTTTCGCTTTACCACCACACTGGAAAGTAAAGGTAGCGTTGATAGCGGCATTCTGAAAGGCGACTTAATTGCGAGATTTGGCGGCGATCCTACCCTAAAACGGCAAGATATTCGCAATATGGTGGCGGTTCTGAAAAAATCAGGCGTCCAGCAAATTGAAGGCAATGTGCTGATCGACACCTCTATTTTCGCCAGCCACGATAAAGCCCCGGGTTGGCCGTGGAACGATCTCACACAATGCTTTAGCGCCCCTCCTGCGGCAGCGATTGTCGATCGTAACTGCTTCTCTGTCTCACTTTATAGCGCGCAAAAACCCGGCGATTTAGCGTTTATTCGCGTTGCATCCTACTATCCAGTGACGATGTTCAGTCAGGTTCGCACCCTGCAAAAAGGGTCTGGCGAAGCGCAATACTGCGAGCTGGATGTTGTTCCGGGCGATCTGAACCGCTACACGCTGACAGGGTGTCTGCCACAGCGTTCAGAACCGTTACCGCTGGCGTTCGCCATTCAGGATGGCGCAAGCTACGCCGGAGCAATCCTTAAGGATGAGCTCAAGCAAGCCGGTATTACCTATTCGGGCACATTATTGCGCCAGACGCTGATCAACGATCCGGGCACCGTCATCGCCAGCAAGCAGTCGGCACCGCTGCACGATCTGTTGAAGATCATGCTGAAAAAATCCGACAACATGATAGCCGATACCGTCTTTCGCATGATTGGTCATGCTCGTTTCGGCGTGCCGGGGACCTGGCGTGCGGGATCAGACGCCGTCCGTCAGATCCTCCGTCAGCAGGCTGGCGTCGATTTAGGCAACACCATTATTGCCGACGGTTCCGGGCTTTCTCGCCACAACCTGATCGCCCCAGCGACCATGATGCAGGTGCTGCAATACATTGCGCAGCACGACACCGAGCTGAATTTCATCTCTATGCTGCCGTTAGCGGGTTATGACGGCTCTCTGCAATATCGTGCGGGTCTGCATCAGGCGGGCGTGGATGGAAAGGTGTCGGCCAAGACGGGCTCATTGCAGGGCGTGTATAACCTGGCGGGCTTTATTACGACGGCCAGCGGTCAACGCATGGCGTTTGTACAGTATCTGTCGGGCTACGCGGTTGAACCTGCGGACCAGCGTAATCGCCGCATTCCATTGGTTCGTTTCGAAAGCCGCTTGTATAAAGACATTTACCAGAACAATTAAAGCAGAAAGGCTCCCGATGGGAGCCTTTCTGCTGCCGGGTGGAGCTGCGCTTACCCGAACTACTGTTCTTGTAGGCCCGACAAACGAAGTGCCGTCGGGCAACAGTACTTAGTGCTTGTAGATGAACTCAACGCCTTCTTCGTCGTCTTCATCCCAGTCGTCCCAGTCATCATCATCTTCAACATCAGCGCCTTCAAGCTGCTCGCGATGATAATCGTCCCACATGAACTCGACTTTCTCAGGCTGCTTCTCTTCTTCCGCTTTTGCGACCGGGTTTTCGATGATGAAGGTCATCACATCCCAGCAAAGATCTTTCACGCCCTGCTGGCTTGCCGCGGAGATCAGATAGAACTTATCTTCCCAGCCCAGCGCTTCAGCAATGGCTTTCGCTTTGGCTTCTGCCTCGGCTTTGTCCATCAGGTCGATTTTGTTGAACACCAACCAGCGTGGTTTTTCAGCCAGCTTCTCGCTGTATTTTTCCAGTTCGCCGATGATAATGCGGGCGTTCTCCACTGGATCGGAACCATCAATCGGATCGATATCGATCAGATGAAGCAACACGCGACAACGCTCAAGGTGTTTGAGGAAGCGAATCCCCAGGCCAGCCCCTTCCGCTGCGCCTTCAATCAGGCCAGGGATGTCTGCGACCACAAAGCTCTTCTCGTTGTCCATACGAACAACACCAAGGCTTGGCACCAGCGTGGTGAACGGATAGTCCGCCACTTTCGGCTTAGCGGCAGAAACGGCGCGGATAAAGGTAGATTTACCGGCGTTCGGCATCCCCAACATCCCAACGTCTGCCAACAGCATCAATTCGAGCTGCAGGTCACGCTTGTCACCCGGCGTACCCATGGTCTTTTGACGTGGAGTACGGTTAACAGAAGACTTAAAGCGGGTATTGCCCAGACCGTGCCAGCCACCCTTAGCGACCATCAGACGTTGACCATGCCTGGTCATGTCACCCATCGTCTCGCCAGTGCCCTGGTCAATCACACGGGTGCCCACAGGGACTTTCACGGTGACGTCTTTGCCACGTTTACCCGTACAGTCACGGCTTTGGCCATTCTGACCACGTTCAGCGCGGAAAGATTTTTCAAAACGGTAATCGATCAGGGTGTTGAGGTTTTCGTCAGCCTCGAGCCAAACGTCACCACCATCACCGCCGTCACCGCCGTCCGGGCCGCCTCGTGGGATATATTTTTCGCGACGGAAGCTCACGCAACCGTTGCCACCATCCCCTGCTACGACCAGGATCGTTGCTTCATCAACAAACTTCATTTTACTCTCCGTAAATCATTCGCCTGAGCGGGGTAACGGGACTACCGCTTCACGCTTACGCCACCGTCCCCATAGACGATGACCAATGGCGGAATACATCGCGCCCGCAACCACGACAAACGCACCGAGATAACCTAAAAGGTTTAACATCGGTCTGGCGAAGAAATCGGGCCAGGCCATTGATAACAAATCTGAAAATAACAGTGTAAACAGCGGGGTCAGCGTAATCAGAGCGCTGACCTGCGCCGCCTGCCAACGGGCCATGGCTTCCGCCAGAGCCCCATAACCCACCAGGGTGTTGAGCCCGCAAAAAATCAAGCACGCCAGTTGCCAGTCACTCAACTGAGCTATTACGCCCGGCCTGGCTAACGGCAATAACGTTATCGTACATAAAGTGTACAGCAAAAACAGGATCTGCTGTGAGGCCAGACGGCGCAATAACACCTTTTGCGCGACCCCATAACTCACCCAGACCGTTGCCGCGCCAACGCCGAAAATGACACCCCAGGTGTAATCCGTCAGGCGGGTGAAAATTTCAGTCAGACTGGTGTTGAAAAAGAGCACCAGCCCGCAGAGCAACATTGCGGCACCGATTATCTGGGTGCCACGCATTTTCTCTTTCAGGATGACGACGCTCGCCACCATCATCCCTACAGGCGAGAGTTGCCCTATCACCTGTGATGCCGTTGGGCTCAAATACTGCAGGGATGAACTGAACAGAATGAAGTTGCCAAACAGCCCACCCGTGGCGATGGCCAACAGCACTAACCAACGCGGTTTGCGGAAAAGATGCAGCTGCGGAAGTTTGCCTTTGATAGCCAGAATGGTCCCCAGACCGAGACTCGCCATCAGGAAGCGGTAGAACACGATGGTAGGAGGTTCCATCACCTCCAGCACCTGCTTCATTGCAATCGGCAATGCACCCCAACACATCGCGGTGGTGAGCGCCAAAAGAATACCAATGCCCGCCTGCTGCTTCATGCCCGTTATCCCTGTCAGAAATTTTCCGGACTCTCAATGTAAAAAGCCCCGCAACACGTTGCGGGGCTTTCATCCGTTACCGGACCGAAAAACTTACTCAGCAACGATGCTGATGAATTTACGGTTGTTCGGACCTTTAACTTCGAATTTCACTTTACCGTCTGCTTTAGCAAACAGAGTGTGGTCACGGCCGCAACCAACGTTGTTGCCTGCGTGGAATTTGGTGCCACGCTGACGAACGATGATGCTACCTGCCAGAACAGTTTCGCCACCGAAACGTTTTACACCCAGACGTTTAGCTTCTGAGTCGCGACCGTTACGAGTTGAGCCGCCAGCCTTTTTATGTGCCATTTAATCTACTCCTCAGGTCTTAGGCGCTGATGCCAGTAATTTTCACATCAGTGAACCACTGACGATGGCCCTGCTGCTTACGATAGTGTTTACGACGACGAAACTTAACGATTTTAACTTTCTCGCCGCGACCGTGAGCAACAACTTCAGCTTTGATTACGCCGCCATCAACGAAAGGAACGCCGATTTTGACTTCTTCACCGTTTGCGATCATCAGAACTTCAGCGAACTCAACAGTTTCGCCAGTTGCGATGTCCAGCTTTTCCAGGCGAACGGTCTGACCTTCGCTTACTCGGTGTTGTTTACCACCACTTTGGAAAACCGCGTACATATAAAACTCCGCTTCCGCGCACATCCTCGTGTGATTCAGAGTGCGCTATAAATATTCACAATAGGGCGCGAATATTACGCAAAACGAGAGCCTTTGACAAGAGTGTTTGTCGTTCCATGCAGAAAAAAAATACAACCCGCACGGTAACGTTTATCTGCGCCGTTTTTTCAGTACAATCAGGGCTACAATTGTAAACCAAACTCTTCGTTATCCCTTATGGATAAGCGGTAAACAGGACATTAAGCCCGGCTTTTGCGATGAATTTAGAAAAAATCAATGAGTTAACCGCGCAAGATATGGCGGGAGTGAATGCGGCAATCCTTGAGCAGCTCAATTCTGACGTCCAACTGATCAACCAGTTAGGTTACTACATCGTCAGCGGAGGCGGGAAACGCATTCGTCCAATGATCGCAGTTCTGGCAGCTCGCGCTGTCGGCTATGAGGGAAATGCACATGTCACTATCGCTGCACTGATCGAGTTTATCCACACCGCCACCCTGCTGCATGATGACGTTGTGGATGAATCTAACATGCGTCGAGGCAAAGCCACCGCAAACGCGGCGTTCGGCAATGCTGCCAGCGTTCTGGTCGGCGATTTTATCTATACTCGCGCGTTCCAGATGATGACCAGTCTCGGATCGTTGAAGATCCTTGAAGTAATGTCCGAAGCCGTTAACGTGATTGCAGAGGGTGAAGTACTGCAATTGATGAACGTCAACGATCCGAACATTACCGAAGAGAACTACATGCGGGTTATCTACAGCAAAACTGCACGTCTGTTTGAAGCTGCCGCGCAGTGTTCAGGGCTCCTTGCTGGCTGCACGTCGGAACAAGAGAAAGGGCTGCAGAACTATGGCCGTTATCTTGGCACTGCCTTCCAGCTGATCGACGATCTGCTCGACTACAGCGCAGACGGCGAAACGCTGGGTAAAAATGTCGGTGACGATCTTAACGAAGGCAAACCGACGCTTCCTCTGCTGCATGCCATGCGCAATGGTACGCCAGAGCAAGCCGAGATGATCCGCCAGGCTATCGAAGAAGGCAACGGTCGCCATTTACTCGAACCTGTGCTGGAAACCATGACCGCCTGCGGTTCTCTGGAATGGACCCGTCAGCGCGCAGAAGAGGAAGCGGACAAAGCTATTGAAGCTCTGCAGTCTCTTCCAGACACGCCATGGCGTGAAGCATTAATTGCCCTCGCGCACATCGCAGTCCAACGCGACCACTGATCTGTTCCCGCGTTCTGCGCGGGAAAGTTCTAATAAAAACCCCTCTCCTGTTCGCTCCTTGCAACATCTTAATTTAATCCGAATATCCTTTCTCTTTACTTGAACTTTTTAGAACCATGACATTTTCAGCGTTATAGTATGACTCCCACCACAAAGTGGTTATTGGTTTATCAACAGGGAGAAAGTATGGATAAATTTATCGACTGGCATCCTGCAGATATTATTGCCGGACTGCGCAAAAAAGGAACATCATTAGCGGCAGAATCCCGTAAGAACGGCCTTAGCTCATCAACGCTTGCTAATGCGCTTACCCGGCCCTGGCCGAAAGGTGAGGTGATCATTGCGACGGCATTGGGTACTGACCCTTGGGTTATCTGGCCATCGCGTTACCACGATCCTATTACCCACGAGTTTATCGACAGAACGCAGCAGAGAAGACAACTGAAAGAGAAGTGAGTCAATCCAGCAACCCCCACGTCGCCTGAGACGGGGGGATACCAGACTGAAGAGCGATATTACTCGCCTTTGATACGTTCGATGTTAGCGCCCAACGCACGAAGTTTATCTTCAATACGCTCGTAGCCACGATCGATGTGGTAAATACGTTCTACAACCGTTGTCCCTTCTGCAATACAGCCTGCCAGCACCAGGCTTGCAGAAGCACGCAGGTCGGTCGCCATCACCTGAGCGCCGGAGAGTTTCTCAACACCGTGGCAAATCGCGGTATTACTTTCGATTTCTGCATGAGCACCCATACGGATCAGTTCCGGTAAGTGCATGAAGCGGTTTTCGAAGATGGTTTCCGTTACCACACCCGTTCCTTCCGCCACCAGGTTCAACAGAGTGAACTGAGCCTGCATGTCTGTTGGGAAGCCAGGATGCGGAGCGGTGCGCACGTTGACCGCTTTCGGGCGTTTACCGTGCATGTCGAGGCTGATCCAGTCTTCACCGACTTCGATATCTGCACCCGCTTCACGCAGTTTCGCCAGTACCGCATCAAGCGTATCTGGCTGAGCATGGCGACAAACAATTTTCCCGCCAGAGATAGCGGCAGCCACCAGGAACGTACCGGTTTCGATACGGTCTGGCAGGACACGGTACACACCGCCACCCAGACGCTGCACGCCTTCGATGGTAATACGGTCGGAACCCTGGCCGGTGATTTTCGCGCCCAGCGTGTTGAGGAAGTTAGCCGTATCAACGATTTCCGGCTCGCGCGCGGCGTTTTCGATGATGGTCGTCCCTTCGGCAAGCGTCGCGGCACTCATAATGGTGACGGTGGCACCTACGCTCACTTTGTCCATCACGATATGGGCACCTTTCAGGCGGCCATTCACGGAAGCTTTAACGTAACCTTCTTCCAGTTTGATTTCCGCGCCCAGTTGCTCAAGGCCGGTGATATGCAAATCGACCGGACGCGCACCAATGGCGCAACCACCCGGCAGAGAAACCTGACCCTGACCAAAACGAGCCACCAGCGGCCCCAGCGCCCAGATAGAAGCACGCATGGTTTTCACCAGCTCATACGGAGCGCAGAACACGTTCACGTTGCTGGCATCGATCCAGACAGATCCGTTGCGATCGACTTTGGTGCCCAACTGGCTCAGCAGCTTCATGGTGGTGTCGATGTCTTTCAGCTTCGGCACGTTCTGAATTTCTACTGGCTCTTCCGCCAACAGTGCCGCGAAGAGGATCGGCAGCGCAGCATTTTTAGCGCCGGAGATGCTCACTTCGCCCTGAAGACGCGTTGGCCCCTGTACACGAAATTTATCCATTCGTTGATATCTCTTTTAAAATTCACCTGCGCGAAGGGCGGCTGCCCGTCGCTCAAAAACCGTTGAGCTTGCGATCGCGTTCCCATTCGGTCGGGGTATACGCCTTGATCGACAGGGCATGAATGCGGTTATCAGCAATGTATTCCATCAGCGGGACATACACGGCCTGCTGTTTCTTTACCCGGCTCATACCATCAAACAGACTGCCCACGGCAATAACCTGAAAGTGACTGCCATCGCCAGTGACGTGGGCTTCCTGAAGGGAGAGTGCATTCATGAGCACCGTCTGAATTTCATGATTTTCCATGGGGTAATTTCATCTGATAGTGAAAACAGCCCAATATCTTAGAGGAAAGTGAAGCGGTCTTAAACAGACAAAAAGCCCCGACGCACAAAACGTTGAGGCTTTTAAGAATAATGCATTGAATACGTTAGGGGATCAGGTCGACGGGAAGGTTGTAAAGTTGCACCAGCGTATTCATCTTTTCGCTTTTGCCGACGATATTCACCTTCTTGCCCTGAGCGCGAATGAGCGCCACCAGATGGATAAGCAGCGCAACACCTGCGGTGTCCACACGGCTAACCTGACTGAGGTCAATCGTATCGACGCCCAGAGTGGCTTCTTCGCGGGCGTCCCAAAGAGGAACCAGAAAATCCTGATCAAGTTCCCCTTGCAGGCGTAATTGCCCGGCTTCTCGCGTCCAGCACAGCGAATCAGCCATTACTTTTTCTGATCCAACGTGATGGGCTGTTTGGAAATAGATTGCAGCTGCGCGGTCAGGCCATCAATGCCTTTGGTACGCAGCAGATCGCTCCACTCATTCTGTTTGGTGGTGATCATGCTGACCCCTTCGGCAATCATGTCAAACGCCTGCCACTTGCCCGTTTGGGTGTTCTTACGCCACTGGAAATCAAGACGAACCGGTGGGCGACCATTAGGGTCAATGATGGTCACGCGAATCGGTAAAATCGTCGCATCGCCCAGCGGTTGTTCCGGTGCGATCTGGTAAGTCTGACCATGATACATCGCCAGTGCCTGGCCGTAAGCCTGCTTCAGGTATTCGTGGAACGCCGCAAAATAGGCTTCACGCTGGGCTGGCGTCGCATCACGGTAGTAGCGGCCCAACACCAAGGCTCCGGCATATTTCACCTGAACATACGGCAGCAATTCCTGGTCCACAACCTGACGCAGATAATCCGGGTTAGAACGAATTTTTGGCTGCTCGTTTTTGAGGCGGTCAAAGGTTTTCTGTGCCGCTTCGCCCATCAGTTTATAAGGATTTGATTGATCGGCTGCCGTTGCCGCCGTCAGTGGGGCAATCACCAGCATGGCAATCATGAGTACACGTTTAAACATGAAGTAAGTCTCCTGAAATTAGTGCGTCGCTCCAGCCGGCTCGGCTGCATCAGTATGGTCTTCCGCCGGGCTTTGCGCATCGCCTGTCGTCTTAGTGTCGCTACCTTTGCTGTTGTAAAGGAACTGGCCAATGAGGTCTTCCAGCACCATGGCTGATTTCGTGTCCTGGATAGTGCTACCTTCTTTAAGCATAGACGTCCCCATTTCCGGATCGTCAAAACCGACATTCAGCGCCAGATACTGCTCACCCAGCAAGCCTGAGGTGCGGATAGCCAGCGAGCTGGTGTCCGGGATCTGGTTGTATTTCTCTTCGATATCCAGCGTCACGCGAGGCAAGTAGGTTTTTGGATCGAGCGTAATATCGGCCACACGGCCTACGACAACGCCCCCGATACGTACCGGTGAACGCGCTTTCAGACCGCCGATGTTATCGAAAGTGGCATACACCTGATAAGTCGGTTCAGTCCGTAGAGAGGTGACGTCTGCCGCTTTCAGGCACACAAACAGCGCCGCCAGAAATGCCACTAACAGAAATACGCCTACCCAGATTTCACTTTTTTTCGTTTGCATGAACTCAATTCCCAAACATCAGTGCAGTCAGCACAAAATCCAGCCCCAGCACCGCCAGCGACGAGTGCACCACGGTGCGGGTCGTTGCACGGCTGATCCCGGCGGAAGTGGGGATCGCATCATAACCGTTGAACAACGCAATCCACGTTACGGTAATGGCGAAGACCACGCTTTTGATCACGCAGTTCACCAGGTCCATTCTCCAGTCCACGGCATTTTGCATCGCCGACCAGAAGAACCCCGCATCAATACCTTTCCAGCTCACGCCCACCAAAGACCCCCCCCAGATGCCAACGGCAACAAAGATGATAGTCAGCAGCGGTAGCGAAATAACACCGGCCCAAAAACGTGGGGCAATCACGCGTCGCAGCGGATCCACCGCCATCATCTCCATGCTGGAGAGCTGTTCGGTGGCGCGCATCAGGCCAATTTCAGCGGTCAGCGCAGACCCTGCGCGCCCCGCAAACAGCAAAGCCGCAACCACCGGCCCCAGTTCGCGCAGTAGCGACAGCGCTACCAGCATGCCAAGACTGGTTTCTGCGCTATAGGTCGTCAGCACCAGATAGCCCTGAAGGCCAAGCACCATACCGATGAACACGCCCGAGACAAGAATGATCAGCATCGACAGCACGCCAACGTTATAGAGCTGACGCACTAATAACGGCGCATGCTTGCGAAACTCGGGCTTGCCAACGATGGCGTTGAATAACATCAACCCAGCCCGCCCAAAAGTCCTCAGGGTTTTAATCCCCCGATGACCCAGCGAAGCCAGTGCATTTAACAGCATGAGTAACTTAACTCCCTGTTCCGAGAAGATCGTGACGATACTCGCCCGCCGGATAGCGGAACGGCACCGGGCCATCGGCGATACCATCGAGGAACTGACGCACGCGCGGATCGCTGTTGTCCTGTAGCGATTGCGCGCTGCCATGAGCGACGATTTTTTTATCGGCAACGATATAGGCGTAATCCGCGATGCTCAGCACTTCCGGCACATCATGAGAAACCACGATGCAAGTAACACCCAGCGCGCTGTTGAGCTCTGAAATCAGTTTGACCAGCACGCCCATAGTGATAGGGTCCTGGCCGACAAAGGGCTCGTCGAACATGATGAGATCGGGCTCAAGTGCAATCGCACGGGCCAGCGCAGCCCGGCGTGCCATCCCACCAGACAGCTCAGAGGGCATCAGTTTAGCCGCCCCGCGTAGCCCAACCGCTTCAAGCTTCATCATCACCGTGCTTTTCAGCAACGCCGCAGGCAGACGCGTGTGCTCGCGCAGCGGATAAGCGACGTTATCGAAAACATTCATATCGGTAAACAACGCGCCAGACTGAAACAGCATGCTCATCCGTTTACGGACCGCATACAGACGCGAACGAGACATGTTTGGCACGTCTTCGCCGTCGAAAAGAATTTCACCGCTGTCAGGCGGAATTTGCCCGCCAATGAGACGCAGCAGTGTTGTTTTGCCGATCCCTGACGGCCCCATGATGGCCGTAATCTTCCCACGCGGCACCGACAGCGAGATGTTGTCGAAGATCGTTCGCGTACCGCGAGTAAAACTGACACCACGGACATCGACCAAATTATCCGGTTTCTGGTTCATAGATTATCCCTGGAAAAACCTCATCAGGTTAAGCATGGCGTGTTATGGCGCCAATAACGCATCATTTTTACAGAATCTTACCCGCCGTGGTTAGCGAAAGCAGGCATTTGTTTTACTTTTTCAACGCATAAAGTCAAAATTAAGAATTCGTCCACGCCTTGTGTGTGGTGCAAACTGGCTGGCGATTATACCTGAAGAAAGGACTTTAGATGCTTTTAGCGACGGCTCTGTTAATAATTGGTTTGCTTCTGGTGGTCTACAGTGCCGATCGTCTGGTCTTCGCAGCCTCGATACTTTGCCGCAGTATGAACCTTCCGCCGCTGATCATTGGCATGACAGTGGTCAGCGTCGGCACCTCATTGCCCGAGATCATTGTCTCTGCAAGCGCTTCTTTTCACGGGCAAATCGATCTCGCTATTGGCACAGCTATCGGCTCGAATATCATTAACATTCTGCTGATCCTGGGCCTGGCGGCGCTGCTTCACTCATTTACCGTCCATTCCGATATCCTGCGCCGCGAATTGCCGCTAATGTTAGTCGTAAGTCTTTTCGCAGGTTTTGTGCTGTATGATGGGCGGCTAACCAGAATGGATGGCTGCTTCCTGTTTGCCCTGGCCGCCTTGTGGTTGTTTTATATCGTGAAGATCGCCCGGCTCGCCGAGCGACAAGGCAACGACAGCCTGACGCGAGAACAGCTTGCCGAGCTGCCGCGAGAAGGCTCTTTGCCCGTCGCCTGTCTGTGGCTTGGTGTGGCGCTGATTATCATGCCGATGGCGACCCGCATGGTGGTGGATAACGCAACCGTGCTGGCGAACTATTTTGCGATGAGCGAACTGACCATCGGCCTGACCGTTATTGCCATCGGCACCAGCCTGCCGGAGCTTGCGACGGCGATTGCCGGCGCACGGAAAGGAGAAGACGATATCGCTATTGGCAATATCATCGGCTCCAACATTTTTAATATCGCTATCGTGATGGGCATTCCGGCGTTGATTGCGCCAGGGGAGTTCAACCCACTGGCGTTTAGCCGTGATTACGGTGTGATGGTGCTGGTCAGCGTGATTTTTGCCCTGCTGTGCTGGCGTCGAAAACCGCAAATTGGTAAAGGCGCAGGCGCGTTGTTGACGGGCTGCTTTATCGTTTGGCTGGCGTTCCTCTGGTGGGGCACGCCGTTTTTCGCAGAGTGAATCGGGATAACATTATGTCGCAAATAGATTTGCAACCGGATTTTGACTTTCAGCAGGCAGGCCTTGAGGTGCTGGAGATTGAACGTGAAGGTCTGGCTCAGCTCGATCAATACATTAATCAGGACTTCGCCCGCGCCTGCGAGAAAATAGCCGACTGCGGCGGCAAAGTGGTGGTGATGGGCATGGGCAAATCCGGGCACATTGGCCGCAAGATGGCTGCTACGTTTGCCAGCACCGGCACTTCCTCTTTCTTTGTGCATCCTGGTGAAGCCGCACATGGCGATCTGGGGATGGTCACGCCGCAGGATGTGGTCATTGCCTTATCCAACTCGGGCGAATCTAACGAAATTCTGGCGCTCATTCCTGTGCTCAAACGTCTTCATGTGCCGCTTATCTGCATGACCAGCCGCCCTGAGAGCAGCATGGCGAAAGCCGCCGATATTCATCTTTGTGTCAGCGTCCCCAAAGAAGCCTGTCCGCTCGGGCTTGCCCCAACGTCCAGCACCACGGCGGTGTTGGTGATGGGCGATGCGCTTGCCGTTGCTTTACTGAAAGCCCGCGGTTTTACGGCTGAAGACTTCGCGCTTTCACATCCCGGCGGCGCACTGGGGCGCAAATTGCTTTTACGCGTCAATGACATCATGCACACTGGTGACGAAATTCCTCAGGTCAGCAAAGACGCCTCCCTGCGCGATGCGCTGCTGGAGATCACGCGCAAAAATCTGGGCATGACCGTTATCTGCGACGACCAGATGCAAATCGAAGGTATTTTCACCGATGGCGACCTGCGTCGGGTATTCGATATGGGCGTTGATGTGCGCGATCTCAGTATTGCCGATGTCATGACTCACGGTGGCGTTCGTGTCCGTCCGGGCATTCTGGCGGTGGATGCCCTGAACCTGATGCAGTCCCGTCATATCACCTGCGTGATGGTTGCTGATGGCGACCATCTGCTGGGTGTGTTACATATGCATGATCTGCTGCGCGCTGGCGTAGTGTAAGTAAGGAAAAAACAATGAGTAATGCTGGCGCGTCGGTAACGACCTGCTATGGACCGGTCAGTACGCAGGTTATCGAGCGGGCGGAGAAAATCCGTCTGCTGATCCTTGATGTCGATGGCGTCCTGTCTGACGGTTTGATTTATATGGGCAACAACGGTGAAGAGCTGAAAGCCTTTAACGTTCGCGATGGCTACGGGATCCGTTGTGCGCTGACTTCAGGCATAGAAGTTGCAATCATCACCGGGCGAAAAGCTAAACTGGTAGAAGACCGCTGCAAAACGCTGGGCATTACCCATCTGTGGCAAGGGCAGTCGGATAAGCTTATTGCTTACCGTGAGCTCCTGAAGACGTTATCTTTGCGCCCGGATGAAGTGGCTTATGTCGGTGACGATCTGATTGACTGGCCAGTGATGGCTGACGTTGGCCTGAGTGTCGCCGTTGCAGATGCCCATCCGCTGTTGCCGCCACGCGCGGATTACGTGACCCGCATTGATGGCGGACGTGGCGCGGTTCGTGAAGTCTGCGACCTGCTGCTGCTGGCTCAGGGCAAACTGGATGAAGCCAAAGGGCAATCAATATGAGTAAAACCAGACGTTGGGTTATCATTCTGCTTTCACTGCTGGCGCTGGTGCTGATTGGCTTTAACCTGGTCGATAAAGACGACACCACGCAGGCCGTGGTCAGCAATAACGATCCGACGTACAAAAGTGAACACACAGATACGGTGGTTTACAGCCCTGAAGGTGCGCTGAACTACCGGTTAATCGCAGAGCATGTCGAGTATTTTTCCGATCAGGCCATTTCCTGGTTCACTCAACCGTTTTTAACCACTTTTGACGTCAATAAAGTGCCGACATGGTCTATCAGGGCCGATAAGGCCAAACTGACGAATGACCGTATGCTGTATCTTTACGGACACGTTGAGATCAACGCGTTGACGCCGGACTCTCAACTTCGCAAAGTCACGACGGACAATGCCATTGTGAATCTGGTCACCCAGGATGTGAGTTCAGACGATCTGGTGACGTTGTACGGGACAACATTTAATTCCAGCGGCCTTAAAATGCGCGGCAACTTACGCAGCAAAAACGCCGAGCTGATTGAAAAGGTGAGAACCTCTTATGAAATTCAAAACAAATAAATTCAGCCTCAAGCTTGCTCTTGCCAGCGCTTTGCTGGCCGCCAGTCTGCCAGCGCTGGCGTTGACGGGCGATACCGATCAGCCGATTCACATTGAGTCCGATCAGCAATCCCTCGACATGCAGGGCAACGTGGCCACATTTACCGGCAACGTTATCGTGACGCAGGGCAGTATCAAGATTAATGCCGATAAGGTTGTGGTGACTCGTCCTGCGGGCGAAAAAGGCAAAGAGACGATTGATGGCTACGGTAATCCAGCCACCTTCTATCAGATGCAGGACAGCGGAAAGCCAGTTAAAGGCCACGCTTCTAAAATGCATTACGAGGTTGCCAGCGATCTGGTCGTCCTGACCGGTAAGGCTTATCTGGAACAGCTCGACAGCAATATCACCGGTGACAAAATTACCTATCTGGTGAAAGAGCAGAAAATGCAGGCGTTTAGCGAAAAAGGTAAGCGCGTAACAACCGTTCTGGTACCGTCGCAGCTGCAGGATAAGAGCGGCGCCAACAAACCGGCTGAGCAAAAGAAGAGTAACTAATACGTTATGGCAACATTAACTGCGAAGAATCTTGCGAAAGCCTATAAGGGACGTCGGGTGGTTGAAGACGTCAGCCTGACGGTCAATTCGGGTGAAATCGTTGGCCTGTTGGGGCCAAACGGTGCAGGTAAAACCACCACCTTCTACATGGTGGTCGGCATTGTGTCCCGCGATGCTGGCAACATCATTATTGATGATGAAGACATCAGCCTGCTGCCACTGCATGCACGTGCACGCCGGGGTATCGGCTACCTGCCGCAGGAAGCCTCTATTTTCCGCCGTCTGAGCGTGTTCGACAACCTGATGGCAGTATTGCAAATCCGTGATGACCTCACCAATGAGCAACGCGTTGATCGTGCCAACGAGCTGATGGAAGAGTTTCACATCGAACATCTGCGTGACAGCCTCGGTCAGGCGCTGTCCGGGGGCGAGCGCCGCCGTGTCGAAATTGCCCGTGCGCTTGCGGCAAATCCGAAATTTATCCTGCTCGATGAACCGTTTGCCGGTGTTGACCCTATATCGGTCATCGACATCAAACGCATCATTGAGCATCTGCGCGACAGCGGTCTTGGTGTGCTCATCACCGACCACAACGTTCGTGAAACGTTAGCGGTTTGTGAACGTGCTTACATCGTAAGCCAGGGGCATCTGATTGCCCACGGCACGCCAGAACAAATCCTTCAAGACGAACATGTTAAGCGTGTGTATCTTGGGGAAGACTTCAGACTCTGATAGGGTAGTGACTACAGACATTCTGGTCGGAGATATTTGCCCTGATTATGAAGCAAGGTTTGCAATTAAGGCTCAGTCAACAGCTCGCCATGACGCCGCAACTGCAACAGGCTATTCGCTTGTTGCAGCTTTCTACGCTCGAGCTGCAACAGGAACTTCAGCAAGCGCTGGAGAGTAATCCCCTGCTTGAGCAAACCGATCTTCACGAAGAAGTTGATTCGCAAGAAGAAACTGACAACGAAGCCTTCGACACCGTCGATGCACTCGAACAAAAAGAGATGCCGGACGAGCTGCCGCTCGATGCCAGTTGGGACGAAATCTACACCGCGGGAACCCCTTCCGGCACCGGTACTGATTATCAGGATGACGAATTACCTGTCTATCAGGGTGAAACCACTCAATCGCTTCAGGACTATCTGATGTGGCAAGTGGAGCTGACCCCCTTTTCCGACACCGATCGCGCCATCGCGACCTCTATCGTTAATGCCGTTGATGACACGGGTTATCTCACGGCCACCGTCGAAGAGATCCTCGAAAGCATCGGCAATGAAGAGCTCGATCTGGATGAAGTGGAAGCGGTGCTCAAGCGCATTCAGCGCTTCGATCCTGTCGGCGTCGCCGCGAAAGATTTACGCGATTGCCTGTTGATCCAGCTTTCTCAGTTTGCCAAAGAGACGCCGTGGCTTGAAGAAGCCCGAAAGATCATTAGCGATCACCTCGATCTGCTGGCGAACCACGATTTTCGTTCTCTTATGCGCGTCACACGTCTCAAAGAAGACGTGCTGAAAGAAGCCGTCACGCTAATACAATCGCTGGATCCGCGCCCGGGTCAGTCTATTCAGACCGGCGAGCCGGAGTATGTCATCCCTGATGTGCTGGTCCGTAAAATCAGCGGCCGCTGGACTGTCGAGCTCAATTCTGACAGCATTCCGCGCCTGCAAATTAATCAGCACTATGCCGGGATGTGCAATACCGCTAAAAACGAGGCTGACAACCAATTCATTCGCAGTAATTTGCAGGAAGCCAAATGGCTCATTAAAAGCCTGGAAAGCCGCAATGACACGCTGCTGCGGGTGAGTCGTTGCATCGTTGAACAACAGCAGACGTTTTTCGAGCAAGGCGAAGAGTTCATGAAACCCATGGTGCTGGCGGATATCGCCCAGGCGGTGGAAATGCATGAATCCACGATTTCGCGCGTGACAACGCAAAAGTATCTTCACAGCCCACGAGGCATTTTTGAGCTTAAGTATTTCTTCTCCAGCCATGTGAATACCGAAGGCGGCGGCGAAGCCTCGTCCACGGCCATTCGAGCGTTGGTGAAGAAGTTAATTGCCGCGGAAAATCCCGCGAAACCACTGAGTGACAGTAAGCTGACCTCCATGCTGTCCGAACAGGGCATCATGGTGGCACGCCGCACCGTTGCAAAGTACCGAGAGTCTTTATCCATTCCGCCGTCCAACCAGCGTAAACAGCTGGTCTGACACAACCGATAAGGAAGACACTATGCAGCTCAATATCACAGGACACAACGTCGAAATCACTGACGCTCTGCGCGAGTTTGTGAATGCAAAATTTGCGAAGCTTGAGCAGTTTTTCGAACGGATCAATCAGGTCTATATTGTGTTAAAAGTGGAAAAAGTGACTCATATCTCGGACGCCACCCTGCATGTGAACGGGGGCGAAATTCATGCCAGTGCGGAAGGGCAGGATATGTATGCCGCCATCGACGGTCTGATTGATAAGCTGGCACGCCAGCTGACCAAACATAAAGATAAACTGAAACAACACTAATTGTCCGGGCGTACGCCTGTCCCGGTCCTTCGGGTCAGGCGGTACGCAGGTGAAATTATGATGAACAACGATTCGGCTCTGCAACTGAGCAATGTCCTTAACCAGGAATGTACCCGCAGTGCAGTTCACTGCCAAAGTAAGAAGCGCGCGCTGGAAATTATCAGTGAACTGGCCGCAAAACAGCTGAATTTACCGCCGCAGGTGGTATTCGAAGCGATCCTGACCCGTGAAAAAATGGGCAGTACAGGCATTGGTAACGGTATCGCCATTCCTCACGGTAAGCTGGAAGAGGATACGCTCCGCGCTGTCGGCGTGTTCGTGCAACTTGAAACGCCTATCGCCTTTGATGCGATTGATAATCAGCCGGTCGATCTGCTGTTTGCCCTGCTGGTGCCAGCCGATCAAACCAAAACCCATTTGCATACTCTCTCGCTGGTGGCAAAACGCCTGGCGGATAAGACTATCTGCCGTCGCCTGCGCAGCGCGCAAAGCGATCAGGAACTGTATGAAATTATCACTGGCGAAGAGGTCAGTGATGATGATGCCTAACGGGAGCGTGGTTGTCGTAAGGAGAAACGGCTGATGGTACTGATGATCGTCAGCGGCCGCTCGGGCTCAGGTAAATCTGTTGCCCTGCGCGCGCTGGAAGATATGGGCTTTTACTGCGTGGATAACCTGCCAGTAGTGCTGTTGCCCGAACTGGCGAAAAGCCTTGCTGACCGGCAGATGTCTGCGGCGGTCAGCATTGATGTCCGTAACATGCCGGAATCTCCGGAGATTTTCGAACAGGCGATGCAAAACCTGCCGGAGACGTTCTCTCCGCAGCTGCTTTTCCTTGATGCTGACCGCAACACGTTGATTCGTCGCTACAGCGACACGCGTCGCCTGCATCCGCTCTCAAGCAAGAATTTGTCACTGGAAAGCGCCATCGATCAGGAAAGCGACCTGCTGGAACCGTTGCGTTCCCGCGCAGACCTGATTGTCGACACCTCGGAAATGTCAGTCCACGAGCTGGCAGAAATGCTGCGTACTCGCCTGCTGGGCAAGCGAGAGCGTGAGCTGACAATGGTGTTTGAATCGTTCGGCTTTAAACACGGAATCCCGATTGATGCGGATTATGTGTTTGACGTGCGTTTCCTGCCAAACCCGCACTGGGACCCGAAACTCCGCCCAATGACCGGCCTCGATAAACCGGTGGCGGCGTTCCTCGACAGGCACACAGAAGTTCACAATTTTATCTATCAAACACGCAGTTATCTTGAGCTATGGTTACCTATGCTGGAAACCAACAATCGCAGCTATCTGACAGTGGCGATTGGCTGTACTGGCGGTAAACATCGTTCGGTGTATATTGCCGAGCAGCTTGCTGACTACTTCCGCTCTCGCGGCAAGAACGTTCAGTCACGTCACAGGACGCTGGAAAAACGTAAAACATGAGCGTAAAGCAAACCGTTGAAATCACGAATAAGCTGGGCATGCACGCCCGCCCGGCGATGAAGCTGTTTGAACTGGTGCAGACGTTTGATGCCGAAGTGCTGCTGCGAAATGACGAAGGCACCGAAGCAGAAGCCAGCAGCGTGATAGCGCTGTTGATGCTGGATTCCGCCAAAGGCCGTCAGATTGAGATAGAAGCCAGCGGCCCGCAGGAAGAAGAAGCCCTCGCGGCAGTCATCGCGCTGTTTAATGCCGGATTTGATGAAGACTGATTTAGCCTGATTTGCCTCTCCCTTAGCATTACCCCCTCTCCCCTGCCCTCTCCCTCAAGGGAGAGGGAGAAAACCAGCCCCAAACAGCGCCAAACAGTCCCCTCTCCCTGAGGGAGAGGGTTAGGGTGAGGGTGAGGGGGTGATCTCAAAGCCAGACGCCCGGCTTAATACAGTTTGTTATCCCGCATAAATCCTTCCCCGCCCAACTGACGCATCTGGCGTAAAATCCACGCCTGTCGGTTGCGGATATAGCCTGAAGGCGCATCGGCGCGAAATTTAATCGGGTTTGGCAAGACGGCCGCCAGCAGCGCCGCTTCGGACATCGTCAGATTACTGGCTGGCTTATGAAAATAGCGCTGCGAGGCCGCTTCAACGCCAAAAACGCCCTCGCCAAATTCGGCAATGTTCAGGTAGACGGTCAGGATGCGCTTTTTGCTCCAGACGGTTTCAATGCCCACCGTCAGACCCGCTTCCAGTCCTTTACGCAGCCAGCTTCGGCCATCCCATAGAAACAGATTTTTAGCGGTTTGCTGTGACAGCGTGGAAGCCCCGCGAATGCGGTTTTCGTTGCGTTCGTTATGGGCCAGCGCTTTCTCTATTGCGCCAACATCAAAGCCCCAGTGATCCGGGAATTTCTGATCTTCTGCGGCGATGACCGCCAGCCCCATCCACGGGGTCATCTCATCCATGCTCACCCAATCAGAGTGCGCGAGATAGTGTAAATTACCGCTGAAGATTGCGCCTAGCTGGCGCTCAACCATCACGGCTGAAAACGGCACCGGCAACACGCTGAAAAGCGCGATACCGCCGCCCCAAAACACCACCAATACCAACACAACCCTGAGCAATATGCGTTTTAGCCAGGCCATCGGGGAACGCCGCCGACTCATTCGCTAAGCGCCAGTACGCGTGACACCAACTTTTCTATCCCGGTGGCCGCTTCGGCAATATTTTGCGCCAGCATATACGCTGGAGTGGTGACGACTTTGTTCTCTTCATCGACCACAATATCGTCCACCGGACAAGGCACGTGTTCTGCGCCCATCGCTTCCAGTACCTCCGCCGTATCAATGTCGGTGCCAATAGTGATGCGCAGTGGGAAGTCAAAAATCTTCGGCAACATCGCCGGAGCAATACACATGAACCCGAGCGGTTTTCCCGCCTGATGCATCGCGAGCGTGAGCGCTTTTAACTCCGCATCGACATGGCACTCACTGCCCTGGGTAGCAAAATTACTGAGGTTTTTGGCCGCACCAAACCCACCAGGGACAATCAACGCATCCAGAGTTTCCACACGTGCCTGCGATAACGGCTGAATATCGCCGCGAGCAAGACGGGCGGCTTCAATCAGCACATTGCGGCCCTCAGCCATTGATTCACCGGCCAAATGGTTAATCACCTCTGACTGTCCTTTATCCGGTGCGAAACAGACCGCCTGTGCGCCGTTACGCGCAATGGCCAACAAGGTAATCACCGCCTCATGAATTTCGCTACCGTCATACACACCGCAGCCGCTCAGCACGACGCCAATTTTTTTCATCTCGCGTTTCCTTTAAGGCAACTGTCTGAAGCCCATGAATAATTTTGATTTACCGCCATGCTTCACACATTTTACTGATTTACGTAACAAATAATTTAAGTTTTGCTATCTTAATGAACGTGCAATCCCATTCTCAGGTTGCGTCTGTTCAACACATGAAAACTCCAAAGGCGCAGCCACGTTTTCCCTGGTGTTGGCGCAGTATTCGCGCACCCCGGCTTGACCGGGGTCATTTTTATCGGTTCGCCACCCAGGCTTTCAGTGTCGCCACATCCTGTTGCCACTCGGTTTTCATCTCTTCAATCCATTCACCCACGTTATCCCACCAGGCGGGTAAATCTGGGGTTTGAATTTGCTGCCCTAACTGCTGGATATGGCGCAAACCAATCGATCCTGCAGCCCCTTTGATTTTATGCCCTTCCTCAACAATGCCTTTCTGGTCACGAGCCGTCAGGTTAGATTCCAGCACCGCCAGATAACCCGGCATCATCTTCTCAAACACAGCCAGTCCGTCAGTAATCAGTTTGGGCCCCACCAGCTCGATATATTGCTCAAGCATATCGGTATCGAGCACGGCAGATGATTTGCTGTTGTCAGATGTCGTCACGCGGTTCTCCTCATCGTCAGGGGTGTCCCAGAATTTTTTAATCATGGCGGTCAGCGCAGGCACCGCCAGCGGTTTGCTAAGCACGTCATCCATGCCCGCATCGAGGTACTCTTTTTTGTCTTTCAGCACGTTGGCCGTCAACGCCACCAACGGCGGCAATTCATCGGCATGATAACGCTGCTTCAGCTCACGCGAGATATCCAGCCCGGTCATATCCGGCAACTGAATATCCAGCAACACCAGGTCATAGTCAGCAGGAGAGAACATTTCCAGCGCCGCGGTGCCGGTCATCGCCACGTCCACGCTATTGCCCAGCTTCTCAAGCACCGAGCGCGCAACAATCACGTTCAGCTCAATGTCTTCAACCAGCAGCACGTGCAGCGCTGGTAGCGGCATCTCATCGTCATCCAGCGTATCTTCGACTTCTTCAGCCACAGCAGGCGCATGAACCGTTAAGCTAAAGGTGGAACCCTGGCCAGGCTGGCTGACCACGGTGATATCGCCGCCCATGCTTTTCGCCAGACGACGCGAAACGGCGAGACCAATCCCGGTGCCCGTCGCAGGTTTCCCGCCCTGGTTGTCTTTGACCTGATAATACATGGCGAAAATCTTGTCCTGCTCTTCCTGTGGGATGCCCATGCCGGAATCCTCCACCTCGAAGTGCAGCATCTCACCTTCACCATAGCGAATACGGACAGCGACAGTGCCCTGCTGGGTAAACTTGACCGCATTACTGATCAGGTTCCAGAGGATCTGCCGCAGACGTGTACCGTCCGTCGTGACCTTATGCGGCAGTGGCAGCGTAGGTTCCATCACGAAGCGCAGCCCTTTCTGCTGTGCCTGCAGGCCCGACAGGTTTTCTAAATCCGCAAGGAAGCCCGTGAAGTCGACCGGCTGGTTATCCAACTGGACTTTACGGCGTTCCATCTTATCCATATCGATAATATCGTTGAAGATATTCCCCAACGTCACGGCGGAAACATGGATGGTTTTCAGATACTTCTCCTGCTCGGAAGTTAACTCTGTGTCGAGCAGAATGCGGCTCAGGCCGACAATACCGTTCAGCGGAGTACGCAGTTCGTGGCTGATGGTCGAAATGAAGGTGGTCTTGTCACGGCTGGCACGTTCAAGGGCGTCCTGATAGCGCTTACGCTCGGTAATGTCACGGCCGAAGCCCATCAGGCCATGGCGTTTGCCGACGCGGTCGTAGTACGGCACTTTACGGATTTCGAAGCAGGCTTTGCGCCCGTCCGGGTAATCAAGCCATTGTTCATAGGTGAGCGAAACGTTGTGGCGGAAGACTTTCTCATCGGTTTCAATGACTTTCGCCGCCGCTTCCTCGGAATACACATCTGCGGGTTTCAGGTGAATCAGCTGTTTTTCACTTTTCCCGGTGAGCAATTCCATTGCGCGGTTACAGCCGGAAAATTCTTTGTCTTCGTTGCGGTAGAAGACCAAATCCGGCGAAGCATCAAGGAACGAGCGCAGGAAGGAAGACTGCTGTTCGAGTTGGATCTGGGTTTCTTCGCGCTCTTTCATCTCAATTTTGAGCTGCTCCAGCGTGGTCTGACGTTCAGCTTCCGCTTTCTCTCGATCGCTGATTTCCTGGTTGAGCTGCGCAATGTTGTCTTTAAGCTGCACATTGAGCTTCAGGTCGCGGTCGCGCATCTCCTCAAGTTTCTCCACCAGCTTTGACAGACGCTGGCGAGACTCTTCCAGCTGCTCCACCACCACCGACAGAAAATAGACCGCCCAGGGCGTAATCAACAAACCAAAGAAGATGGAGCGGATGACATCAATGCTTTCAACCTGACCATGCAGAACCATGGTGACAGCCATCTGCACCACAATCGCCAGCACCACCAGCGCCAGCGCCAGCAGCATTGAGAAGCGTACCAGACCGAGCTTCATCATCAGGTCGACATAGTACTGCGCAAGCATTCGAATTTGCTTCATAGGGATTTCCTTCACCACAACGTCGCTCAATAATACCCAATTCTGAGCAACGCGTTGAAGGTTGTGCGAAAAATGCGGGGAAGATTGGGATCAGGTGCGGTCTGATACCCGCTGCGGTGACATTCTGCTCGGTCGGATTCCCTCTCCCGCCGAGAGAGGGCTAGGGAGAGGGGGCAATCCAACCCTGACCTAATGCGGACCCCTGAACGCCGTGTTCATTGAGATATTTGTCCAGTTCCAGCATCCCGGTCCAACGGTTCTCACACCATAGCGGGGCCAATAACGTCGGGCGGCGGGCGTTGGCCGAGATTCGGTGATAGACGATTTCCGGCGGCGTATGGCGAATCATTTCCCCTGCCGTGATGGTGTACTCGTCGAGCTCAATGCCCTGAAGCCGTCCGGCTTCCCACGCTTTCGCCATAATGCTGCCAGCCACGATATGCAGAGGATGCAGCTTGATGCCGTCTACGCCGGTATCGACCACTTTATTCAGCGTCTCCAGGCACTCTGTTTGCCCTTCGCCAGGCAAGCCTACAATCAGGTGCGTACACACTTTCAACCCGCGCTCGCGCGCTAAGCGTGTGGTTGCCTGATAGCAGGCAAAATCGTGACCACGGTTAATGCGATGCAGAGTTTTATCCTTTGCGCTTTGCAGGCCCAGCTCCAGCCACACTTCGTAACCCTGATCTTTATATTCACTGAGTAAATCCAGCACCGCTTCCGGCACGCAGTCCGGCCTGGTGCCCACACACAGGCCAACAATATTAGCCTGGCTGACCGCCTGTTGATACATCGACCGAAGCACCTGGACTTCAGCGAAGGTGCTGGTATAGGCCTGGAAGTAGGCCAGATAGCGTTTGGCGCGATTGACGAGGTGCGCCTGATGCGCCAGCTGATCGGCAATGGATTTGTGCTGCTGAGTTTCATCGGCAAACGAGGCGACATTACAGAACGTACAGCCGCCACGCCCAAGGGTGCCATCGCGGTTTGGGCAGCTGAAACCGCCGTGCAGCGTGAGCTTATGAACCTTTTCGCCATAGCGGCGTGAAAGATCCCCACCAAACATATTGACTAATTTCTGTAACTGCATAATCTGATAGACCGCGCCTTTCAAAGAGGTGCAAAGCCTGCCATTTTTAGTCTCTTTCGGCGATGACCTGGATCAAGCGCCCCGGAGACCTTACCCCTATTGCATAAACAATCAAGATAACTGCAATTTCATTCACCCTCTGGGTGATTACTTTTCCTTATGTTCCCCCCTCAATTTTCACGATTGCCGTCACAGATTAAAAACAGTGTCATCATGGGCATTCACGCCCCTCGGTAGAATATTCTACTGCGATAAAAAGAGCATTCAGCACAGATCCGAGATTATACCGCTTACAGATAGTGAGAGAGATCACATTCACCAGGTGTATTCAGGTAGGTAAATGCAATGTAAAAAAGCACAAATACGCTTATATATCATCGCATTAACGGCTCTATAGCACATTTTTGTATAAATAAGATTGCCATTTGACCTGTGTGCGGATTCCCGATAACTTGAGGATCCGCTGGAAGCTTTCTCGATGAGCGGTCTGCTCATCATATTTATGCAGTAATTGAGATTCCCTCTGAAGCAAGTCCGCAATACTTGTTTACCGATGCGAAAGGATGTTGAGAGGGCGAATGCGTGGCCTGTGCCCCGCCGCCTTGCTCGAACTGTGCCTGCGCGCAACGGTCCGGAGTGACTCCGTAGAGCCTGGGGAGGTTCACTGATATGTTGTACGATAAATCCCTTGAGAGGGATAACTGTGGTTTCGGCCTGATCGCCCACATAGAAGGCGAACCTAGCCACAAGGTAGTGCGTACCGCGATCCACGCACTGGCCCGCATGCAGCACCGTGGTGCTATTCTTGCCGACGGTAAAACCGGTGACGGCTGTGGCCTGCTTTTGCAGAAACCGGACCGTTTCTTCCGCCTGGTCGCTGAAGAGCGCGGTTGGCGTTTAGCCAAAAACTACGCCGTCGGTATGCTGTTCCTGAACAAAGATCCTGAGCTTGCGGCGGCTTCACGTCGCGTCGTTGAAGAAGAGCTTCAGCGTGAAACCCTGTCGATTGTCGGCTGGCGCGATGTGCCAACCAACGAAGGGGTGCTCGGTGAAATCGCCCTCTCCTCGCTGCCACGTATCGAACAAATTTTCGTGAACGCCCCGGCTGGCTGGCGTCCACGTGATATGGAACGCCGCCTGTTCATCGCGCGTCGCCGTATCGAAAAGCGCCTGCAGGAAGACAAAGACTTCTACGTTTGTAGCCTGTCGAACCTGATCAACATTTATAAAGGTCTGTGTATGCCGGCGGATTTGCCGCGCTTCTACCTGGACCTCGCGGACCTGCGTCTGGAGTCGGCCATCTGCCTGTTCCACCAGCGCTTCTCCACCAATACCGTGCCACGTTGGCCGCTGGCACAGCCGTTCCGCTATCTGGCGCACAACGGTGAAATCAACACCATTACCGGCAACCGTCAGTGGGCGCGTGCGCGTACCTACAAATTCCAGACGCCGTTGATTCCCGATCTGCACGATGCCGCGCCATTCGTGAACGAAACTGGCTCTGACTCCAGCTCGATGGATAACATGCTCGAACTGCTGCTTGCAGGCGGGATGGATATCGTACGTGCGATGCGTTTGCTCGTTCCGCCAGCCTGGCAGAACAACCCAGATATGGACCCAGACCTGCGCGCCTTCTTTGACTTTAACTCCATGCACATGGAGCCGTGGGATGGTCCGGCGGGCATCGTAATGTCCGATGGTCGTTATGCTGCCTGTAACCTCGACCGTAATGGTCTGCGCCCGGCACGCTACGTCATCACTAAAGACAAGCTCATCACCTGCGCCTCTGAAGTCGGGATCTGGGATTACCAGCCTGATGAAGTGGTCGAGAAAGGCCGCGTGGGCCCGGGCGAGCTGATGGTTATCGACACTCGTGCTGGCCGTATTCTGCATTCTGCGGAAACTGACCACGACCTGAAAATCCGCCATCCGTATAAAGAGTGGATGGAGAAAAACGTCCGCCGTCTGGTGCCGTTCGAAGATCTGCCGGACGAAGAAGTGGGCAGCCGCGAGATGGACGACGACGCGCTCGCCAGCTACCAGAAACAGTTTAACTACAGCGCCGAAGAGCTGGATTCAGTGATTCGTGTGCTGGGCGAAAATGGCCAGGAAGCGGTTGGCTCAATGGGTGACGATACCCCGTTTGCCGTACTTTCCAGCCAGCCGCGCATCATTTACGACTACTTCCGCCAGCAGTTTGCGCAGGTCACCAACCCGCCAATCGATCCGCTGCGTGAAGCGCATGTGATGTCACTCGCCACCAGCATTGGCCGTGAAATGAACGTCTTCTGTGAAGCAGAAGGCCAGGCGCACCGCCTGAGCTTCAAATCGCCGATTCTGCTGTACTCAGATTTCAAACAGCTGACCACCATGCAGGAAGATCATTATCGCGCCGATACGCTCGATATTACCTTCGATGTGAGTGAAGCCACGCTGGAAGAAACCGTTAACGCGCTGTGCGATAAAGCTGAGCAAATGGTCCGTAACGGCACTGTTCTGCTGGTGCTTTCTGACCGTAACATCGCCAAAAACCGTCTGCCTGTCCCTGCGCCAATGGCGGTCGGGGCGATTCAGACGCGTCTGGTCGATAAGAGCCTACGCTGCGACGCCAACATCATCGTTGAGACCGCAAGCGCCCGTGACCCGCACCACTTTGCGGTGCTGCTGGGCTTCGGCGCGACGGCTATCTACCCGTACCTCGCCTATGAAACCCTGGCGAAACTGGTCGATAACAAAGCCATCGAAAAAGACTATCGCCACGTGATGCTGAACTACCGTAACGGCATCAACAAAGGCCTGTACAAAATCATGTCCAAAATGGGCATCTCGACCATCGCCTCTTACCGTTGCTCCAAGCTGTTTGAAGCCGTCGGTCTGCACGATACCGTGGCCAACACCTGCTTCCAGGGTGTGGTCAGCCGTATCGGTGGTGCCGGGTTTGATGACTTCCAGCAGGACCTGCTGAATCTGTCCAAACGTGCCTGGCTGGCGCGTAAGCCTCTGGATCAGGGCGGTTTGCTGAAATACGTTCACGGCGGCGAATATCACGCTTATAACCCGGACGTGGTTCGCACCCTGCAAGAAGCGGTGCAGAGCGGCGAATACAGCGACTATCAGCGTTATGCTCAGCTCGTTAACGAACGCCCGGCAGCAACGCTGCGCGACCTGCTGGCGCTGAATCCAGGTGATGAAGCAGTTAGCATCAACGAAGTAGAACCGGCGAAAGAGCTGTTCAAACGCTTTGATACCGCGGCAATGTCCATCGGCGCACTGAGCCCGGAAGCGCACGAAGCTCTGGCTGAAGCGATGAACAGCATCGGCGGTAACTCGAACTCCGGCGAAGGCGGTGAAGATCCTGCGCGTTACGGCACCAATAAAGTGTCGCGCATCAAGCAGGTCGCTTCTGGTCGCTTTGGTGTGACACCAGCCTATCTGGTCAATGCCGACGTCATTCAGATTAAAGTCGCTCAGGGTGCTAAACCGGGTGAAGGCGGTCAGTTGCCGGGTGATAAAGTCACGCCGTACATCGCCAAACTGCGCTATTCCGTCCCTGGCGTGACCCTGATTTCGCCACCGCCGCACCACGATATCTACTCTATCGAGGATTTGGCGCAGCTGATTTTCGACCTGAAACAGGTCAATCCGAAAGCGATGATCTCCGTGAAGCTGGTGTCAGAACCGGGTGTCGGCACCATCGCCACCGGTGTAGCAAAAGCTTATGCAGATCTGATCACCATCGCGGGTTATGACGGCGGGACCGGCGCAAGCCCACTGTCCTCCGTGAAATACGCGGGCTGTCCGTGGGAACTCGGTCTGGTGGAAACCCAACAGGCACTGGTGGCTAACGGTCTGCGCCATAAGATTCGCCTGCAGGTCGACGGCGGTCTGAAAACCGGCCTGGATATCATCAAAGCGGCGATCCTCGGGGCTGAAAGCTTTGGCTTCGGTACCGGCCCGATGGTCGCGCTCGGCTGTAAATATCTGCGTATTTGCCACCTGAACAACTGTGCAACCGGTGTGGCAACTCAGGACGACAAACTGCGTAAGAATCACTACCACGGCCTGCCGTTCAAAGTGACCAACTACTTTGAATTTATCGCTCGTGAAGTCCGTGAATTAATGGCGCAGCTCGGCGTGAAACGCCTGGTAGACCTGATTGGCCGTACCGACCTGCTCAAAGAGCTGGACGGGTTTACCGCCAAGCAGCAAAAACTGGACCTGGCGAAACTGCTGGAAACCGCAGAGCCGCATCCGGGCAAAGCGCTGTACTGCACCGAGACCAACCCGCCGTTCGATAACGGCGTGCTGAACGCGCAGCTGCTGCAACAGGCAAAACCGTTTGTCGACGACAAGCAGAGCAAAACGTTCTGGTTTGATATTCGCAACACTGACCGTTCCGTGGGCGCATCGCTGTCGGGCTATATCGCTCAGACGCACGGCGACCAGGGCCTGGCTTCAGATCCAATTAAAGCGCACTTCAGCGGTACCGCAGGCCAGAGCTTCGGCGTGTGGAACGCCGGTGGCGTGGAACTGCACCTGACCGGCGATGCCAACGATTACGTCGGCAAGGGCATGGCGGGCGGCCTGCTGGCCATTCGTCCTCCGGTGGGTTCTGCCTTCCGCAGCCACGAAGCGAGCATTATCGGTAACACCTGTCTGTACGGCGCAACGGGCGGTCGTTTATATGCCGCAGGCCGTGCGGGTGAGCGTTTCGGCGTGCGTAACTCCGGCGCCATCACCGTGGTCGAAGGCATTGGCGACAACGGCTGTGAATACATGACCGGCGGCATCGTCTGCGTGCTTGGTAAAACCGGCGTCAACTTTGGCGCGGGCATGACCGGCGGCTTCGCTTATGTGCTGGATGAAGACGGTGATTTCCGCAAACGCGTGAACCCGGAACTGGTGGAAGTACTGGACGTTGAAACTCTCGCTATCCACGAAGAGCATCTGCGTGGACTTATCACCGAACACGTTCAGTTGACCGGTTCTTCGCGTGGCGAAGAGATCCTGGCGAACTGGCCGGCGTTCTCCGCGAAATTCGCTCTGGTTAAACCGAAGTCCAGCGATGTCAAAGCACTGTTGGGTCACCGTAGTCGTAGCGCCGCTGAGTTGCGCGTGCAGGCGCAGTAAGGAATTCAGATGAGTCAGAATGTTTACCAGTTTATCGACTTGCAGCGTGTTGACCCACCGAAGAAGCCGCTGAAGATCCGTAAAATTGAATTTGTTGAGATCTACGAAACGTTCTCCGAAGGCCAGGCCAAAGCACAGGCAGACCGCTGTCTGTCCTGCGGTAACCCGTACTGCGAGTGGAAATGTCCGGTTCATAACTACATCCCGAACTGGCTGAAGCTCGCTAACGAAGGGCGTATTTTTGAAGCGGCAGAACTGTCGCATCAGACCAACACCCTGCCAGAAGTCTGCGGTCGAGTGTGCCCACAGGACCGCCTGTGCGAAGGTTCCTGTACCCTGAACGATGAGTTCGGTGCGGTCACCATCGGCAACATCGAGCGCTATATCAACGATAAAGCGTTCGAAATGGGCTGGCGTCCGGACATGACCGGCGTGAAGCAAACCGGTAAGAAAGTGGCGATCATTGGCGCAGGCCCTGCAGGCCTCGCCTGTGCCGACGTGCTGACCCGTAACGGCGTGAAAGCGGTGGTCTTTGACCGCCATCCGGAAATCGGTGGCCTGCTGACCTTCGGTATCCCGGCGTTCAAACTGGAAAAAGAAGTCATGACCCGTCGTCGTGAAATTTTCACCGACATGGGCATTGAGTTCAAACTTAACGTCGAAGTGGGCCGTGATGTGCAGCTCGACGATCTGCTGGGCGAGTACGATGCGGTGTTCCTCGGCGTCGGCACTTATCAGTCAATGCGTGGCGGCCTGGAAAACGAAGAGGCGAATGGCGTGTTTGACGCGCTGCCATTCCTGATTGCCAACACCAAACAGATGATGGGCTACGGCGAAACAACCGAAGAACCGTACGTGTCAATGGAAGGCAAACGTGTTGTAGTTCTGGGCGGTGGCGATACTGCGATGGACTGCGTACGTACCTCCATTCGCCAGGGCGCAACGCACGTGACCTGTGCTTATCGTCGTGACGAAGAGAACATGCCAGGTTCTAAACGCGAAGTGAAAAACGCGCGTGAAGAAGGCGTGGAGTTCCAGTTCAACGTCCAGCCTTTGGGCGTGGAAGTGAATGCCAACGGTAAAGTGAGCGGCGTGAAAATGGCGCGCACCGAGATGGGCGCACCGGATGCCAAAGGCCGTCGTCGTGCTGAAATCGTTGCCGGTTCTGAGCACGTTGTGCCTGCTGATGCAGTCGTAATGGCGTTTGGTTTCCGTCCCCACAGCATGGAATGGCTGGCGAAACACAGCGTCGAACTGGATTCTCAGGGCCGTATCATTGCGCCAGAAGGTACCGAAAACGCCTTCCAGACCAGCAACCCGAAAATCTTTGCCGGTGGCGACATCGTGCGTGGTTCGGATCTGGTGGTTACCGCGATTGCCGAAGGCCGTAAGGCTGCAGATGGCATTATGAACTGGCTGGAAGTGTAATCGTTCAGAAAAGTAAGCCGGAGAGTGCAAACCCTCCGGCTTTTTTTATGCGCTAAGCAAACTGGCGCGGACCTTGATGACCACCTTTTTGATTTCGGCTTCATCTGTGACCACACAACCTGGCTTATGAGGCTCACCCGGCATGAAGACCGCAAACATGCCAGGCTTCATGCTAATGCTCTGCTCTTGTTCAATGCGACAGCAAAGCTGATAATCCTCTTCAATGTGCCTCGCTTCACCTTCACGCGCAGAACCCGCAACCCCGTACAAAATACGTTCTTCACCGGCTAAAAGAAGCTGGATATCAATGTACTGCACATGCAACTCTGCTTTCTTCAGCTCCGGTGCCTGGGTGGCAAACTGCATCACATTCATAAACACATCGTCACCCTGTAGCTCGTAGCGTCCAGGCGCTTTATCCTGCGGCCATGCCTGCTGTGCCAGCAACAGCGCATTCACCAACAGAGGATGCATACCTGCACGCGACAGGTTTTCGACTTCACCTGCAATCATCATTGCTCCTTTGAGCCAGCATCGCGGCCCCTAACAATCCCGCATCATGTCGGTAATGAGCCGCCGTCATCTCAACGTGATAGACAGGCGGCTCCTGTGCCAGAAAGCGGCGTACAGCGTCCAGATAGCCATCAGCCAACCCGACGCTGCCGCCTATGACTACGCGTTGGCAATCTGTAATGGCTTTCACGTCTGCAATGAGTCGGGCAAGAACTTGCGCTGAGCGATTAACCAGTGCCTGCGCCTGGACGTGTCCCTGTGCTGCATGGGCGAAAATCGTTTTGGCATCTAACCCGGATAAATCACCAGACGCATGCGCCGAAATGCCTCTTCCGGAAGCGATAGCTTCGACACATCCGACACGCCCACAACCACAAACTGCGCCAGTTGGATCTGCCAGCGTATGCCCCAAATGCCCGGCAAGACCGCCCGCTCCGGTCTGTAAGTTACCGCCACTGATAACGCCGCCCCCTACGCCTGTCGACACGGTGATGAACACCATATCTTCTTTCTGCGCACCTAATGCCTGGTACTCCGCCCAGGCCGCAGCCTGAGCATCGTTGATGGCGATGGCAGGAAGGCCAGTGAGTTTCTCAAGCCGCTGCACCAACGGATAATGCAGTAAGCCACCAAGGTTATGAGGATTGATCGCCAACAGCGTCCCTTCCCGAATAATCCCCGTAGAGGCGATGGCCACACGCTGAGCCTGTTTGGCTAACGGCGCGACCAGTTCTGCTAAAGCGGCATCCAGAGCATCCGGCGTTTGGCTGGCAGGCGTGGGCATTTCCCGCCGTTCGCGCACTTGAAGTAAGTCATCGACGAGGGCTGCTGCCAGCTTTGTCCCGCCAATATCGATAGCCAGGGTGGTCATTTCAGCGCCTCTTGTTTGTGTTTAACCCCACCAAACGGCACTGCACCACTGAACGGTTTACCATCAATCGCATCATGGGTACGCAGCGCTTCTGGGCGAATCCAGCGCTGGACGCGCGTCGGCATATCCAGACCAATCAACAGGATGACGACAAACGTCAGACCAAAGGAGAGCGAGCCCAGCGCGGTACCCAGTTCAAGACGTTGTGCCAGCAGAGCACCGATTACCGGAGCCATCGCGCCACCTAATGCGCCGACGTTATAGGTAAACCCAAGCCCGGCCGCGCGCTGATCGGTATCGAAATAGCCGCCGATGAGTTTCGGTAAGATCCCGGAGATCCCCTGCCCCAGCATCTGCTGAAAGAAGAGAAGAAGACCCAACGCCCAGATATTGCCGCCACCGATGGCAAAAACCGGGATGATGAGCAACTGCGAAGCCAACAGGCTGCAAACGTAGGCTTTTCGTGTGCCCAGCCAGTCGCCAAGAAAACCGCCGACGCAACAGCCAACCGCTGCGCCAAAGCCACTAAAGAACAGCACCCGAGCCACCATCGCCGGATCATACGCCAGATCAGTTTTCAAATAGGTCGGCAGCAGTGCCTGAATCGGCCATGAATAGAGGAACGCAAACAGAACCACCACCATCAGTGTGACGCCCGTCGGCCAGCGCTTACCGCTGCTTTGCACCATAAAGCTGATGAATACGCAGGCACAAAGCAGACCGAGGATCACCACCAGTCCGGCATTGTTGAGCTCTCCGGCAAAGCAGAACCACAGCGCCGTTCCTGCAAACAGGGTCATGACGATGTTGATCACGCGATATTTGCCGCGATAAAGAATATCGACCATCGTGCGTACCGGCGCTTTCCCTTCATGCTTCGCTTTCCAGTCTTCCGCTTCAGGGATGTTTTTACGCAACCACAGCGCGAACACAATCGGGATAATGCCGAGGAAGAACAAGGCACGCCAACCCCAGACGGGGACGACAAGACTGTAAACCTGCGCAGCAATCACTGCGCCAACCGAGAAGCCGGAGATAAGAAAACCGCTGGCTTTGTTACGCAGGTGCTTGGGCCAGCTTTCAATGACGTAGGTTGCGCTGGAGCCATACTCCCCCGCCATCCCCATGCCAATTACCATGCGGGCAATAAACAGGGTGATGTAGCCAGGCGCAAAGCCACACGCCAGCGTGCCACAGGAAAACAGCACGATACTGGTGATCATCGCAAGCTTACGCCCGTATCGATCGCCCATGGCACCCAGCAGCAATCCGCCAAACCAGCGCGAGATAAAAGCCGCCGAGATAAGGCTTGCCGCCTCGACGGTGGTTAAGCCAAATTCACTTTTTATTTCTGTCAGCACTAACGCAATTAACACAAAATCAAAGCCATCAAGCAGATAGCCCAACCAGGCGGCCGAGAATGCTCGCCACTGAGGGCGCGTAAGATGGCGGTACCACGGGATGCTTTGGGTAGGAATACTCATAACACTCTCCCGACGAATTCTTTGTTGTATTGCCGGATGACGGCTGCGCCTTATCCGGCCTACGTGTCATGTCTGGTAGGCCGGATAAGCGAAGCGCCATCCGGCAATGAATTAGCGCTTTTCAGCCATCAGTTGCTCTGCGAGGGCTTTCAGCTCCGGTAGATACGGCTCCGCCACCGGGGCAAAAGGCTTGCGGCACAACGGAACAGAGACGACGTCCATATAGTGCAGGACGGTTTTCAGGCCACGGAACACGCCGACTTTGATGAGCAGGTCGATAACCTTGTTGCATTCACTTTGCAGACGTTGCGCTGTGGCGTTATCGCCTTCGCGAACCGCCTTGGCGATGGCCTGATAGCGCCAGCCCATAATGTTGTAGGTACTGCCGATCCCACCGTCAGCACCCGCCAGCAGGCCGGAAGCGAAGATCTCGTCGTAACCGTTGTAAAGCACCAGATCCGGATGTTCACGGCGGATCTGCTCCATCTGGAAGAGATCGCCCGAGGTTTGCTTGAGCGCACCCACGCCAGGCAAGGTCACCAGGGTGTTGATTTGTTCGAGCGATAATTTCACTCCGCTCAGCGCCGGAATGTTGTACACCACCATCGGCAATCCATCAGCCGAATCAATAATTGCACGGTAGTGGTCGCAGTGTTCTTCAAAACTGAAGGGATAATAAAACGGTGTGACGGCCGACACGGCATCAAAGCCCAGACGACTCGCGGCCACCGCCAGTTGCTGACTTTCGGCCGTGCTGACACAACCCACATGGGCGATTAACGTGATTTCGCCTTTCGCCTCTTCAGCCACAACTTCCATCACCTGTTCGCGCTCGGCCAGGCTCTGTACAAAGGCCTCGCCCGTCGATCCTCCCACGTAAAGCCCATCAATTCCCTGCTGAATATTGAACCGCACAAGACGACGCAGGCTCTCTTTGTCCAGCGCCTGCTGGGTGTTAAACGGGGTCAAGAGTGCAGCCATTACGCCACGTAAATGCTTTGCCATAGATACCTCAATAAATGACGGGAGTGTTTTAACGATATACCTTTATACCTGTTATACCAGATCATTTATGCAGCACCTTATACAGAACGCTTATATTGCGATCTGCTTCACTAAACGATCGTCAGGATCGTTAGGCTACTTTTTCTTTTTGTTTTGGCCGAAGGCGTGCCAGGTGGCAGAAACGCTATTCAGATGGGTTTGCAGAGCGCGGTCAGCTTCTTCTGGATCTCGCTGGCGGATAGCCTCGACGATCGCAATGTGCTGCTGATAGCTGACGTTATTGTGCTGATAGAGTTCCTGATCGGAGACTTTCGGACGGGCGGCAATCAACCAGTCGAGCAACGCAACGTGGATTGCCATAAAGATAGGGTTACCGGGGATTTCCGCCAGCACGCGATGAAATTCAACGTCTGAACGGATGAACAACGCATTGTCATCCAGTGACTGGCTGTTGAGCTCAAGTGCCTTGGCCAGACGCTCTACCTGCTCGTCACTGGCGTGTTCAGCGGCATAACGCACGAGGCTTGATTCAAAAAACAGACGCAGCTGCTCGAAATGAGCAATGCCACCAGGATGAGCGAGGAAATCTTTCGCCATGCCGGACAGCTCGCTGATGATGGTATCAGCCGAAGGTCGCGACACGCGGGCGCGTTCACCATTGTTGATCTGCACCAGGCCTTTGCGCTTGAGCGCAGCTAAGGCCTCACGCACGGAAGGACGCCCCACGTTGAAAAACGTCATCAGCTCACGCTCGGAAGGAAGCTGCTCACCTTCAGCAAACTCACGACGGCGGATCATTTGCTCCAGTTCTTCTTCGACCATCTCCGACAGCTTTTTACGCGCCAACGGACGGCGGCTCAGACTGCGGCCGATGGTTTCAGAGGTCTCTTCTTCCTGAGGATCAAATGCGTTCATTGCGGTTCCTGGCGCCAGGTGACAGTAAGTGACAACAAAGTGATAGTAACACAGGATTTTTAGGCAGGTGAAATGAGGCACAAAACAAAACAGGCCCAAACGGGCCTGTGAGACTGATGACAAACCACTAACGAATACCGTTTTGTCATGGGTGGCAGAACAAAAAATAAGGAAAATCAATTCATTGATTTTCGGCTGCTCACCACAAAGAAGGAAAAACCACGCTTTTTCCTTCTTTGTCAGCAATCTAACAGGCCCAAACGGGCCTGTTAGAGTAGATTACTTCACGACGCGAAGCGCCGGACGCCCACCACGCGGTGGCGGCGTGTCATCAGGATCGTTGTCATCATCGTGATCGGGCTTATCGCCGTCGATCACCGACATCACCGTTTCACCTTCAGAACCGATTTCAGCGTCGTCATTGACGTGGGTAGCCTCTTCGTCGTACGCCGCTTCCGGCTCGAACATGGTTCCCGCACCGTTTTCACGAGCATAAATCGCCAGCACGGCAGCCAGAGGCACTTCAACCTGACGCGGCACCCCGCCGAAGCGCGCGTTAAAGCTCACTCCGTCGTTCGCCAGTTCCAGGTTGCCCACGGCTCGTGGTGCAATATTCAGAACGATTTGTCCGTCACGCGCGTACTCCATCGGTACGCGAACACCTGGCAACGTCACGTCAACCACCAGATGTGGCGTCAGTTGGTTATCCAGCAGCCATTCATAGAATGCCCGCAACAGATAAGGACGGCGCGGTGTCAGTTGTGACACATCCATTCAGTTAGCCCCGACCGAGGCGCATTTCACGCTCGGCTTCAGTTAAGGAAGCGAGGAAGGAATCACGCTCGAAAACGCGAGTCATATACGCTTTCATCTCTTTGGAACCCGCACCGACCAGTTCGATGCCCATCACCGGCAGACGCCACAGCAGCGGAGCCAGATAGCAATCGACCAGGCTGAACTCATCGCTCAGGAAGTACGGCTTCTGAGTGAAGACCGGCGCAATCGCCAGCAGCTCTTCACGCAGTTGTTTACGAGCAGCATCAGCCTGCGCCGCAGAACCATTCATGACGGTATGCATCAGCGAATACCAGTCTTTCTCGATGCGGTGCATGTACAGACGGCTTTCACCACGCGCCACCGGATAAACCGGCATTAACGGCGGATGGGGGAAACGCTCATCCAGATATTCCATAATGATGCGAGATTCCCAAAGGGTCAGCTCGCGATCTACCAGTGTCGGGACGCTTTGATTCGGGTTGAGGTCAATCAGATCCTGAGGTGGATTGTCCTTTTCCACGTGCTCAATCTCGAAGCTGACACCTTTTTCGGCCAGCACAATGCGGACCTGATGGCTATAGATGTCAGTAGGACCAGAAAACAGCGTCATTACCGAACGTTTGTTGGCAGCGACAGCCATGAAAACCTCCAGGTATAGTAAGAATTTTTACTGCTACCAGCCACAACACGCGGCCAGCCAGATGTGAAGCCCTGTAAGCGTCGAACGACATTCCTGTTCACGAACAAAACAAAAAATGACCAATCACCCGCACTTGGGCAGAAAATTGGATGATAGTTTACCAGATTTTGCAGGCTTTGTGGTGAGGGGATTCTGGAAATGCTGAAAAAGGACGGAAAAGAACGATAACCATTGTGGATAACGCCTGTTTTATCCATAAAAAAACCCGCCGAAGCGGGTTTTTTCGCCAATTGTTCTGCCAGAGCAGAAAACAATTAACGCTTGGAGAACTGAGGACGACGACGTGCTTTACGCAGGCCGACTTTCTTACGTTCAACTTCACGAGCATCACGAGTAACGAAGCCAGCTTTACGCAGTTCGCCACGCAGGGACTCGTCGTACTCCATCAGAGCGCGGGTGATACCGTGACGGATCGCACCAGCCTGACCAGAAGTACCACCACCTTTAACGGTGATGTAGAGATCGAATTTCTCAACCATGTCGACCAGTTCCAGCGGCTGACGAACTACCATGCGGGCAGTTTCACGACCGAAGTACTGTTCCAGAGAACGTTGGTTGATGACGATTTTGCCGTTGCCCGGTTTGATAAACACGCGAGCTGCGGAACTTTTGCGGCGACCAGTGCCGTAGTATTGATTTTCAGCCATTGCCTATAATCCCGATTAGATGTCAAGAACTTGCGGTTGCTGTGCCGCGTGGTTGTGCTCGTTACCCGCGTAAACTTTCAGTTTACGGTACATCGCACGACCCAGCGGGCCTTTTGGCAGCATGCCTTTAACCGCGATTTCAATCACGCGCTCAGGACGACGGGCAATCATCTCTTCAAAGGTCGCTTCTTTGATACCACCGATGTGACCGGTGTGATGATAGTACATTTTGTCTTCGCGCTTGTTGCCGGTTACAGCAACTTTTTCTGCGTTCAGAACGATGATGTAATCACCAGTATCGACGTGCGGAGTGTATTCCGCTTTATGCTTACCGCGCAGGCGACGAGCCAGTTCGGAAGCCAGACGGCCCAGTGTTTTACCGGTCGCGTCAACAACATACCAGTCACGCTGTACGGTTTCTGGTTTAGCTGTAAAAGTTTTCATTAAAAGCTTACCCAAATAAATAAGTTACACGTTGGTGAACACCCAAACGTTTAAAAGTTGAGGCTCACACGACAAAGTCCGGCAAACCTACCCCTTCGAATAGCCTATGCCAGCACATAGAAAGTTTTGGGAAAAAAACCTTCTCGTAACGTGGGGTCGCAAGATTATAGAGAAGTCACGGTCAAAGATCGACCCCTAAATGCGAATAGCCGCAAGGTTTTCGACCATTTGATTTGTGCGGCCTGATGCCCTCACCCCCAGCCCCTCTCCCACAGGGAGAGGGTGGAGCACTAAGGCTGATGCTCGCGCTTCAAATATTCCTCACTCTGCATCTCTTGCAGGCGCGAAAGGCAGCGCTGGAACTCAAATTTCAGGCGCTCACCCTGATAGATATGATGTAACGGCACCTCTGCACTCACCACCAGCTTAACGTGGCGTTCGTAGAATTCATCCACCAGCGCGATGAAGCGGCGGGCCTCGCTTTCCATCAACGGCGTCATTACCGGCACGTCAAATAACATGACTGTATGGAACAACCGTGAAAGCGCGATGTAATCATGTTGGCTACGGGCATCGACGCAAAGGGTAGCGAATGAGACCGCCAGCGTCTGGTTTTCCGCCCCAAGGGTTGCCAGTGGTCGATGATTGATTTCCAGCGTTGGCGCGTTTTCACGCTTCGCACCCGCCAAAGCCAGCCACAGTTTGTCCATTTGCTGGCGCGTATCGTCGTTCAGCGGCGAAAGCCACAGATGCGCCTGAGTCAGGGTGCGCAGACGGTAATCGATGCCTGCATCCACATTCATGATGTCGCAATGCTGTTTAATGGCGTCGATGGCAGGCAGGAAACGCGCGCGCTGCAGACCATTACGGTATAAATCGTCTGGCGGAATATTGGAGGTCGCCACCAACGTAATGCCGCGTGAGAACAGGGCTTTCATCAACCCGCCAAGCAGCATCGCATCGGTAATGTCTGAGACAAAAAACTCATCAAAACAGAGCACATCGGTTTCGGCTTTAAATCTGTCGGCCACGATCTCCAGCGGATCGCTATGCCCTTGTAGCGCCGTGAGCTCCTCATGCACTCGCAGCATAAAGCGATGAAAGTGCAGACGCTGCTTACGCTCACCCGGCAGGCTCAGATAAAACATATCCATCAGCCAGGTTTTTCCGCGCCCTACGCCTCCCCACATATATAAGCCACGAACCGGAGTCACGGCTGTCGTCGAGTCTCGTTTCCCCAGGAGCTTTCCGAATTTCGCACGTAAACCACCGCTGCTGGCTGCTGGCGTGGTTGAAGGTCGGGTCATCAATTCCTGGTAGATAACATCGAGCCGGGAGACGGCCTTGCGCTGTACATCGTCCGGTTGATGGGAACCCTCAGAGAGCGCCTGAAGGTATCGCGATGTGGGGGTCATGCTTTGCATAAGTTATTGTTATTTCCTGAAAAGCAACGAGCCGCAGTTCACGGTTGTCGAAAAAAATGCCGTTCTACAGTACGCGATGACACGCCAGGATTCCACTTCTACGGGAATAGCGGTTATAGTGGCGTTATCGGGCGCAGGCGAGGAGCCTTTTTGCCACCCTATGGAACCACAAAACAACGGGAGAAGTTCATGACCTGGGAATATGCGCTAATTGGTTTAGTCGTCGGTATCATCATTGGCGCCGTCGCAATGCGTTTTGGCAACCGCAAGTTACGCCAGCAGCAAGCCCTGCAATACGAACTGGAAAAGAACAAAGCAGAGCTGGACGAATATCGTGAAGAGTTAGTCAGCCACTTTGCCCGCAGCGCGGAGCTGCTCGACAACATGGCGCATGATTACCGCCAGCTGTACCAGCACATGGCGAAAAGCTCCAGTAACCTGCTGCCGGAAATGAGCGCAGAAGAAAACCCGTTCCGTAACCGCCTGGCGGAATCTGAAGCCAGCAACGATCAGGCACCGGTTCAGATGCCGCGCGATTACTCTGATGGCGCATCTGGTCTGCTGCGCAGCGGCGTTAAGCGCGACTGATCACCCTCTTCCTGATCCTATTTTACGGGCGCAGCACTTGCGCCCGTCTCTTCTCTTCCTTCCCAGCTATTATTTAATCATCGCCTCATTGTTAGGCGTCCGAAAATTCAATAACATCGGACGGTTTATGGGCATTTTTTCTTTCTCCTCCTCAGGTAATGAGAGCCAGCATCAATGAAAAAACAAACCTTATTATTGAGTGCGTTAGCGTTAAGTGTTGGACTGTCTCTTGGCGCTGCTGCGCCCGTGTCTGCCTCTCTGCCTGCAGCGGTCCCAGGCCTTGGTCAACTGCCGAGCCTTGCACCGATGCTGGAGAAAGTGCTTCCTGCGGTGGTGAGCGTGCAGGTTGAAGGCACCGCATCACCGGCCCCTGGCGGGCAGGTCCCGGATGAACTGAAAAAGTATTTTGGTGATGATGCGCCAAACGATCAGCCTCAACCGTTTGAAGGCCTGGGTTCCGGTGTCATTATTGATGCGGCAAAGGGCTACGTGCTGACCAACAATCACGTCGTGAATCAGGCTGAGAAAATCAGCGTGCTGCTGAACGACGGCCGAGAGTTTGAGGCCAAACTGGTGGGAAGCGACGACCAAAGTGACATCGCGCTGCTGCAACTGCAAAAAGCCGATCATCTCACACAAATCGCCATTGCCGATTCCGACAAGATTCGAGTCGGTGATTTTGCGGTGGCCGTCGGCAACCCGTTTGGCCTGGGCCAGACCGCTACTTCAGGCATTATTTCTGCTTTAGGGCGCAGCGGCCTCAATCTGGAAGGTCTGGAGAACTTCATTCAGACCGACGCCTCCATTAACCGCGGCAACTCCGGCGGCGCGCTGCTGAATCTTAATGGCGAACTGGTCGGTATCAATACCGCGATTCTGGCCCCCGCCGGTGGCAGTGTCGGCATTGGCTTTGCTATTCCCAGCAACATGGCCATTACTCTGGCAAAACAGCTGATTCAGTTCGGCGAAATTAAGCGTGGCCTGCTCGGTATCAAAGGCATGGAAATGACCGCCGATATCGCGAAAGCCTTCAATCTGGATATTCAGCGCGGGGCGTTTGTCAGTGAAGTTCTGCCAAATTCCGGTTCAGCAAAAGCCGGCATTAAATCAGGCGACGTGATAGTCAGCCTGAACGGCAAACCGCTTAATAGCTTCGCGGAATTGCGTTCGCGTATTGCCACCACCGAGCCAGGTACAAAAGTTAAACTGGGCTTACTGCGCGCAGGCAAACCACTGGATGTGGAAGTCACGCTGGATAAAAGCACCTCCTCTACCGCCAGTGCCGAGCTGATCACACCTGCTCTGCAAGGTGCGTCATTGAGCGATGGTCAGATGAAAGACGGCACTAAAGGTATCGTGCTCAATGAAGTTGAGAAAGGCAGCGCGGCGGCACAAGTTGGGTTACATAAAGACGATATCATCATCAGCATCAACCGTGAACGAGTTCAGTCGATTGCCGAAATGCGTAAAGTTCTGGAGTCAAAACCCGCGATCATTGCGCTCAACGTGATGCGCGGCAATGAAAGTATTTATCTGTTGCTGCGTTAAGTGAAATTTTTCGGGCATCCTCTACGCGATGCCCAAAAAACTCATGCTATGCTGCGCTTGTTTCCTTACCAGTGATAAAGGCATCATGCTTGTAAAGCTCCTGCGCTCCGTCGCGATTGGTTGTATTGTGGGTGGCATTCTGTTGGCCGCCATGCCGTCATTGCGCCAGTTTAATCCGCTGTCTACAGCGCCGTATGACAGTACGGACGAATCCCCTGCCAGTTACAATCAAGCGGTGAAACGTGCGGCACCTGCCGTGGTGAACGTCTACAACCGGGCGTTAAATAATACCAGTCATAATATGCTGACCCTGGGGTCGGGCGTGATTATGGACGAGCGCGGGTACATCATCACCAACAAGCACGTCATTAACGACGCCGACCAGATCATTGTCGCCTTACAGGATGGACGCGTGTTTGAAGCGCTGTTGGTCGGTTCCGACACCCTGACGGATCTGGCAGTACTGAAAATCACAGCCAGCGGCGGCTTGCCCGTTATTCCAATCAATCCCAAACGCGTGCCGCATATCGGTGATGTCGTGCTGGCGATTGGTAACCCGTATAATCTGGGCCAAACCATCACTCAGGGAATTATCAGCGCCACGGGGCGTATCGGCCTGAACCCGTCAGGTCGGCAGAATTTCCTGCAAACGGATGCCTCCATCAACCACGGTAACTCCGGCGGCGCGCTGGTCAACTCGCTCGGCGAACTGATGGGCATCAACACCCTTTCCTTTGATAAGAGCAACGACGGGGAAACGCCGGAAGGCATCGGTTTCGCCATTCCTTTCCAGCTGGCGGCAAAAATCATGGATAAGCTGATTCGTGATGGTCGCGTCATTCGTGGTTACATTGGGATCAGCGGGCGTGAAATTGCCCCGCTCCACACTCAGGGTGGCGCACTGGATCAGATTCAGGGCATTGTGGTGAATGAAGTCGCTTCAGGTGGCCCGGCTGCGGAAGCAGGTATTCAGGTGAACGACGTGATTGTCTCCGTGGACGACAAACCTGCCGTGTCGGCGCTGGAGACAATGGACCAGGTGGCAGAAATTCGTCCAGGCTCCGTTATCCCTGTCGTGGTCATGCGCGATGATAAGAAACTGACGCTCAAGGTCACCATTCAGGAATATCCCGCCACCAACTAACCGCCATAAAAAAACCGGAGCACAGGCTCCGGTTTCATATTGCTGACAAAGAAGGAAAAAGCGTGGTTTTTCCTTCTTTGTGGTGAGCAGCCGAAAATCAATGAATTGATTTTCCTTATTTTTTGTTCTGCCACCCATGACAAAACGGTATTCGTTAGAGGTTTGTCATCAGTCTCAAACCGGAGCACAGGCTCCGGTTTCTCTTTACTGGCAAAGTGCTTATTTGTTCACAAACTCTTCGCCCAGCACGATATCTTTCTTCAGGGTATCGAGCATGCCTTCCATCGCGTGTTGTTCAAACGCGCTCAGCTTGCCGATAGATTGACGCTCTTCCACCCCGTTTTTACCCAGCAGCAGCGGCTGTGAGAAGAAGCGAGCATGTTCGCCGTCACCTTCAACATAAGCACACTCAACAACGCCTTTCTCACCTTGCAGTGCACGCACCAGGGAAAGACCAAAGCGAGCAGCCGCCTGGCCCATAGACAGCGTTGCGGAGCCGCCACCAGCTTTCGCTTCCACCACTTCGGTGCCTGCGTTTTGAATACGCTTAGTCAGGTCTGCCACTTCCTGTTCGGAGAAGCTCACCCCTGGAATTTGCGACAACAGCGGCAGAATAGTCACACCAGAGTGACCACCGATAACCGGCACTTCAACGTCTGTTGGCTGTTTGCCTTTCAGCTCCGCCACAAAGGTATTCGAACGGATGATATCCAGCGTGGTGACGCCAAACAGTTTGTTTTTGTCGTAAACGCCCGCTTTCTTCAGCACTTCCGCTGCAATCGCGACCGTGGTGTTAACCGGGTTGGTGATGATCCCGATGCAGGCTTTCGGGCAAGTTTTCGCAACCTGCTGCACGAGATTCTTCACGATGCCAGCGTTGACGTTAAACAGATCGGAACGATCCATCCCTGGTTTACGCGCGACACCGGCAGAAATCAGCACCACATCAGCGCCTTCCAGCGCTGGCGTTGCGTCTTCACCGGAAAAGCCTTTGATCTTGACCGCTGTCGGGATATGGCTGAGATCAACCGCCACGCCAGGTGTCACCGGCGCGATATCATACAGGGAGAGTTCTGAGCCGGAAGGCAGTTGGGTCTTAAGTAGTAGGGCAAGCGCCTGGCCGATACCGCCAGCTGCGCCGAGGACTGCGACTTTCATCCTAAACTCCTTATTATGGTTAGTTTCATCTACCGAAACTCCGTTGCGGCAACCTTAATTCACAAGGTAAACAATAACAATAAGCAGCGTTACAGAATGCGGCATTCCCCGCAGCATTGCGTTGTTATCGCTCACTTTACCGCCTGAATCAGGCTTAGCGCGACGGCGTAATCCGTCGACTGCTGGTTACAATACACCCAGTAAGTTGGGCAAAACAACATCATTTTCATAACAATTGATTTACTTTTTCGCTTATTATCGAGCCGTGACGAAAGCATGTTTCTTGATAACGATTTTTGATAAAATCGTTCCCTTTCATAACATTATTTCAGCCCTATTGATGGCAGATAATTTGCATAAAAATTCATTCGTATGCATAATAATGTTGTTCTTACCGCCATGATATGGGTGACTTATGCGAAGCTCGTCTAAGCAAGAAGAATTAGTCAAAGCGTTTAAAGCGCTGCTTAAAGAAGAAAAATTCAGTTCTCAGGGCGAAATCGTCCAGGCATTGCAGGAAGAAGGCTTTGATAATATCAATCAGTCTAAAGTCTCCCGCATGCTGACCAAGTTCGGTGCAGTCCGTACCCGTAACGCCAAAATGGAGATGGTTTATTGTCTGCCTGCTGAACTGGGCGTCCCAACCACCTCCAGTCCGCTGAAGAACCTGGTGCTGGACATCGACTATAACGATGCCGTAGTGGTTATCCACACAAGCCCAGGCGCTGCACAGTTGATTGCCCGTCTGCTGGACTCTTTGGGTAAAGCAGAAGGCATTTTGGGTAGCATCGCTGGCGATGACACCATTTTCACCACACCCGCACGCGGCTTTACCGTAAAAGATCTGTACGAAGCCATTCTGGTGTTGTTCGAACAAGAACTTTAAGCGTCCCCTCTCCGGTTAGCGCCGGAGAGTCTCCCTCCTTCCCAACGCACCGAAGCGCTACATAAAACTCCCTTTTTTTTAACATTAAGTGCGTTTCACTGCCTTAATGTATTCATCCAGTGAATCTCGTTAGCAAAATCGCACGAAATATCAAATCCATCTATCTCTATGATTTTCTTATTTTTAATAGGGTCACTTTTGCATTCCCTGGCATTTTTAATGCCTTTTAGTTATAAAAATGACGTTTTTTGACATTTAATTACATGGGCAATCATTAGCCTGGTATTAATTTTTTGAGTGATTAGTGTATACTTGATTTTGTGATGAGGGTCACGAAACAAGACCCTGATAAAAAATTCGACGAGGTGAATATTATGAAAATCAAAACCACTGTAAGCGCATTGACCCTCCTTTCTGTTCTCTCTTTCGGCGCTTTTGCAGCAGATTCTATCAACGCAGATCAGGCCGCTAATCGCCAGGCGATGGGGACTGTTTCTGTCGGTGCCGTTGGTTCTTCTCCGATGGACATGCATCAGATGCTGGATCAAAAAGCCCAGGAACAAGGTGCTTCTTCTTACCGCATCATCGAAGCACGCACCGGTAAAAGCTGGCACGCCACTGCAGAGCTGTACAAATAAGTTTTCTTTATAGTCAGAAGCAAAATACGAATGTAAACCCGCGGCACCAGGCATAAAAAAAGCTGTTCAAACCTTCTCGCCGCGTATCAATGAATTGAGGTAAAGATGATGAAAAACGCAATGATTATCGCATCCCTGGGTCTGGCATCTGTTCTTTCTTTCAGCGCCGGTGCTGCTGTTCATCAGGTTAGCGCAGAGCAGGCACAAAACCTGCAATCCATGGGTACCGTCTCTGTTTCTCAGGTGGGTAGCGCGCCAATGGACATGCGTCATGAACTGGCTGCCAAAGCTGAAAAAGAAGGGGCTTCTTCCTACCGCATTATCGAAGCGCGTTCAGGCGATACCTGGCACGCTACAGCTGAGCTGTACAAATAAACCCTCGTCGTCTTACTGACGACTTGCCCCCGCCTGTCGGGGGCTTTTTTATTTATGCCGTACGTTAAAACGCAGCATCCCTTCCAGTTCTTCTTCCGCTTCATCAAACAGCAATATGAGCGCGCCGTAGCGTCGGTGCTGTGCCTCGTCAAGATGGATAAACTCGATCTCCAGCGGCAGCGGTAACTGGCTGTTGGTCACAGCTTCCCAGAGAGAATCAAGATCCCGAATCTGCACCCCGGCAAGGGAAAACGTGCGGGTAAACTCACGGTAAAAATCGTTTTGATTGCCGATATGGTTGAAATCAAAGGTATAGCTTTTCATGCATGCCCCGCCTCACCCCAGACGGGCGGCACAGGCCGCCCTTTGTATTCGCTTATAATCCCCCAAGATGCAGGGTTTTGACTTCCAAAAACTCATCCAGCCCTAACACCGATCCCTCACGGCCAAGCCCGGATTCCTTCACGCCACCAAAAGGCCCCAGCTCTGTGGATACGGCACACTCATTAACCCCGATCATGCCGCTTTCCAGCGCCTGTGAGACCCGGAAGACCCGCTGTAAATTCTGAGTATAGAAATAAGCGGCGAGGCCAAACGGCGTATTATTCGCACGCTGAATAACCTCTTCCTCACTGGTGAAACGGAAGCAGGCTGCGACCGGGCCAAACGTTTCTTCCTGAGCTAACTGCATGTTATCGCTGCAATCGCCCAAAACGGTTGGTTGCCAGAAATTGCCGCCCAACGCATGGGCTTTGCCCCCGGCGAGCACGCTTGCCCCTTTGGCAACGGCATCTTCAACGTGTTCACGCACTTTCTTGACGGCAGCGGGTTCGATTAACGGGCCAACCACAACGCCCTCTTCCGCTCCGTTCCCCACTTTCAGGCCATTCACGGCGTCTGCCAGCTTGCGGGTAAATTCGTCGTAGACCTTTTCCTGAATATAGAAGCGGTTAACGCTGACGCACACCTGTCCGGCATTTCGGAACTTGTTGGCAATCGCGCCTTTCACTGCAGCATCAATGTCCGCATCGTCAAAGACGATGTAAGGCGCATTGCCGCCCAGCTCCATCGACACTTTCTTCATTGTCTCTGCCGCGTTTCGCACCAGCGTTTTGCCCACAGCCGTCGAACCGGTGAAAGAAATCTTGCGCACTTCGTGACTGGCCATGATGGCATCACTGATCTCAGAGGTGTTACCCGCCACGGCATTCAGCACACCGTCAGGAACACCTGCTTTTTTGGCTAACTGCAGGAGAGCAAAGGCACTAAGCGGCGTATTGTTGGCAGGCTTGATAACCCCGGTACACCCCGCAGCTAACGCCGGGCCCAGTTTGCGAGTTAGCATTGCCATCGGGAAATTCCACGGCGTGATGGCCGCGACGACACCCACAGGTTCGCGAGTCGCCAGAATTCGGGAACCGGGTTTGACAGGCGGAATGATTTCGCCATTTGCACGTTTGCCTTGCTCGGCAAACCACTGAATAAAGCTTGCGGCGTATTCTACTTCGCCTTCCGCTTCTTTTATCGGCTTGCCCTGCTCGGTGGTCATCAATCTGCCCAGCCAGGCTTTGTTCTCGATGATTAAGTGATACCAGCGATAGAGTATTTCAGAGCGCTCTTTCGCCGTTTTCGCTCGCCAGAGTGGGAAAGCTTTGCTTGCTGCAGCAATCGCGGCTTCGGTTTCTTTCTTACCTGCTTTCGCTACTTGGGCTATCACTTCTCCTGTTGCCGGGTTGACGACGTCGAATGTCGTCTCAAGAGGTTTCCATACGCCATCAACAAAAAAACCCGTTTGAAAAAGTTCGTTATCCTGGAGTGCCTGCGTTGTCATGATTCCTCCGACCGTGGTGTCCTGTGATAACAGTTAAGTATAGCCATAAAAAAACCGACGCTTTTGGCGTCGGTCAGATTGCAGATCGAAGCTTTGCCCGGCGGCACTTCGTTTGCGCGGGCCTACAAGGGCTATTCGGTAGGCCTGGTAAGCAAAGCGACCGGGCGTTAATTCACCGTCAATGCATGCTGATATTTTCGCAGCATCCCGGTGAGTCTTTTCACCGGCTCCGTGACCTGTAGCGGCGCTTCCCAGACCTCCAGCTTCTGCTGGTAGATATCCAGCTCCTCCAGCAGTCGCCCGAAATACCGGCTGCGTTTGTCATCACTGCTGGCCGAAATAACTTTATCCGCAGTCCGTCGTAGCTGACGGTGGAACGCCGATAAATCATCGTTCACCGGGACGGGCGCATCGCGCAGACGTTGATGAGCGATGATCAGGTTCAGCGCCAGACGATACTTCGCCAGATCCCCAGGGAATTTGTTCAACAGCATAAACAGCTGCTGATACAGCGCGGGCAGATGGTTTTCCTTACGTCTTGCTTTGTTGGTGGTCAGCGACGAAATGGCGGCGGACACAAACTGATTCAGCAGTACCCGGCCCGTGCGGGCCTGAGAGTTATCGCGCACCAGCAGGATCACCATCAGGGCAAGGAAACAGCCCACCAGTTGACCGAGCGCGCTGTCGAGGAACTGGCTGAAGTGGAACGTCATCGGGTTGTCTAACACCAGAATATTGATGGTACTGGCCAGTGCACCGAGCGATCCCAGCCGGCGTTTCTGTACTTCAATCCCAATGAAGAACGCCAATACTGCAAGGCTGATACACAACAGCAGCATGCTTTGCTGAGTTGAGGGAATGATCACCAGGAAATAGAGCGCGCCCAGCGGCAGTGCGGCAATGGTGCCAAGCAGGAAATCTATCGCCACCATTCGCGGGTTCGGCAAGCGCATCGCCAGTGCAGTCACAACCGCAATCATCACCATCGCGCCACTGCCTGACGTCCAGCCGGTCCACAGCCAGAAGAGCGTCCCCAGCGCACAGGAAAGCGTGGTACGCCAGAAGTTAACCATCGCATGGTGACGTTCGGCGGATTCAACTTTCACCACCGCTTCGCCCTGCAAAATTTCTTCTTCACGCGCGTTCACTCGGGCATTGCCCACAACCCCACGCTTCAGTAACTGATAGCGAGTCGCCGCACCAATCCAGGTATAAAGCGTAATGGGCGTGTCATGCTGACCCGTCCAGGCGAGTATGCGGCGCATCCGTTTGAGCTGCTTGTGAACATCCTGCACGTTTTCCACCGGCACTTCGAACATCTCCCGCCATTCCTCGGTAATAAACTCCGGGCGGGTGTTCTGGATCAGGTAGGTTTCACACGCCTGAGTGATCAGCGTTAACGACAGAGTATTCAGAGCTTTAAGACGGCGATTGGCACGCGCCCAACGGGAAGATTCCATATGCAGGTTGCTGCGCATGCCTTCCAGCGCCTGAGTTCTGCGCACCAGAGCGGCCCATGCGGCATCCACTTCTTCACTGTCACCATGGCGGATGCACAGTTGCATGAGCTGATATTGCGCCACCAGCAGCGCATCCAACTCACGGTCAATTTCCTGCTTAATGGAACGCGGGGAAAACAGCAGATCGGCGACGATCGCACAGACAATCCCGATGACTATCTCGCTACAGCGCTCAACGGCAAACTGTGGGGAAAGCAAAGGTTGATTCTGAATGGTGATCACGATGATCAACGCCGTGTAGCCTGCGAGGCCCCAGGCGTAGGAGTTTTCAACTTTAACGAGAGAGGAAACCCAGGTACAGAATCCGGCCCACAGACAGCACACCATTACCATCAGCAGCGGAGCGCGAATCATCAGGATGATGATGGTTAATGCCGCGATACAGCCGATAAACGTTCCGCAGATACGCAGCATGCCACGGTAGCGAATCGCACCAGAATACGGTTCCCCCCCTGCGGCGAACGCTGGGCCCGCCGCGACAATTGCCGCGGTCAGAACGGCCCAGCGTGGGGTTTCAAGCTCGAAGTGAAAACCAACAAACAGCGCCAGTACAATCGCGCAGGCCAGTTTGACCGCAAAGCGAATGTGCTGGTTGGCAATGGAGAAAATGCCCATAACGATTAACCGAACTCACGCAGACGCATACCGAGCTTCTGGAAGAAAGACATCTGGCTCGTGTCTCTGTCTTTCGCGCCGGTGATGATCACTGTGGCGGTCGTCCCTGCAGGCCACAAATTCCCCTGCTGTTCATCGAGATGAATACGGACCGGCACACGTTGCGCCAGACGCACCCATTCCAGGTTGGAGTCAATGGTCGCCATGCCTTTGGCATCGCTACTGCTGCTGGCGTTGGTTACCCCAGCGGCCACGCTGTCCACGGTGCCTTTGATGACTTTGGTGCTGCCAAGCGGGGTGATTTCGGCGCGATAACCCGGGCGAACCCCTTCGAGTTTGGTTTCCTCCATGTACGCCATCACATAGAAGCTGCCCTTCTGCACTAACGCTACGGCAGTGGAACCGCGGGTGATGAACTCACCGGTGTAAACGTTGAGGTTAGTCACCCAACCGTCGGCAGGCGCGCGAATGACTGTACGTTCTAGATCAAGACGTGCCAGCTCGCGTGTCGCCTGAGCTTTCGCCAACTGGTGCTCAACGGTCTGCAAAATGTTGTTGGCCTGGTCTATCTCTTCACGAGACATCGCCATGGTCCCCAACTGGTTACGACGGCCCGCTTCTCGACGTTTTTCAGCAGCCAACGCCTGATAATAGGCGACATCAGCGTCCGCTTCTTCGAGCGCTTTCTGGTAGCGCGGCTGGTCGATAGTGAACAACACCTGGTTTTTCTTAACCAGTTGGTTATCCTTGACGCTCACTTCAGTGATTAGCCCGGCGACATCCGGCGCGATTGCCACCACGTCCGCACTGAAACGGGCGTCTCGCGTCCACGGCGATTCGGTGTAATAGACCCAGGCGTGGAAAATAGCGATGAAGGCCAACACTACCATCATCAGCGTGATGGCCGTACGGGTAATTTTTCTTGTTAGTGTTTTCACAGCGACCTCAGACGAACAAGCGCGATATCAGATAGAACAAACAGCAGTACAGCGCAGTATTAAAAAGCGCAGGATGCCAGACAAAATCATAGATCCCGGTAGGGGCAAGCACCCGGCGAAGCAGCCAAAAAATGGCTAACGACAATAGCAACTCGAAGAAGATCGGCGGAAACGAGAGACCGAAAATCACGATGACGGGAAACAGACTCATGTTGACCTTGATGTAGAGAGTGCAGGTGAGAGTAGTGAAGCTTTAATTATTCAACTGACAGTATATTAACGTAACTGTTATAACGTGATCTATATTATGTGATCTAAATCACTTTTAAGTCAGAGTGAACAATGGAACGACTAAAACGCATGTCGGTTTTCGCCAAAGTGGTGGAACGGGGCTCTTTTACCGCGGCTGCAAGACAGCTGGAAATGAGCGTTAGCTCGATAAGCCAGACCGTTTCCAGGCTGGAAGATGAGCTACAAGTTAAGCTGCTGAACCGCAGCACGCGCAGCATCGGGCTGACAGAAGCCGGTAAGATTTATTATCAGGGCTGTCGTCGAATGCTGCACGAAGTTCAGGATGTTCACGAGCAGCTTTATGCCTTTAACAACACACCGATTGGCACGCTGCGGGTTGGCTGTTCTTCAACCATGGCACAAAATGTGCTCGCAAAGATTACTGCAGAAATGCTGAAAGAGTACCCTGAATTGTCCGTCAATCTGGTCACCGGCATCCCTGCGCCTGACTTAATTGCTGACGGTCTGGATCTGGTGATTCGCGTCGGCGCACTTCAGGACTCCGGATTGTTTTCACGCCGCCTGGGCTCAATGCCCATGGTGCTTTGCGCGGCAAAAAGTTATCTGCAACAGGCCGGCACACCGGAAAAACCTGCCGATCTCGCCAGCCATTCCTGGCTGGAATACAGCATCCGTCCGCACAATGAGTTTGAGCTTATTGCGCCGGAGGGCCTTTCCACGAAGCTTATCCCTCAGGGCCGCTTTGTGACCAACGATCCGATGACGCTCAACCGCTGGCTGACCGCCGGAGCCGGGATCGCCTTTGTGCCGCTGATGTGGGTGATCAACGAGATCAATCGTGGCGAGCTGGAGATCTTGCTGCCGCGTTATCAGTCTGACCCACGCCCGGTTTATGCGGTCTACACCGAGAAAGATAAGCTGCCGCTTAAAGTTCAGGTCTGTATCAACTATCTGACGGACTATTTCGTCGATGTCGCGAAACAGTTCCAGGGCATCAGCGGCCGGGGAAAATCTTAGGGCACCTGTTCCGGCTCTGCATCTGAAATCAGGTGCGTCACTTCACTGAGCGCGCCAATGCGCTCTTCGCTTGAGCGGTTAAATTTGCTCTTGTCCATCAGCAGCAAAGATTGCGACGCCCGCTTGAGAAGCAGTGATTTATAGCTGGCGTTATGCGCACTGGAATCCCACATCACCCCGCTACGATCAACGCCTTCACAGGAAAAGATAAACAGATCGATATCCAGCGCTTTGAGCTGCGGCACGAGCGCCGGGATCACGTAGTAGCCATATTCGCGCTGGAGCTGCCCACCGGAGCTGATAAGCCTGATATGCTCGCGTTTCCCCAGTTCCATGCACACTAAATGGCTGTTGGTGAAAACGGTCAGGTTGATATCCGGAAGCTGACGGGCCAGAAACCAACAGGTGGAGCTGGCATCCAGCGCAATCGTCATCCCTTCGTCAATCCAGGCCAAAGCATGCCGGGCGATGTCCGATTTGTGGGCGTAATGGCTTTTGAGACGCGTGTGGAACGGGGATTCATTTCCCTGATTATTACGCCGAATGATGCGTGCACGCCCGTGGCTGCGCTGGATTTTTCCCTGCTGTTGCAGCTCGCTCAAATCACGGCGTACCGTTTCTTTACTGACGCTGAGGGCAACCGCCAGTTCATCCGTAGTGAGCGTCTGGGTTTGTTCGAGAAGGGTGATAATTTGCTGATGGCGAATGACCTTCATCTTCGGTCTCCGTCAAAAAAGGCCAGCGGGCCTGCAAGTCAGTGCAGGCCCGTATGGAATGCTATGCCGTTCCGCCGACGGTCAGGTTATCGACCTTAAGCGTCGGCTGGCCTACGCCAACCGGCAGGCTCTGGCCTTCTTTACCGCAGACACCCACGCCGTTATCGAGTTTCAGGTCGTTACCGACCATGGAAATCTGCTGCATCGCTTCAATGCCGGACCCAATCAGCGTCGCGCCTTTCACCGCTTTGGTCACTTTGCCTTTCTCGATGAGGTACGCTTCGGAGGTTGAGAACACAAATTTACCCGAAGTGATATCGACCTGGCCGCCACCGAAGTTTGGCGCGTAGATGCCGTAATCAACAGATTCGATGATTTCCTGCGGAGTCGATTTCCCTGCCAGCATATACGTGTTGGTCATACGTGGCATTGGCAAGTGTGCATAGGATTCACGGCGACCGTTCCCGGTAGGATCCACGCCCATCAGGCGCGCGTTCAGTTTGTCCTGCATGTAGCCTTTCAGCACGCCATTTTCGATCAGCACGTTGTACTGACCCGGCGTCCCTTCATCATCGATGGACACGGAACCACGGCGATCGCTCATGGTGCCATCATCGACAACCGTACAAAGCTCTGAAGCAACCAGTTGCCCCATCTGACCGCTGAATACGGACGTGCCGCGACGGTTGAAATCGCCTTCCAGACCGTGACCTACCGCTTCGTGCAGCAGCACGCCCGGCCAACCTGCGCCCAGAACCACTGGCAGCGTTCCGGCTGGCGCTGCTACGGCAGAGAGATTGACCATCGCCATGCGCACGGCTTCTTTTGCCCACGCATCGGCACGCACGTCGCCATTTTCATCAGCCAGGAAATAGTCGTAACCAAAACGACCGCCGCCGCCGCTGGAGCCACGCTCGCGTTTGCCGTCTTCTTCCACCAGCACGCTGACCGACAGACGAACCAGCGGGCGAACGTCTGCCGCCAACGTGCCGTCAGTGGCTGCAACCAGAATCAGTTCGTAAACGCCGGTCAGGCTGGCGGACACTTCCTGCACTCGCTTGTCTGCTGCACGTGCCGCTTTATCCACACGACGCAGAATGTCGAGCTTCTCTTCGCGGCTCATGCTTTGCAGCGGATCGATGCTGGTATACAGCGAAGTGTGCTCTTTCGCACCAAACGCATGAACTTTGCCGTCGCCATTATCACGCACGATGGTGCGCGCTGCCTGAGCGCTCTGCTCAAGAGCCAGCAGGCTAATCTGATCGGCATAGGCGAAACCTGTTTTTTCGCCGCTAACGGCACGTACGCCAACACCCTGATCGATGTTGTACGAGCCGTCTTTGATAATGCTGTCTTCTAACACCCAGGATTCGTGATAGCTCGACTGGAAATAGAGATCGCCATAATCAAGACGGCGCTCAGTCAGTTGGCCAAGTATGGCAAACAAGTCCTGATGACTCAGGCCATTCGCCGACAGCAGATGTTCACTTACCAGGTTAAGACTCATCGTTTTGCTACTCGTTAGTTGCCGCGAAGGTCGCGGAAAATCAGTTTTATCTATTGAGAGTGAGGTAAATTGTAACGCCCGTCAAATCATTGCTTTTTATCCCCGCGCGCCTGGCGCAGGACTTCATTGATTTGCGGCTGATCGATAGGACCCGAGATGTGGTAGCGCAGAATGGAGACTTTGCTCCACAGCGGCCCCAACACTTTGCTGGCAGCAAACACTGCCGCACCGACAATCGGGTTGATGACAAAGGCGGTGGCAACCCCTACCGTAGCTGAGATTTCCGGTGCCACGATGGCTTCCAGATCCAGTTCACGGCGCACCAGATTCACTGATCCTTTCATGCCAATGTCGGCTTCAAGACCGTCCACCAGCGTGTCGTCTGTGTGCAAGGTACCGTCTTTAATCCAGGCGGTACTGCGAATGGAATCGTAATAGAACCCTTCGCTGAAGGTATCGCTAAAATCGAAGCGCAGCTTGCGTAACAGCGCATCCACACTTAACAGACGTAACAACTGGCCCGCGTGACCCGTGCTGATATCGGTGAATTCACCTTTACCCAAACGCGCTTTCAGAATGCCATTCAGGGAAGCAACGTCTGGCGTCCACGGCTCATCTCGCCAGTGCAGGTCATAGTCGAAGTCAAAAGAAGAGCCCTTCGCCGGGGTCGACACGCCAAAGAAATTCACCGCGGAATCAATCTTGTCGCCGTGCAGTTTACCCTTCATCGAAGTACGTTCACTGCCAGGCACATTGACCCATTCACCGTCCATTGTCAGACGAGCAAACCCGGTATCCACCAGACCATTTGCCAGCGATAGCGTGTTGCCTTTAATCGCAAAATCGCCGTCGATACGGCCGTATTTTTGTCCCCACAACCAGCACTCTGCACAGCGCAATTGCAGGTCAGGCCAGCCCTGGAAATCAACACGATCTTTGCTGTACAGATTGTTGCCCACTGGCGCACCCGTTGTGGTCGTTGACGACGGGTTATAGTAGAGATAGCGAATGGCGGCCAGCCACGGCGAATGGTCGCGTAACGTCAGCGAAGCATTAATCTCCCGGCCCTGAGCATCAATCTGCGTTCCGCCCAGGACTGGCTGGGAAACGAGGCTGAGGTTATTCCATTTTTGTCCTGCCATGGTCAGCGCAGGGGTACGCAGCGTAACACGCTCAGGGAAAGCGGCTGCACTGCCCACGCTATCGGCCGCGCCCTGGCGGAACAACGCCAGCCATTGTGCACCGTCCATCGGCGGCAGGTTCAGTTCAACACCAGCGGTATCTGGCAAAGGCGGCACGCTACGGCTGTCGGAAGCCCAGATAGCTCGGTCCAGCGTAAGTTTCTTATTCAGCAGCCAGCGGCTATTCAGATAATCTTTAGCGCCGACACTGCCAGTCAAATCAAAGCGGGTTAATCCCCCTTCAACGTTTAATTTCACCGGTAGCGGTTCGCCCGCTTTTTTATCGACAGGCGCAGGTAAGCGACTGCTCACATTCTTCAGGTCACCCGTTAAATCGACTTTGTAACTGGCATTGCCTTTGTACGGCAACTCGATGGCCACTTTGCCTTGCCACGGAATGCTGCCACTGACGGCATCGTTTATCTGCTTGGGTAAAACCCCCATTTTGGTCGGCTGCCAGTTGGCATCCATGTTCACCGCGACCTGGTAAGCTTTCGCCCCTTCCGTCGTGGAGAAATCGACTTTTAACGGCTGATTAAACCAGTTGGCCGTCATCGGCCCACTTTTCAGGTCGCCGTTCTCAAAGCTGAATCCCCCGCTGAGATTTTTTAAGGTGCTGTCGAGCGGCTTAATAAACAAGCTGTTGTTATTGAGCTTCACGTCGCCTTTCGCTAACACCTGAGTGCCGTTCAGCGGGATATCGAGATGTAAGCGAGCATTCACATCGCCATCCAGCTGTAGTTCATCAAGCGTTGCACCGAGGGAATCTTTCAACGGCGTATCTTTAAAATACGGGCCAACAGCTTTGCCCGGCCCGCTGATTTGCGAGTCGATAATCAGCTTCTCTTTCGAGTAATCCGGAATGGCGGCATTGAGGTTGTAAGCCGTCACGCCGCCCAGCGCCACTTTGTCGGCCTGCATCCACAATCCGTCGTTGAGGAAGTTGAGGTCGATATTCAGGTTGGTCAGCGCAGGCCAGTCTGGCTGGAAAGCAAAAGTCGCGTTATGCAGCGGCACCCATACCTGGAACTGGCCTTCGTTATGCTTATACGGGAACAAATGCGGGTTACCGCCGTAGACCAGCGTCGCGTTGTCGGACTGCCCGCCTTTGATGGCCGAACTGAGGTAATCGACCAGCTCTTTGCCCATCAGGTTTTCCGGGAAGTAGCGCCAGGCCTGACTGCCATCGTCGGTACTGATCCCCGCCAGAATACCCAGCCAGGGTTCATCGCCCTCAGGCTGCAGCCAGCGGAAACCGCCCCGGGCATGCACCGCTTTGGCCTGGACGTCGATATCACGGCCATCCAGCATGAAGCCTTTGTCATTCTTCACCCACGACAAATTCGCCACGCCTTTGGCGATTTCAAGCGGCGCACGGAATACCGTCTCGTACGGCATTTTGGCGTTTTCCATGCTGACGTTAACCTGACCGTTTTCTACGCTGCCTTCCGCGCGGCCAGAAAAATGTTCAGCACCTGGCAATAGCTTCCACTGTTTCCAGCCAAGATTGCTCCATGCGGCCTGGAAACGGGTCTTTTCGGTAGCCTGAAGAGGAATATCCAGCGCCAGAGAATCGATCTGCCCGGCAGGTTGCGTGGTTTCCCAGATGTCACCGAATGAAGGGGAGAGTTTCTCCGCTATCGGCAGCAGCCCGGAAAGGCCGTTGAGTTCCAGATTGCTCGCGCGGATGCGTAACTCATCACTGCGCACGTTATCTTTGCCGCCCACGTCCTGATCGGGTATCCAGGCCATGGCAAGCGCACCCTGCGGCCAGCGTTTGCCATCGATGGCAATACGAGTGTCCGGCACATGGAAGGACCAGCCTGATTTTTCGCGGGATAAGTGGGCGGTCAGGTTATCGACCGAAAGGTCATGCGGGTGTTTATCGCCTTCCCAGCTCGCACCGCCTTTCTTCAGCCACACATCCCCACTGGCGATGTCGCCTTTATCGAGGGTCATCCAGCCTTCAAGACTAAACCGTGCTGAGGTGAGCGCAATGTTGTCCTGCATCCAACGGCCCAGCCAGGGTTTAACGTCAATGTCATCCGCCTGAACCCACAAGCGCCCTTCGTTCAGCAGACCGTTTTCATCGCGTAAATCCATACGCACTTTCATCACACCGTGCTGCCCGGTCAGGCTTGAGAGGCTCAGTTCCCCTTCGGCACGATGGCGATTCTTGTCATTCAGCCAGGTCAGTTGGGGAATAGCCAGTTCGGCACGTTGTCCGGAAAGCGTGAGGAAGCTGAGATGGCTATCGCGAAGCGTAAACTGGTCGAACTGACGCAGGAACAGATCGCCGATGCGGTCCGTTTTCAGCTTGCCGCTGCCGTCATTATGCTGCAGTGGAGTGTTGGTACGGATTTGCAGCTGCCAGAAGGTCAGCTCACGGAACTGCCAGCGAAAATGCAGCAGGCTTTGCCACACATCCAGCGCCAGAGTGACGCGTTTTACGGAGAGCTGGCCGTTATCACGAAGACCAGCTTTGATATCGCGAACTTCAAGCGTTGGGCCGAAATTTTCCCAACTGGCTTTAATCTGAGAGGCATCGACCGGATGGCCGGTGGATTGGGCAATTTTTTCAAGCAGCTCAGGACGCCATTTATCCAGCTGCGGCAATACGAGACGCAGGCCACTGACCAGTAGCGCGACGATAACAATCAATGTTGCCACCGTGATCAGTAAGATTCCAGGCAAGCGCCTCACGCTTCTCTCCTTGTCGCAGCCAGCAAACTACATCATCACTACGTCGAATTGTTCCTGATTGTAGAGCGGCTCAATCTGAACTTTTACCTGTTTGCCCACGAAGATTTCCACTTCTGCCAGCGCATGTGATTCTTCACCTTTTAAGGTCTCCGCCACTGCAGCAGAAGCGTAGACCAGGAAGCGATCAGAGTCATAGGCATGATGCACACGCACGATTTCACGCATGATTTCATAGCAGACGGTTTCGACAGTTTTCACGGTGCCACGTCCGTGACAGGTTGGGCATTCATTACAGAGGACATGCTCAACGCTTTCACGCGTACGTTTACGGGTCATTTCAACCAGACCCAGCTGTGAAAAACCGTTAATGCTGGTTTTTACGCGGTCTTTGCTCAGAGCCTGCTCCAGCGAGTGCAGCACCCGGCGGCGGTGATCTTCGTTGTTCATATCGATAAAGTCGATAATGATGATCCCACCGAGATTGCGCAGACGAAGCTGGCGGGCGATGGCCTGGGTCGCTTCGATATTGGTGTTGAAAATGGTGTCGTCGAGATTACGGTGCCCAACAAATGCACCGGTGTTGATATCGACCGTTGTCATGGCTTCAGTCTGATCGATAACCAGATACCCGCCCGATTTGAGTTCGACTTTACGCTCCAGCGCACGCTGAATTTCATTCTCAACGTCGAAGAGATCAAAAATAGGCTGACGACCGCTGTAATGCTCCAGTTTGCTGGTCATCTCCGGCATATACTCCGCCGTGAATTCCATCAGCGATTCGAAGGTCAGACGGGAGTCTACGCGGATACGATCCAACTGGGCATCCGCAAAATCGCGAAGCACACGCTGGGCAAGCGCTAACTCACCGTACATCTGATAACGCGTCTGCGGACGTTTTTTACGCTCCATGACTTTCGTCCAGACGCGCTTGAGATAAGCGGCATCGGAGGCCAAATCTTCTTCACACACGCCTTCCGCAGCGGTACGAATGATAAAACCGCCCTGCTCATCACAGTATTCCGTCACCACGTTTTTCAGGCGTTCGCGCTCAGCTTCACTTTCGATTCGCTGGGAAACCCCGACGTGAGAAGCGCCAGGCATGAAGACCAGATAACGGGAAGGCAAAGTGATGTCAGTGGTCAGGCGCGCGCCTTTGGTACCCAGCGGATCTTTCACCACCTGCACCATCAGATCCTGACCCTGACGCACCAGTTCCGAGATATCCCGGACGGTGAATTGCTTCTGCTCTTCACCAGCGACGCATTCGGTGTGGGGCATGATGTCTGAGGCGTGAAGAAATGCGGCCTTGTCCAGGCCAATATCTACAAATGCCGCCTGCATACCGGGAAGGACACGGCTCACCCGACCTTTGTAGATATTGCCTACGATCCCACGGCGCGCTTCGCGCTCGATGTGGATCTCTTGCAGAATACCGCCATCAATGTAAGCCACGCGGGTTTCCGAGGGCGTTACGTTCACTAATAATTCAGCCGTCATGTTTATCCCTTTGCTCACGCAGTGAGTTAAAATTGCTCAGCAACTCATACGTTTCCACCAGCGGTAAGCCGACTACGGCGTGGTAACTGCCCTTTATCTTCCTGACAAAACAGCCACCCAGCCCTTGAATACCGTATGCACCTGCCTTATCCATCGGTTCGCCGCTGGCGATATACCCGACGATATCGTCTTCTGACAATACTCTGAACATCACTTCCGTGGTCACCAGACAATCAATGGTTTGCAGGCGATCGGCCAGCGCGACGGCGGTCATCACCTGATGCGTTTGACCGGAAAGCTGGCGCAGCATGGTGGCGGCATGTTCGGCATCGCGAGGCTTTTCCAGCACTTCGCCGTTGAGCACCACAATGGTGTCTGAGCCAAGTACCGGTAAATCCTTCGCAGCCAGCGCCACACCTGCCTGTGCTTTTTCACGCGCCAGGCGGACAACGTAATGCTGAGCGCTTTCCTGCGGCTGACGCTGCTCTTCAATGCCGGGCAGCAGACGTTCGAAACGCACACCTAACTGAGTCAACAGCTCCTGACGACGCGGTGAGCCGGAAGCAAGATAAAGCATTGTCATAGAAACCTTTATTGTACAGCGAATTGCTGACGGATCTTGCGCATCAGCAAGAATATCCACGGCCAGAGTACACCGTTAACAACACTACTCCAGAACACTTCCGGTCGGAAAGAGACGTTGATCACTAAAAACTCTGCCCAGAAAACAACGATATCCACCGCAAGGGACAGCATCATCACCACCAACGCCTGTTGCCAGAGCGCGAGGTTGCGGAACAGCTGGTATTTCAGAGCCACCAGATAGGCAATGATGCTGAGGGACAATGCGCGGACGCCCAGCGTAGAGCCGCTAATCAGATCCAGTATGGCACCCATAATGAAACCTGTGCCAACATTGACCCGATGCGGTAACGCTAAGATCCAGTAGAGCAGAATGAGCAGAACCCAGTTCGGCCGGTAGACCAACAGATCATCCGGCCAGGGCATCACTTGTAACAAGAGGGCGACCAGAAACGACAGCCAGATAACCCAGCGACCCTGGCTTCGATAGCTTGCCACTACTGCCCTCCTGAAGAAGGCGGAACGGGTGCGGCGGCAGGTGCAGGCTGAGTCATGCCTGTTGCTGGCGGCGGTACAGGTGCGGGCGGCCCCATCGAATCGGCGGCTGGCAACACTTGTGGCATCATCTGCATCAGACGTTCATTGGCCACGCGATGCACTTCTTCTGGCGTCATTGGGTTCGCGCCGTTACGGTCCGCCCCCCACAACAGCAGCAGATAGCGCAGACGCTGAAGACCAGCAGTCGGACGCGCCTGAATGACGGTATAAGCACGCTGAGTGTCGAGTTTCACAGAGGAAACAACCGCAACAGGATAGCCTTCAGGGAAACGGCCACCCAATCCAGACGTCACCAGTACATCACCCACGCGAATATCGGTATTGGCTGGCAGATGTTCCAGTTGCAGATCGTCGGTACACCCGTTACCGGCAGCGATAACGCGAATATCATTACGCAGTACCTGAATCGGCAGCGCATGCGTAGCATCGCAAATCAACAACACGCGGCTGGTCAGTTTCGCGACCGCAACCACCTGGCCGACAACGCCTTTATCGCTGATCACAGGCTGACCTTCGTAGACGCCATTGACGCTACCTTTGTCGATAACCACCTGATCGCTGTAAGGGTCGTTCACCGTGGAGATCACCTGAGTGACCATCTTCTGCTCGTCCTGACGCAGCGGGGAACCCAGCAGTTCTCGCAGACGGGCGTTTTCCTGCTTGTACTGGCCCATCATCAGCAAATCACTGTTTTTCAGCAGCAGTTCCCGGCGCAACGCACGGTTTTCCAGCTCAAGCTGGTCGCGGGAAGCCAAAGTCTGCGAGATGCCGTCCAGTAATTCACGGGGGCCGTTGGAAATAAAGTAGAAAGGGCTAACGGCGGTATCCATGTACGTTCGGATTTGACTGAACGTACCGAGGCGGCTGTCGGCAATAATCACGCCGAGCGCCACCAGCACCGCCAGGATAAGGCGAATCTGTAGCGACGGGCCACGGCTAAAAATGGGCTTCATAGGCTATGCGTATTCTCGTGTCAGTGAAATCAAAGGGCAGCCCTGCCGCTGCCCCAGACTTCAGGCTGACTACTCTTCGCTAAACAAGTCGCCGCCGTGCATGTCGATCATTTCCAGTGCCTTGCCGCCGCCACGGGCAACACAGGTCAGTGGATCTTCTGCAACTACGACAGGAATTCCTGTCTCTTCCATTAACAGGCGGTCGAGGTTACGCAGCAGCGCACCACCACCGGTCAGCACCATGCCGCGCTCGGAGATATCGGAGGCCAGTTCTGGCGGGCACTGTTCCAGTGCAACCATCACCGCACTGACGATACCGGTCAGCGGTTCCTGCAGGGCTTCGAGGATTTCATTGGAGTTCAGGGTGAAGCCACGTGGCACACCTTCTGCCAGATTACGGCCGCGAACTTCAATTTCACGCACTTCGTCACCGGGATAGGCAGAACCGATTTCGTGCTTGATACGCTCAGCCGTCGCTTCACCGATGAGAGATCCGTAGTTACGACGAACATAATTAATGATGGCTTCGTCGAAACGGTCACCGCCGATACGTACGGAGGAGGAATACACTACGCCGTTCAGGGAGATAACCGCAACTTCAGTGGTCCCCCCCCCGATATCCACAACCATAGAACCGGTTGCTTCAGACACCGGCAGACCTGCACCGATTGCTGCCGCCATCGGCTCTTCAATCAGGAACACTTCACGAGCGCCAGCGCCCTGAGCGGATTCACGAATGGCACGACGTTCAACCTGAGTTGCGCCAACCGGCACACACACCAGTACACGCGGGCTTGGACGCATGAAGCTGTTGCTGTGAACCTGCTTGATGAAGTGCTGCAGCATCTTCTCAGTCACGAAGAAGTCGGCGATAACGCCGTCTTTCATTGGACGAATAGCCGCGATATTGCCTGGCGTACGACCCAGCATCTGCTTCGCTTCATGACCGACGGCCGCCACACTCTTCGGCGAACCCGCACGATCCTGGCGAATAGCCACAACGGAAGGCTCATTCAGTACGATGCCTTGTCCTTTTACGTAAATCAGGGTATTCGCGGTACCCAGGTCAATGGACAGGTCATTGGAAAACATGCCACGAAATTTTTTCAACATACTAAGGGATAATCCTGAAAGCTGGGGCGGAAACAAAATCCGCTTACTTTAACCAACCACACGCAGCAGCGACAAGGCGCAAAAATCATCTGCTGCGGTGAAAATTAGTGCAGCTCGTTTCCTTTGTTACAATTTCGACCTGACAGCGTCAGAACAGCAGCACTCCTTGCCTGCATTGTAACCTTTCAAAGGACGATCACTGGCTTGTTGTCCGGCTGGCAGTCATGCACACCCCCGGGAGAAACAGCGCGCGTTATTCTACGTGAAATCACAGCAAACGGCAGATCAAACAGAGTATCTTCGCGAATATTTTTTTACGCTAGTGTCAAGTGGTTGTGACGAAGCAAAAAAATCGCCCTGCCCCCCTAACACACCACACTCTCTGAGCACTTGCCATTCACTTCGACTACGCAGCCCGGTCGCAAAGACCTGCGTCGTAGTACCTTTACAGGCTTCGACAAGACTTTGCACCAACAATTGGTTCTCACTGCGTTTTTCGATGTTACGCACCAGACCCGGATGAAGCTTGATGATTTCCACCGACAGTTCCTTGATCCAACTGGTGCTGACTAACGTCAAACCCGCCTGAATCACCACGACTCTCACCCCCAATGCGTTAATTAAACGCATGATGGGCTGTAAACGGCTGATATGTTGACAGACATCCGCCTCTGCAAGTTCAAAAATAATCCGTTTTCGCTGCAATTTTTCACATTGCATCAGCGTATCACGTAGCCAACGCTGGAATCGGGGGCGAATTAAGGATTCTACCGTGACCTGCAATGCCAGATTTTCTTCAGGCCAGAACAAAAGGAAAGGCAACAGGCGGGTGATCTGAAGACGGTCATATTCTTCCGCCAGCCCGAACTCAAGCACCATCGGCATGTATTCAGCGGCAATCACTTCTTCTTTACCATCATAAATGCGACACATCAATTCGCGGTGATGAACACGACCATCGTAATGGATGGCCGGTTTTTGATAGAAACGCGGGCCGCCGCGGCTGAGCATCTGTTCAATCAAGGTTCGCCAGCGAACGTTACCGCGTCCTTTTTCTGGCAAGGTGTCGTCATAAACAGCCCAGCTATTACTGCCCTGAAGCACGGCGTTACGCACCGCGGCATCGGCATGCCCCATCACCTGATCGGTGCTCTGTCCGCTTCGCCAGGCGCAGATGCCGATGTGCATCATGTCATCCTGATCGAGAATTTTTGTTGCAGGCAAGGCATCAAGCGACTTCAACAACCCGGAGGCAATGCTGTCAGCTTCTTTCAACGTGCGATGCGGGAGCAGCACGGCATAGTCGCTGCGATGGTAGCGAGCCAGCAGAGCGCCGGGATAGCGCATCATAAAAGTGGAAAGCATATTAATGAGGGTGAAGAAGTGTTCTTCTGCTGCACTTCTTCCAAAATGGTCTCTCACCAGATCGAATTCTGGCAGGCGGATTAGCATGACAATACCGTGAGCACCGACTTTCTCCTGATCGTCGAGAAGCGTGGCCAGCTGGTTATCAAAAAACATCCGATTGCTGAGGCCCGTTTTGGTGTCCTGCGCCGCGTAAGAACGAATTAAGGTATCGAGGCGCGTGCGCTGTTCACCGGCAAACTGAATTTCGGAGAGCAATGCATCCAGTGCGCTGCTGGTTCGGGCTGGCCATTCATGCACGGTTCCGTACACCTGATTGCCGCGTTCACCATTGAGAATTCGCGTTGAACGCTGCTCCAGAAGCTCTTGCCCGGACAGCTGATTACGCAGCCAGCGCACTGAGAAGAAGATAATCAGCACCATAAAGCCAATGGCTATGGTCAGTGGCGCCGTCGTCAACAGCGAGTGAAAATAGTTCACCATCGGGTCGAGGTAGACCATATGAATGGTCATGCCTGGGTGTTTCACAGACTCAACGCTTAGCTCGCGATACTGATAATTGCTGCCCATCGGGCGATAGCTGCTTTTGCACGAATGGCTAAAAATCGTTTTGTCGTTGACGACGAAATCGATGCGCACAATGTCCACAGACACCAGAATTTCATCCAGTTGGCTGTCGAGTTGGTTGAAAGGGGTATTGACCAGGCGGGAATCGACCACCGTCGCCACAGCGCGGGCGCGGTAATCCACTTTATACTGAATACCGTTATAGAAGCTCAGTGAGCAGCCTATCAGGGTGACAAAGATAGTCAGGCCCGTCAGCAGCGTCACAAAAGCTGAAAATTTCGTCGTTAATCGCATCCCTGTATTAACTCCGTTGATGAAAAACAGCCCGGCTGAGCCGGACACCCGCTGTGACGGCCTACAATTAGTGAGCACTAACTAGCACATCAAAAGGACTCTGCATACTACCAGAGTGAGTGAAACTGGCAATTTATTGCGATAAGTCGGCATCGTGTTTCCGTTAGCGAGTATAGTCATCAAAAAATTTTTTCCAATCATTCAGCAACCGAGGAAGGATTATGCAGGCGTTAATCTTAGAACAGCACGACGGTAAAACCCTCGCATCGGTCCAGGATATCGAAGAGAGCCAACTCCCGCAGGGCGAGGTTACCGTGGATATTCAGTGGTCCAGCCTGAACTTTAAAGATGCCCTCGCCATTACCGGAAAAGGGAAAATCATTCGCAATTTTCCGATGATTCCCGGTATCGACTTTGCCGGTGTTGTTCACCACAGCGAAGATCCGCGCTTTCATGCAGGCCAACAGGTTCTGTTGACGGGCTGGGGCGTGGGTGAAAACCATTGGGGCGGTCTGGCGCAGCGTGCGCGTGTGAAAGGCGACTGGCTGGTGCCGCAGCCTGAAGGTATGCAGGCTCGCCAGGCGATGATTATCGGCACAGCAGGCTTCACCGCTATGCTGTGCGTGATGGCGCTGGAAGATGCAGGGATTAAGCCTGAAGATGGCGAGATTGTCGTCACCGGCGCGAGCGGTGGTGTAGGGAGTACCGCTATTGCTCTGCTGCACAAGCTGGGTTATCAGGTTGTCGCCGTTTCCGGCCGTGAAAGTACTCACGATTATCTGCGCACTCTGGGAGCTAGCCGTATTCTGGGCCGTGACGAATTCACTGAAACTCGCCCGCTGGAAAAACAACTTTGGGCAGGTGCAATCGACACAGTTGGCGACAAAGTGCTGGCGAAGGTTCTGGCGCAAATGAATTACGGCGGCTGCGTGGCGGCATGTGGGCTGGCGGGCGGCTTTGCGCTGCCAACGACCGTGATGCCTTTTATTCTGCGTAACGTCCGTTTGCAGGGCGTGGACTCGGTCATGACACCAGCGGCACGCCGTGCTGAAGCCTGGAAGCGTCTGGTGGCAGATCTGCCTTCTTCCTTCTATAGCCAAAGCGCGACGGAAATCAGTCTGGCTCAGGCCCCGGAATATGCCGATAAAATCATGAACAACCAAATCCAGGGCCGCACCCTGGTAAAAGTGGCCTAATCTTCAAATTTTCGTGACATATTCGCGTTAATCAGCCGCCTCCATCATGCTTAGGAAAATGCATGATGGAGGATGCCATGAAATTGAAAAAACTGACGGAAGCCGATGTCACGGCAGAATCCGTATTTATGCTCAAGCGCCGCCTGGTGCTAAAGATGTTGGGCATTAGCGCGACAGCACTTTCCCTTCCCTCTGTGGCACACGCCGATTTGCTGAGCTGGTTTAAAGGCAACGATCGTCCGCCTGCGCCGCCGGGCAAGCCGCTCGAATTTTCCCGCCCCGCTGAATGGCAAAATCAACTCGCGCTGACGCCCGAAGACAAAGTCAGCGGTTACAACAACTTCTATGAGTTTGGTCTCGATAAAGCCGACCCTGCCGCCAATGCAGGAAGCCTGATTACCGACCCGTGGAAGCTGACGATTGATGGCGAGGTGACAAAACCAATCACGCTCGATCACGACGATTTAACCAAACGCTTTCCGCTGGAGCAGCGAATCTACCGGATGCGCTGCGTCGAAGCCTGGTCGATGGTCGTGCCGTGGATTGGTTTTCCTCTGCATAAACTGCTTGCCCTGGTTGAACCCACCAGCGAGGCCAAATATGTCGCCTTCAAAACCCTTTACGCGCCTGAACAAATGCCCGGGCAAAAAGACCGCTTTATCGGCGGCGGGCTTTCTTATCCTTATGTTGAAGGATTACGCCTGGATGAAGCGATGCATCCTCTGACGCTGCTGACCACCGGTGTGTACGGCAAAGCGCTGCCGCCACAGAATGGTGCGCCCATTCGCCTGACGGTACCGTGGAAATATGGTTTCAAAGGGATTAAGTCCATCGTCAGCATTACGCTGACCAGAGATCAGCCGCCTTGTACATGGAATATGGCCGCGCCGAATGAATATGGTTTCTATGCCAACGTGAACCCGCATGTCGATCATCCTCGCTGGTCTCAGGCTTCTGAACGTTTCATCGGTTCTGGTGGTGTGCTGGATGTGAAACGCCAGCCGACGCTGTTGTTCAACGGTTACGCGGATCAAGTTGCTTCGCTGTATCGCGGTCTTAACTTACGGGAGTATTTCTGAGTGCGTTTAACAGCAAAACAGATAACGTGGCTGAAGGTCATTCTGCATCTCGCCGCCTTTTTACCCTTTGTCTGGCTGTTTTGGGCAGGGTCGCAGGGCTACTTTAGTGCCGACCCTGCCAAGGACATTCAACACTTTACAGGTAAGATGGCTCTGAAACTGCTACTGGCTACCTTGCTGGTCTCCCCATTGGCGCGCTACGCTAAACAACCCCTTTTGATTCGTACTCGTCGTCTGTTGGGCGTATGGTGTTTTGCCTGGGCGACGCTGCATCTCACCAGCTACGCCTTGCTGGAACTGGGGATTAACAATCTGGGCTTGCTCTGGCAGGAAGTGGTGAACCGCCCTTATCTGACGTTAGGGTTGATAAGCTGGGTCATTTTGCTGGCATTGGCCGTCACCTCTTTCCAGTATGCGCAGCGAAAACTGGGTCCACGCTGGCAGACGTTGCACAACTTCGTCTATCTGGTGGCGATCCTCGCCCCGATTCATTATCTGTGGTCGGTGAAGATCCTGTCGCCCCAACCAATTCTGTACGCCATGGCCGCTTTTGTGCTTTTAGCGTGCCGATATAAGAAGTTTCGCATGTGGTGGCGTTAATTCACGATTATGTGCTGTTTCCTGCAGTTCTCCCGCACTACGCCTGACTTTTTCGTGGCTGAGGTTGATTATCTTCCCTGATAAGACCAGTATTTAGCTGCCAAATGCTACGAAATCGTTATAATGTGCGACTTTGGTTTTCCTGACGGGGGTTTTTGGCCTCTGAAAAGGTGACAAGCGCGCATCGAAGGTATATTTTGTTTTTTACCGGAGAATTGCAGGAGATAGCAGCACAATGGCCGACAAGTTACGCATTTTGCTTTTAAACGGACCGAACCTGAATATGCTCGGCACCCGTGAGCCTGAGAAGTATGGCACCCTGACGTTAGCGGAAATGGTTAACCGACTGACCGCAGAGGCCGACGCTCTGAATGTGTCGCTGGACCATCTGCAATCTAACGCGGAGTTCGCGATCATCGACCGTATTCATCAGGCTAAAGACAAGATTGACTATATCCTGATCAATCCGGCCGCTTTCACGCACACCAGCGTGGCGATTCGCGATGCGCTGTTGGCGGTCAGTATCCCGTTTATCGAGATTCATCTGAGCAACGTGCACGCTCGCGAGCCGTTCCGCCATCACTCATATCTCTCTGATATCGCTGCCGGCGTCATCTGCGGATTAGGCGCTGACGGCTATTCATACGCTTTACAGACGGCGGTAAAACGCCTGTCACAATCACACTAAACAAAGAGTACGGAACCCACTCATGGATATTCGTAAGATTAAAAAACTGATCGAGCTGGTTGAAGAATCAGGCATCTCCGAACTGGAAATTTCTGAAGGCGAAGAGTCTGTACGCATCAGCCGTGCAGCGCCAGCAGGCAGCTACCCGGTTATGCAACAGGCTTACGCTGCGCCAATGATGCAGCAGCAAGCTGCACCGGCTGTCGCCGCACCAGCAGCAGCTGAAGCGCCAGCGGCAAAAGCTGAAATCAGTGGTCACATCGTACGCTCCCCGATGGTAGGTACCTTCTATCGCACCCCTAGCCCGGACGCGAAAGCCTTCATCGAAGTGGGTCAGAAGGTGAACGTGGGTGATACCCTGTGCATCGTTGAAGCCATGAAAATGATGAACCAGATCGAAGCCGACAAAGCGGGCACCGTGAAGGCTATCCTGGTCGAAAGTGGTCAACCGGTAGAATTTGACGAGCCGCTGGTCGTCATCGAGTAACGAGGCGAACATGCTGGATAAAATTGTCATCGCTAACCGTGGCGAGATTGCACTGCGTATTCTTCGTGCCTGTAAAGAGCTGGGCATCAAGACTGTGGCTGTGCACTCCACTGCGGATCGCGATTTAAAACACGTATTGCTGGCGGATGAGACGGTCTGTATCGGCCCGGCTCCTTCCGTAAAAAGCTATCTGAATATCCCGGCTATCATCAGCGCCGCTGAAATCACTGGCGCGGTGGCAATCCATCCGGGTTACGGCTTCCTGTCTGAGAACGCTAACTTTGCTGAGCAGGTTGAGCGCTCCGGCTTTATCTTCATCGGCCCGAAAGCTGACACCATCCGCCTGATGGGCGACAAAGTGTCTGCTATCACCGCAATGAAGAAAGCGGGCGTCCCAACCGTACCAGGTTCTGACGGCCCGCTGGGCGATGATATGGATGCTAACCGTGCTCATGCTAAACGCATTGGCTACCCGGTTATCATCAAAGCGTCTGGCGGCGGCGGCGGTCGTGGTATGCGCGTGGTGCGCAGCGACGCTGAACTGGCTCAATCCATCTCCATGACCAAAGCTGAAGCGAAAGCCGCGTTCAGCAATGACATGGTGTACATGGAAAAATACCTGGAAAATCCTCGTCACATCGAGATCCAGGTGCTGGCAGACGGCCAGGGTAACGCTATCTATCTGGCTGAACGTGACTGCTCCATGCAGCGCCGTCACCAGAAAGTGGTCGAAGAAGCACCAGCACCGGGCATTACCCCGGAACTGCGTCGCTACATCGGCGAGCGTTGCTCTAAAGCCTGTGTGGATATCGGCTATCGTGGTGCGGGTACCTTCGAGTTCCTGTTTGAAAACGGCGAGTTCTATTTCATCGAAATGAACACCCGTATTCAGGTAGAGCACCCGGTAACCGAAATGATCACCGGTGTTGACCTGATCAAAGAACAGCTGCGCATTGCTGCAGGCCAGCCGCTGTCTATCAAGCAAGAAGAAGTTCAGGTTCGTGGCCATGCGGTAGAATGCCGTATTAACGCCGAAGATCCGAACACCTTCCTGCCGAGCCCGGGTAAAATCACCCGTTTCCACGCGCCAGGCGGTTTCGGTGTGCGTTGGGAATCTCATATCTACGCTGGCTACACTGTGCCACCGTACTATGACTCAATGATCGGCAAGCTGATTTGCTACGGGGAAACCCGTGACGTGGCGATTTCTCGTATGAAGAACGCCCTGCAGGAGCTGATCATCGACGGCATTAAAACCAACGTTGATCTGCAAATGCGCATTATGAGCGATGAAAACTTCCAGCATGGTGGGACCAACATCCACTATCTGGAGAAAAAACTCGGTATGTACGAGAAGTAATTCTGCGCTCTCATGCCGGGCTTTCTGTCGAAAGCCCGGCATTTTCATTTAAGCCTGGCCGTAGCTGGCTATCTCTTTTCTCAGCGCAGAGATCTCCTCCGCCCCTTCGACAATCCCCCACTCCAGAGAGTACTGCACCGTTTCACCCGGCTCGATGAACGGCAGGCGGCCTGCGGCCCGCTCTTTATCCCGGCCATCGGGGAAGCTATTGCTCAACTCCAGCCCCATCACATATTCACCTGACCCCAGATTTTTCCACTGAATGAAATTCGGTAACTGGCGGGTATCAAACTTCTCATAGATCCCCCAGCCTGCCTGAGGGTTGAGCAAAGCCACCTTACTCATGCCCTGTGCGTCAGCGTTGAGGGTTAAATAGTAGACCTGTTCGGCAAACCCAGGCTCCGGCTCGGTGATGCTGAGAGGGTCAGCCAGACCTTCCGCCGCACGGGCCGTCCGCGGTGTGATGCTGTTCGCTGACAGCACAATCTCTGCATCCGGGGACAACAGCGGCCAGCCATAGTTGAAGTGATAGAGGATTTGCAGCGGCTGGCGGGTGAATCCATGATTCGTGACTTTGTCTTCTATATGCAGGCGATTCTCACCATAGGCGCAGCGGAGGGTTCTCTCGAGCGTCAGGTTTTCGCCAAACAGCCGCGCTTCCCGCACTTTCCCGTTAATCACAAATTCAATGCCTGATTCAGTGCGTTCTGTACGATAGCCCACTTCCTCCGCTGGCGTTGCGGCCAGTCTTCCGTGCAGGCCAAGCGATTCCCCCTCGTCTTCACAGGGCGTCCCCAGATAACTCAACCCGCAGGTGGTCAGCAGGGCGGCATAGAAACTGCGCAAAAAGCCATTTCCCTGCGGTTCAAAGAACGCCGGGGCCACCATACCGGCGGGGGTAATGAAGGAGATAGCCGTGTCTTTGTAACTCGCCCAGGCAATATCCAGGGCACGATCTTTCACCACGGTAAAAGCTAGCCCCGCCCCGGTTCGGACATCAAAGGCTTCAGTCCCTTTTGCTCTGCCGCTGCGAAGCTCATAGTGTTTGATGCCAGCTACCTGAGAGAGATCGCCGATCCACGGCCAGAGGTTTTTATTCATTGCAGAGGCTCCAGGCTTGCGGCGTCGTGATGATGGATAAACGCTTCAATTTCTTTCAGCTGTGAAGTGCCTTCCATCGGCCCTCTTTTGGTCACGGCCATCGCACCACAGGCATTGGCGTACTTCAGCGCCTGATAAGCCTCAAACCCCAGTTGCCGACAGGCAATATACGCGCCACCAAAGCAATCCCCGGCCCCAGTCGGATCCACTTCTTCCACGGGATAACTTGCGACATGAAAGCGATCGGTGGCGGAATAATAACTGGCGCCCTGATTGCCGCGCTTCACGATAACCTCTTTGATCCCCTCTTCAAGGAAACCGGCGATGGCGCGTTCGGTCGTTGAGTGTGGTGAAAGCAAAAGCACTTCCCCTTCGCTGGGCATATAGATATCTGTCAGCTCAAGAACGAAGTGTAATGCGTCGCGCATTTCCGGAATATCGAGCATTTCTTTCCGGATATTCGGGTCGAAAGAAATAACTCCGCCGTTTTCTTTTACCAGAGTCACTGCTTTTTTTACCGCATCGACCATGTGAAACGAAAAGAGTGATGACCCCATAATATGAAAATGCGTGCAGTCCCTGAGAAGACGTTCGTCTACATGCTGTGAGGACAATTTCCCACAGGCGGCATTTTTAATATTAAAAATAAAATCGCGATCGCCAGAACTGTGGTAGGTCACAAAGGCGCTGCCGGTGGCTTCCAGCGGCAGCACTGAGATGCCGCGAATATCAACGCCATCTTCAGCCAGCCGATGAAGGTTAATGTCACCAAAACCATCGTTGCCTACACAGCTGATGATGCCGCACGGAACCCCAAGGCGTGTAACCTGATCGATAAAAATCGCGGGAGCGCCGCTGGGATAAGGCCCATTCCATAATCCGGGCTGATCGAAAGGCTGGCCAATTTTGCTGGCCATTATTTCCACCAGAATCTCGCCGATCGTGAAAACCTTGCTCATAAGATAAATTCCTTGTAAGGGTTAGCTACGTTTTCTTTTATTTCTGACATCAACATAAACGGCAACCAGAATGACCAGGCCCTTTACCACCATTTGGTAGAAGTAAGGGACATTCATTAAATTCATGCCATTATTGATAACGCCGATAGTTAAGGCCCCAATCATGGTACCGACCACCGTGCCATAGCCGCCATTCAGGCTGGTGCCACCCAAAACGGCAGCAGCAATCGCATCCAGTTCATAACTTAATGCCGCATTGGGTTGCCCAGAATAGAGGCGCGAGGCGAGGATCATGCCGCTGATACCGGCCAGTACTGCGGTTATCATGAACACTTTTATTTTCAGGCGAACAACGTTAATCCCGGAATAAACGGCCGCCTCTTTGTTCCCTCCGGTGATATAAATTTTGCGACCAAAGGCCGTTTTGGTTAGGACAAAATGATTCACCAGCAGTAAAACCAGCAAAATCCAGATCGGCACGGGGATGTAGAGAAATTCACCGTTGCCAAGCGCTAAAAAAGCGTCATCCTTGATCATCACCGGCGTGCCGTCAGTCACAATGTAAGCAATGCCTCTGAAGATCCCCATGGTGGCAACAGTCACAATAAAAGAAGGAATACCGGCCACCGCCGTCAATCCCCCGTTGACCACCCCCAACACCAATGCCGCCATGACGGATAAGGGCACCAGTAATATAAAAGGGATCCCCCACGAAGCGCCGAGTGCGGCAAACGTGCCAACCAAAGCAATGGTCGACCCGACGGACAAATCAATATCACCGAGCAATAACACATAGGTCATGCCATAGGCGGTAATCGCAATGATGGAAACCTGAAGAATGATGTTGATGATATTATTGGCGGTGAAAAAACTGTCATTCATTACGCTAAAAAGAATAAACAGCACCAGCATCCCGCTGAGGATCCCGCCGTATTGTTTAAGCACTCTTTTAAATCCACCCGCAGAAGCTGGGCCAGTGCTTTTGGGTAGAGGCAGGGTTTTGTCAGTCATTTAGCACACTCCTGTCGCAGCGGTCATCACCTGCGTTTGCGTTAAATTTTCACAGGGAAAAATGTCAGCGATGGTTTTATTACGCATCACTACCAGCCGGTCGCTGAGCGCCATCACTTCAGGCAGCTCGGAAGAAACCAGAATGATGGCCGTCCCCGCTGCCGCCAGCTGGCGTATCACGTTGTAGATTTCAAATTTTGCCCCAACGTCCACACCCCGGGTCGGTTCGTCGAGCAGCAAGATGGCCGGTGTTTTTTCCAGCCATTTCGACAGCACTATTTTTTGCTGATTTCCGCCGCTCAGCGCCCCGACAGGCTGATAAATGGAGCTGACTTTGGTATTCATTCTGACGATAGCCTGCCGGGTTCGCGCTTCTTCGTCGCGACGATTAATCAGCCCTGGCCCGGAAGCGTTAAACTGAAAGGCTACGTGGTGGGTGTTCATGTTCACGTCGTGCATCAGCACCAGCCCTTCCTCTTTGCGGTTTTCTGTCACAAAGGCAATACCATGCTCAATAGCCTGTTTTGGGCTTGAGATAACCACCTCTTGGCCCTCAATCAGGATGGTTCCCTGATAGGCATTGAGGCCAAACAGCGTTTTCATCACGTCCGAGCGCCCTGCGCCCACCAGGCCGAAAAAGCCCAGCACTTCTCCCGGGCGGACGGTAAAACTCACCTGCCGGAAGAGCTGAGGATGCGTGAGGTTTCTGACTTCAAGTTTTGCCCCAGCCTCTTCGCCAGGCCTTTCCCCAATGCGCGGGGGCCAGATATTCTTCATTTCGCGCCCCACCATTTGCGCAATCAGGTGCTGAATATCACTCTCCTTGCGCTGATGCGTGGCGATATATTCCCCGTCGCGAATCACCGAGATGTCATCAGATATCCGCATGATTTCATCCATCCGATGCGAAATATAAATAACCGCCGTGCCCCGCTGTCTGAGCTTGTCGATAATTCTGAACAGAATTTCAGCTTCATTATCGCTGAGCGACGACGTCGGCTCATCCATGATGACGATATCGGCCGGATAACTTAACGCCTTGGCAATCTCCACCAGCTGTCGGTGGGCGATGGACATGTTACCGACAATATCTTGTGCATTAAGCGGGATCCCCAGCTCGGCGAGCAGGGCTCGGCAATCGGCATCCATCTTTTTATCGTTAATGATCCCGAAACGCTTCGGTTCATTGTTGGCATAAATATTCTCTGCCACGGTCATATTATTACTGAGGCTGAGTTCCTGAAAAATAATGGCAATGCCAAGCTGGCGTGAATGCTGCGGGTTGTTAATTGTAATCTGCTTGCCGTGCAGCGTAATCGTTCCCTGGGTTGGCGGATAAACACCGGCAAGGATCTTCATTAATGTAGATTTTCCCGCACCGTTTTCACCTAATAACGTATGCACACGTCCTTTACGAATCGTCAGCGTGATATCTTTCAGTGCCTGAACGTGACCAAATTTTTTGGCGATATGCGAAACATCAAGAATAACATCCGTCATAATCACTCCGGAGCCACAGTAAAACGCCGAAGCGCCTTACTGTGAGAGGAAGATAGTCATTATTGTTTGGTATAGACACCCGGCTGCACGGGGATCATTTTGTCCACGGGTTTGCCATTAAGGTGGTCCACTGCGGCATCAACCGCTTTAGCGCCCATCTGATCCGGGTACTGACGAATCACGGCAGCAAACGTTTTTTCACTGTCAACGGCATCCCGGGCCTCTTTCATTCCGTCAAAACCGATAATCTTAATGTTGTCATTGCGGGCAGATTTCGCCGCAATCACTGCAGCCAGGGCGGCATCATCGCCAAAGCCAAACAGCCCGCTCAGGTTTGGATTGGCCTGCATAATATTTTGAGAGGCGGTGAGTGCGTCAGCGCGGGTAATACCCGGCTGCTCGGCGACAATTTTAATTTCCGGCGTGGCGCTCAGGCCTTTCTTAAAGCCGTCTACTCGTGCGACCACCGACTGCAGCGCCGGATAGGAGATAATCGCCACGGTCCCTTTGCCTTTCAGCAGTTCCCCCATCAATTTGCCCGCTTCCACGCCGCCCGCGTAGTTATCTGTCGCCACATGCGCTACCACCGGCACATCTTCAGCAGCCACATCAACCGTGATAACAGGAATACCGGCCTTATCCGCTTTCAGAATGGCGGCCCGAATCCCCTTCGAATCGACCGGGGAAATAATGATGGCATCGACTTTTTTGGTTATAAAGTCTTCCACATCCGAGAGCTGCTTATTGAGGTCCTGATTAGCAATCGAGATGCTTAAATCGACATTATCTTTTTTGGCTTCGTCTTTCATCGCGTTGGCGAGATCAATATAAAAAGGATGCTGTTGGGTCAATAATGAAGCGCCAATTTTATAGTCTTTGGCGAATGCGTTTTGCGTAAATAAAGCCAGGCCTACTAACATTGCCGATGCAAGTACGTTGATATTTTTCATAAACAGTCCTGATTGTTTTTGTAGGGTAAGGTTTTTTAAATTTTTCCTTCACTGCCACATACCGCAATGATTCGGGTCACCACTTCTTTCATGGCTGCTTTTGCTGGTTGCATATAATGCCGGGGATCATTCGCCGCAGGGTGCTCACTAAAATAATTTTTCAGGGCATCAGCAAACGCGATTTTCAATTCTGTGGCGACATTCACTTTGCAAATCCCCAGTTGAATACACTGGCGGATATCCGCTTCCGTTAACCCTGAAGCGCCGTGCAAAACCAGAGGTACATCGACGTGCTGGCGGATGAGGGCCAGACGATCAAAATCCAGATGGGGTTCATGCGTATACAAGCCATGCGCAGTGCCGATCGCCACCGCCAGGGAATCAATCCGGGTGCGGCGCACAAACTCCGCGGCGGCCTGCGGTGAGGTGTAGGCGGAATCCCTGGCATCGACCACCAAATCGTCCTCCTGGCCGCCAAGGCGCCCAAGCTCCGCTTCCACGCTCACGTCATAACGATGGCAAAATTCGGTGACTTCTTTCACCTGGGCAACGTTTTCTTCAAAAGGCAGATGGGAGCCGTCAATCATCACCGAGCGGATCCCGGCTCGCACCTTGTGAAAAATGTCCTCTGACGCTTCATGATGATCAAGATGAAGTACCAGCGGCAGCTGGTACTGGTGCGCCATAGCTTTCACCAGCGAGATCAAATTTTCGACGCCTCCATAGCTGTAGGTGCCGGGCGTGCCTGCCAGCATCACCGGAGAGCGGTATTGCGCCGCGGTTTCCACGACAACCTGCAAGGTTTCGAGATTGTGGATGTTGAAAGCCGGAACGGCATATCCCTCAGCCTGCGCCTGCTTCAGCATATTTTTGCTTGAAATAATGTACATCGCTTCTCCTGTGATTGACTTACAAAACGAAGAAATCACGTTCTAACTTTCATTTTGAAAGAAAACTATCATGAATGGCGCGGCAAAAATCGTGACGAGGTTCAAAACACGGCAAATAACTTACAAAATTAAAGTTTATTTATGCAGCGAGATGAAACAAGACATGGTGGCATTACGCAGGAAAATTGATAAAACCGTTTATATTTATGATGTTAAGTAGAACTCGGCATTGGGGCATAGCTTTCAGGATGTTGCGGGTTATGAAGGATAACTTTCAAAGAGAAAAACATCAGGATATAGTGTGGCGCATTACAGGCAGAAAATGAGCGTTTACGTGCCGAGAAAATCGTCTAATCTTCTGAAACGCAGGTTAAAAATTGCTGAAATCGTCACCTCTCAGGGCGAAATAAAGGTTGATGATTTGTCAGCTCAACTCGGCGTTTCCGGGGTCACCATCCGCGGTGATTTGAGCTATCTGGAGCAGCAGGGCTATCTGAAACGCTCCTTTGGCGGGGCTATCGCCACCACCGGCTTACAAACTGAGCCCGAGCCAGTACCCCAGACTGCCCCGCCGTCCCTGGCGCAACAAATAGAGATTGCCCGCCACTGTGCCCGACTGATTCAGGATCGGGACACGGTTTTTCTCGGCCATGGCGAGATTTGCCGCAAAATCATTCCGCTGCTCAGTGACGTCAAAAAGCTTCGCCTCATTACCAACGATCCGGAACATGCGCTGCTGGCCAATCAGTTTATCGACGGGGAAATCATTCTGGCAGGCAGTGAAATGTTGCGCCCTGAAACCGCCCTGGCCGGTAAACCGCTTGAGCAAGCCATTCAGCATTACACCCTGACCCACTGCATTCTTGAGGTCAACGCCATAGATGCCGACGGAACGCTCAGCATTCAGACCCCCAAACTGGCTGCCGCCTGGAAGCTCTGTTTCGATCATGCTCATAACAAAAGCATTATCGTCACGGCCCACCCCAGGTCGCCCGCTTCAATCGGCCTTATCGATCAGGCCGAAAATGTGATCGTCTATCGCAGTATCAACGAGCAGTATCAGCAACAATTGCAGGACGCTGATTTTGTCATCCTTTACACCAGCAATGAGTGCTTTACCTGGTCTAATCGCGAAAGGCTTCAGGCATGAGGAAACGCTTGTGACACTGACTATCTGTACCCTGGGTGAAGTGCTGGTTGAATTTTTATCCCAAAAGCCAAAGCAAAAATTCACCCAGCCAGGCGAATTTACCGGCCCGTATCCCAGCGGCGCGCCGGCAATTTTTGCGGCTCAGGTAGCAAAACTGGGGCACCGTGCGATTCTTTTTGGCTGCGTGGGCAACGATGACTTCGGGCGTCTGAGCATTGAGCGCCTTCGCCATGAAGGGGTGATCACCGATGGCATCCGCGTGATGGATAACGCCGTGACCGGCACAGCCTTTGTCAGCTATCACACGCCACTCCAGCGCGATTTTGTCTTTAATATCCCGAACAGTGCCTGTGGGTTGTTAACCGCTGAGCACATCGATAAAGATCTGCTGCGCCAGTCTCGCCACCTTCATATCATGGGTTCGTCGTTGTTTTCATTCCGGATGATCGACACGATGCGCAAGGCGATTGCGGAGGTTAAAGCGGCAGGCGGCACGGTCTCTTTTGATCCCAATCTGCGAAAAGAGATGCTCTCGATCCCGGAGATGGCACAGGCCCTGGATTATCTGATTGAATACACCGATATTTTCATACCCAGCGAGCACGAACTGTCTTTCTTTGCCCGCCATAAAAATCAGGCAGAAGCGCAAATCGTCGAAGACCTGCTGAAACGCGGCGTAAAACATATCGCCATCAAGCGTGCGCAGCGCGGCGCCAGCTATTACCGTTTTGAAGATCAGGCACTGTATGCGTTGCATACTGCAGGGCATCAGGTCGACATCGTTGATCCTACCGGAGCCGGGGACTGTTTTGGCGCAACGTTTGTCACCCTCTTTCTGGCGGGTTTTTCCGCGCAACAAGCCTTGCAGTATGCCTGCGCCAGCGGTGCGATGGCGGTGACGCGCAAGGGCCCGATGGAAGGGATCTCGTCGCAGTCAGAGATTGAAGCTTTTTTGCATGACGGGACATGACAGGCTGCTTTTTCTGCCAGAGTCTTTTCCCAACCTTCTCTGTTACCGTACAATCCCCGCTTTACATTGACCCTGGGAGCCTTATGGACGCGCGTTTTGTTCAGGCACACAAAGAAGCCCGCTGGGCGTTGTGGCTAACCCTCCTCTATCTCGCTGCATGGTTAGCGAGTGCTTACATACCAAATTCATTCATCGGCTTTACGGGCCTGCCGCACTGGTTTGAAATGGCCTGTTTGTTAGTGCCGTTGCTGTTTATCGTGCTGTGCTGGGCGATGGTGAAAGTCATCTATCGCGAGATCCCGCTGGAGGACGACGATGCAGCTTGAAGTGATCCTGCCGCTTATCGCTTATCTGTTAGTGGTCTTTGGTTTGTCGGTCTATGCCATGCGGAAACGCTCCACCGGCACCTTCCTGAATGAGTACTTCCTGGGCAGCCGTTCAATGGGCGGTTTTGTGCTGGCAATGACGCTGGTTGCCACTTACATCAGCGCCAGTTCATTTATCGGCGGGCCAGGTGCGGCCTATAAATACGGCCTGGGTTGGGTTTTGCTGGCGATGATCCAGCTCCCGGCAGTCTGGTTGTCTCTCGGTGTGCTGGGGAAAAAATTCGCGATTCTTGCGAGACGCTATAACGCCGTCACGTTGAACGACATGCTGTTTGCTCGTTATCAGAGCCGCTTGCTGGTGTGGCTTGCCAGTCTCAGTTTGTTAGTCGCCTTTGTCGGCGCGATGACCGTGCAATTCATTGGCGGCGCGCGCCTGCTGGAAACGGCTGCGGGCATTCCTTACGAAACAGGCTTGTTGATTTTCGGCGTGAGCATTGCGCTCTACACCGCTTTTGGCGGCTTCCGCGCCAGCGTGCTCAACGACTCCATGCAAGGGCTGGTGATGCTGATTGGCACCATCGTGTTGCTGATTGGTGTCGTGCATGCAGCGGGAGGGTTGGGTCATGCGGTTCAGACGCTGGAACAAATCGACCCGAAGCTAATTTCACCGCAGGGTGCAGAAGATATTCTTTCCCCGACATTTATGACCTCTTTCTGGGTGCTGGTTTGCTTCGGGGTCATTGGCCTGCCACACACCGCCGTCCGTTGTATCTCCTACAAAGACAGCAAAGCGGTACACCGGGGCATCATTATCGGCACGATTGTGGTCGCGATCCTGATGCTGGGTATGCATCTGGCAGGTGCGCTGGGTCGCGCGGTGATTCCTGATCTCACCGTTCCGGATCTTGTTATTCCTACGCTGATGGTAAAAGTGCTGCCACCGGTTGCTGCCGGGATCTTCCTTGCTGCTCCGATGGCGGCGATCATGTCGACGATCAACGCGCAGTTGTTGCAGAGTTCCGCTACGATCATCAAAGATCTCTATTTGAGCCTGCATCCAGAACAGCTCCAGAATGAAAAGCGTCTGAAACGTATGTCTGCGCTGATTACCCTGGTACTTGGCGCCCTGCTGCTGCTGGCGGCCTGGCGCCCACCCGAGATGATCATCTGGCTGAACCTGCTCGCATTTGGCGGGCTGGAAGCCGTGTTCCTTTGGCCGCTGGTACTGGGACTCTATTGGGAGCGCGCTAATGCCGCCGGAGCATTGAGCGCCATGATCGTCGGTGGCGTGCTTTATGCTGTACTCGCCACCCTGAAAATTCAGTATCTGGGCTTCCACCCGATTGTCCCGGCGCTGCTGCTAAGTTTACTGGCTTTTGTTGTCGGCAACCTTTTTGGTCGTCCTGCGGCGCAAGCCCCGACTATCACTGTTAATCATTAAAAGAGTTTTGCCATGCCATGGATCCAACTGAAATTAAACACCACCGGCGCGAACGCTGAGGAACTGAGCGATGCGTTGATGGAAGCGGGCTCCGTCTCTATCACCTTCCAGGACACCCATGACACACCGGTGTTTGAACCGTTGCCGGGTGAAACCCGCCTGTGGGGCGATACCGATGTCATCGGTCTGTTCGATGCTGAAACCGACATGAAAGAAGTGGTGGCCATCCTTGAACACCATCCGCTGCTGGGTGCCGGTTTTGTCCACAAAATCGAACAGCTGGAAGACAAAGATTGGGAACGCGAATGGATGGATAATTTCCACCCGATGCAGTTCGGCAAACGTCTGTGGATTTGCCCAAGCTGGCGCGATGTGCCGGACGAAAACGCGGTCAACGTGATGCTCGATCCGGGTCTGGCGTTTGGTACCGGCACTCACCCGACAACGTCCCTGTGCCTGCAATGGCTGGATGGTCTGGATCTTGACGGTAAAACGGTTATCGACTTCGGTTGCGGTTCCGGGATCCTCGCCATTGCCGCCCTGAAACTGGGTGCGGCCAAAGCGATTGGGATCGACATCGATCCGCAGGCCATTCAGGCCAGCCGCGATAACGCAGAACGTAATGGGGTGTCCGACAAGCTGGAGCTCTATCTGCCACAAGACCAGCCAGAGGCCATGAAAGCCGATGTGGTGGTCGCTAACATTCTGGCAGGCCCATTACGTGAACTGGCACCGTTAATCAGCGTGCTGCCCGTTGAGGGCGGTCTGTTGGGCCTTTCCGGTATCCTCGCAAGCCAGGCAGAAAGTGTCTGCGAAGCTTATGCGCCGCTTTTCACTCTCGACCCGGTGGTGGAGAAGGAAGAATGGTGTCGGATTACCGGGCGTAAAAACTGATTTTCTCCGCTGGATGAGTGCTGAAATACGCCATCACTGCCCAGCAACGAAATGAGATCCGGCCCACATTATTCGGGATAATCTGCTGATTAATCCAGCAGCTTATCCCTTTTCTGCTCCCCTGGTTGCAGGGAAAATTGAGAAGTTACGCAAAATTGCGTCTGTATGTAAATTCATCATTTATGCATAACGCAATGATTTAAATAGCGATTAATTTTTTCACTTTCCACCGACTGGCGATTCCTTGATCTACGACAGAGGATTGCTCAAAGTTTGGCCTTTCATCTCGTGCAAAAAATGCGTAATATACGCCGCCTTGCAGTCACAGTATGGTCATTTCTTAACTCATGCGCATCGGACACCACCAGCTCAGAAATCGCCTGATCGCAGCGCCCATGGCTGGCATTACTGACAGACCATTCCGGACGTTGTGCTACGAGATGGGAGCAGGTTTAACCGTTTCTGAGATGCTGTCCTCCAACCCGCAAGTGTGGGAGAGCGACAAATCCCGTTTACGGATGGTGCACATTGACGAGCCCGGGATCCGCACCGTGCAAATTGCCGGCAGCGTTCCTGAAGAAATGGCGGAAGCCGCACGTATTAACGTTGAAAGTGGCGCCCAAATTATTGATATCAATATGGGTTGTCCGGCGAAAAAAGTGAATCGCAAGCTTGCAGGTTCAGCCCTCTTGCAACACCCGGATTTGGTGCAGTCTATCCTGACCGCGGTGGTGAAAGCAGTGGACGTTCCTGTCACTCTCAAGATTCGCACTGGCTGGGCGCCGGAACACCGTAACTGTGTAGAGATTGCCAAACTGGCTGAAGATTGTGGCATTCAGGCTCTGACTATTCACGGACGCACTCGCGCCTGCTTGTTTAACGGAGAAGCTGAGTACAACAGTATTCGGGCAGTTAAGCAGACAGTTTCCATTCCGATTATCGCGAATGGCGACATTACTGACCCGCTTAAAGCCAGAGCTGTGCTCGACTATACGGGGGCGGATGCCCTGATGATAGGACGCGCGGCTCAGGGAAGACCCTGGATCTTTCGGGAAATCCAGCATTATCTGGACACTGGGGAGATGCTGCCCTCTCTGCCTCTGGCAGAGGTGAAACGCATACTTTGTGCACACGTTCGGGAATTGCATGACTTTTACGGTCAGGCAAAGGGGTACCGAATTGCGCGCAAACATGTCTCCTGGTACCTTCAGGAGCACGCTCCAGATGACCAGTTTCGGCGCACATTCAACGCCATAGAGGATGCCAGCGTACAGCTGGAGGCGTTGGAGGCATACTTCGAAAATTTTGCGTAAACAGAAATAAAGAGCTGACAGAACTATGTTCGAACAACGCGTAAATTCTGACGTACTGACCGTTTCTACCGTTAACTCTCAGGATCAGGTGACTCAAAAGCCTCTCCGTGACTCGGTTAAACAGGCACTGAAGAACTATTTTGCTCAACTGAATGGTCAGGATGTGAATGATCTCTATGAGCTGGTACTGGCTGAAGTAGAACAGCCCCTGTTGGACATGGTGATGCAATACACCCGTGGCAACCAGACCCGCGCTGCCCTGATGATGGGTATCAACCGTGGTACTCTGCGTAAGAAACTGAAAAAATACGGCATGAACTAAGTTTCGTTCATGACGGTTAAAAAGGCGCTCTTCGGCATGGGGAAGCGCCTTTTTTAATGCCTGAAATCCCCCCCTTTTCCCCCTCTTCTCAGATGTTACTTTTCGTGTATATTGCCAGCCATTCACGCAATCTCTTCTCAGGTGCAGGTATGCTTCGTAAGTACGGCTGGTTGGTTGTTTTCGCCCTCTTTATGTTTCTGTTCGATGGGCTGCTGATGCAGTGGATAGAGCTGTTAGCAACCGAAAGCGAAAAATGCCGCAACATGAATTCCGTGAATCCCCTCAAGTTGGTGAACTGTTCCAGCCTGGAATAAAAGTGTGCCGACAACATTGCACCGTCATGGCGAGCCTCACCCGTCATAACGTTCCCCCTGAAATGCTCATCCTTGAAGTGACTGAAACCACGGCGGGCAAACCTGTCAGCGCCAGTGAAATTGTTGCCTGCGAACAAAAGGCAGGATAAACAATCACCCAACCTGGGCGTGGTACATCGGCGAATTGTTGATACTCATCACCTGCATGGCAGGATGAGGGAGAAGCGTACTCATAATGCTTTCGACCAGCTCCGGTGCCTGGTGATAGAGATCGAGTCGCTCTGGTGACAGCAACCAATTCTTAACCACACCGGAGAAAAAACTGTGCAGAATAAGTAATGAAAGCTCAATATTTGTTTCTGCTGGAAGGCTGCCATTACTAATACATTTACGAAGCAACGCTTGCAAAATCTCGTAACTAAATCCAATCCGCTGGCGAATCTCTGACTCGGGCATCATCTCCGAATTAAATTCACATTTATGAAACAAGATCTGCATTAATGCCTGCTGCTTGGGTGAACGAGAAATATATTGCAATGCAGCCGTAAAACTTTCTCGCATGAAAGCTAAAGGATTTTCATTTTCGTTATGTGTCAATTTGTGTTTAATAATGTCACGCAGTGGATATTGCTGAGACCACATTTCATTAAATATCTCGGCCTTACTCGTAAAATGCCAGTAAACCGCACCACGTGTTACACCCGCCGCATCAGCAATGTCTGTCAGCGTTGTCTCAGATACGCCGCGCCTGGCAAACTGTTCGATTGCCGCATCAATCAGCTTCTGGCGCGTTATTAGCGCATCGGCTTTAGTCTTCCTCACCATGGTCTGCTCCTGCATTCGGTTTGGCATCAGAGCAGGTTAATATATTTGTATTGAGTAATTTCACATAGCAATTTGTTTTCCATATTCAGACAGTATCAGAATTGAATTAATCACAATTAGATATAACACAAACCAAATCATTGACCGTGAAAATGAATCAAGGATCATCCTAAACCACCATTGATGTTTTATCATTTTATTTTATGTATGAGTGCTGTTGCTCTCCTTTCCAGAATTCTACTAGCTGACATAGCAGAGTTTTTATTTGTATGATACCGCGCTTATTTTTTTATTTTTCTCACCGGCCTCCGGCGATCTCGCTCCATCAGTTATTAAGGACTTGCAATGAAGACTCACGCCAGGGTTACGCTTTTATTCAGTTTGCTGACTTCTACATTATTTCTTAACGGTTGCGATGATTCTGGGGACAAACAGTCGCACAACCAGGCACCACACGTTGTGGTTCACGTGGTCACCCGAGCGCCTCTTTCCGTCATTACCGAATTACCCGGCAGAACAACAGCCTTTCGTATTGCAGAAGTGCGGCCGCAAGTCAGCGGCATCATCCTGAAACGCAACTTCACCGAAGGCGGCGATATTCAGGCTGGCGATTCGCTTTACCAGATTGATCCCGCCACCTACCAGGCTGCATGGGAAAGTGCGAAAGCGGACGAAGCTAAAGCGTCTGCCGCAGCGGCCATCGCGCATCTGACGGTGAAACGCTATCTGCCTCTGCTCGGCACTCAATATGTCAGCCATCAGGATTACGATCAGGCCGTTGCCAATGCACGCCAGGCCGATGCCAGCGTCATAGCGGGCAAAGCCGCCGTGGAGAGCGCAAGGATTAATCTGGCGTATACCAAAGTGTCATCACCTATCAGCGGGCGTATCGGCAAATCGACAGTGACAGAAGGTGCGCTGGTCACCAACGGACAGGCACAGGCGCTGGCGACAGTTCAGCAACTCGACCCGATTTACGTCGATGTTACGCAGTCCAGTAATGACTTTATGCGCCTTAAGCAAGAAAGTCTGGAGAACGGCAGCGACATCAAAAGTGTTCAGTTGGTGATGGAAAACGGCCAGCCTTATGCACAGAAAGGGAGCCTGCAATTTTCCGATGTGACCGTGGATGAAAGCACCGGTTCGATTACGCTGCGAGCCATTTTCCCCAACCCCGATCACGCATTGTTACCAGGCATGTTTGTCCGTGCACGCATTGATGAAGGTGTCCAACCTGCCGCCATTCTGGTGCCACAACAAGGCGTCACTCGCACCCCTCGTGGCGATGCCACGGTGATGATCGTCAATGATAAAAACCAGGTAGAAGCGAGAGCCATTACGGCCACTCAGGCTATTGGCGACCAATGGCTGGTCACCGAAGGACTTAACCCTGGCGAAAAAGTCATTATTAGCGGCTTGCAAAAGGTACGCCCAGGCGCTGCGGTAAACGCTGAGCCTGAAACCACACTCGCCACCGCGAAATAATCAGGGGCCACTATGTCCAGATTCTTTATTCAACGCCCCATTTTCGCATGGGTTTTGGCAATCATTATGATGATGGCCGGTGCTCTTGCGATTCTGCAATTGCCTGTCGCACAATACCCGACGATAGCCCCACCTGCCGTGGCTATCTCAGCGACCTATCCCGGTGCGGATGCACAAACTGTGCAGGATACGGTGACTCAGGTTATCGAACAGAACATGAACGGCATCGATAACCTGATGTATATGTCCTCCACCAGCGATTCAGCGGGCGGCGTCACGATAACTCTGACGTTCCAGTCGGGGACCGACCCAGACATTGCCCAGGTGCAGGCGCAAAACAAGCTTCAGCTCGCCACACCTTTACTGCCGCAGGAAGTTCAGCAGCAGGGAATCAGCGTGAAGAAATCCAGCAGCAGCTATTTGCTGGTCGCAGGGTTTGTCACTGATAACAAGGCCATGACCCAGGATGATATTTCCGATTATGTGGCTTCGAATCTTAAAGATGCCATTAGTCGGCTTAACGGTGTGGGAGACACCCAACTGTTTGGTGCTCAGTACGCAATGCGTATCTGGCTTAATGACAATCTGCTCAACAAATATCAGATGACGCCAGTCGATGTCATTAATCAGTTGAAAGTGCAGAACAACCAAATTGCCGCCGGGCAACTCGGCGGTGCGCCATCGCTTCCCAACCAACAGCTTAACGCCTCAATCATTGCCCAGACGCGACTCAAAGATCCGCAAGAATTCGGCAACGTCACATTAAGAGTCAATCAGGACGGCTCAAGAGTGCACTTAAGAGATGTCGCCCGAATCGAGCTGGGCGGCGAAAACTACAACATGATGACGAGGATCAACGGCCAGCCTGCAACAGGCCTTGGTATTAAACTCGCCACCGGCGCTAACGCACTGGACACCGCTGAAGCGATCAAAACCAAGCTCGCGGAACTGCAGGTGTTTTTCCCTGCGGGCATGAAAGTCGTCTACCCCTATGACACCACGCCTTTTGTGAAGATTTCTATTCACGAAGTAGTAAAAACCCTGTTTGAAGCCATCGTACTGGTCTTCCTGGTGATGTATCTGTTCCTGCAAAGCCTGCGCGCAACGCTTATCCCAACCATCGCTGTGCCTGTCGTCTTACTGGGGACATTCGCGGTGCTGGCGGCTTTCGGCTACTCCATCAACACATTGACGATGTTTGGCATGGTACTGGCGATTGGCCTGTTAGTGGATGATGCCATCGTTGTGGTCGAAAACGTTGAACGCGTGATGGCAGAAGACAAGCTTTCCCCGAAAGAAGCCACCGAGAAATCGATGGATCAAATTCAGGGCGCGCTGGTAGGGATCGCCATGGTGCTTTCAGCGGTCTTTATTCCGATGGCATTTTTCGGCGGTTCAACTGGCGCCATCTACCGGCAATTCTCCATTACCATTGTGTCGTCCATGGCTCTGTCAGTGCTGGTCGCTCTGATCCTGACGCCAGCCCTCTGTGCCACGTTGTTAAAAGCGAACGCCGAAGAGGCGCATCAACCCAAAAGTGGCTTTTTGGGCTGGTTTAATACCAAATTTGACCAAAGCGTTAATCACTACACGGGCAGCATCAGCAAGATTTTGCGCGGCACTGGCCGCTATTTAATTCTCTACGTGATCATCGTTGCAGGCATGGCACTTTTGTTCCTCCGTCTGCCTACCTCCTTCCTGCCAGAAGAAGACCAGGGCGTCTTTATGACCATGGTTCAGCTTCCTGCAGGGGCGACGCAACAACGCACTGAGAAAGTGCTCGAAACGCTCACACAGCATTATCTGGAAAACGAGAAAGATAACGTTGCCAGCGTCTTTACCGTTAACGGCTTCAGCTTCAGTGGTCAGGGCCAAAACTCGGGGATGGCGTTTATCAGCCTTAAACCTTGGGATGAACGTAAAGGGGAAGAGAATTCGGCGGAGGCCGTTATCAAACGAGCCACTGTCGCCTTTAGTCAGATTAAAGATGCCATCGTGGTGCCTTTTAACCTGCCGGCCATTATCGAGCTGGGCACCGCGACTGGTTTTGACTTTGAGCTTACCGATCAGGCAGGGCTCGGACATACCGGTTTAACTCAGGCTCGTAATCAGCTTCTTGGCATGGTGAAAGAGCATCCGGACATGTTTGTTCGCGTCAGGCCAAACGGCCTGGAAGATACACCCCAGTACAAACTGGACGTCGATCAGGAAAAAGCGCAGGCGCTTGGCGTGTCATTATCAGACATTAACCAGACAATCTCGGCTTCTCTCGGTGGGAGTTACGTTAACGACTTTATCGATCGCGGCCGTGTGAAAAAGGTTTACGTTCAGTCCGATGCCCCATTCCGTATGCTGCCAAATGACATCAACAGCCTGTATGTCCGTAGCGCAAACGGCGAGATGGTTCCCTTCTCCGCTTTCACAACGGCGCGCTGGGTTTATGGTTCTCCTCGTCTGGAACGCTATAACGGCTTGCCTTCGATAGAAATCATCGGTGAAGCGGCTCCCGGCAAAAGTACCGGGGAGGCCATGGCCTTACTGGAAGAGATCGCTGGCAAACTACCGACGGGCATCGGCTATGACTGGACGGGCATGTCCTATCAGGAAAGGCTTTCAGGCAACCAGGCACCCGCACTTTATGCTATCTCGTTGATCGTGGTTTTCCTTTGCCTTGCTGCGCTGTATGAAAGCTGGTCGATACCGTTCTCCGTCATGCTGGTTGTGCCATTGGGTGTTGTGGGCGCATTGCTTGCTGCTTCTTTGCGTGGGATGAACAACGACGTGTACTTCCAGGTTGGGCTGCTGACCACCATTGGTCTATCAGCGAAAAACGCCATCCTGATAGTCGAGTTTGCTAAAGACCTGATGGACAAAGAAGGCAAAGGCGTGATTGAAGCCACACTCGAAGCATCGCGTATGCGATTGCGCCCAATCCTCATGACTTCACTGGCGTTTATCCTTGGCGTTATGCCTCTGGTTATCAGCAATGGTGCGGGGAGTGGGGCTCAAAACGCAGTAGGCACGGGTGTGATGGGCGGCATGCTAACGGCAACGTTGCTCGCTATCTTCTTTGTGCCTGTCTTTTTTGTCGTCGTCCGAAGACGATTTAGTGGCTCGAAAGGATAACTTATCTAAAAGGCGCTTAACGCGCCTTCAGACTGCTGACAAAGAAGGAAAAAGCGTGGTTTTTCCTTCTTGTGGTTATCAGCCGAAAATCAATAAATTGATTTTCCTTGTTTTTTTATTCGGTACCCTATGACAGATCTCATTCGTTAGAGGTTTGTCATCACTCTCAAGGCGCTTAACGCGCCTTTTTTCTTTTAGCTGGTTTTTTAAGCTTATCACTTAATCACTGAATGGAATTTTATTCTGCATATTTTCTACATAATTAGCGGGATATTTTCCAAAACCTCCACAATGTTTACAGTTCAAATAAATTGAGATTATTTGCACCTCTGTGGATATACGCCTCGGTGATAAAATAGTCGCAATTCCGCAAAGCATCAGGTTCATTACTGCGGCGTGATATCGAGGTAATATGATGAAAAGATTGATTTCAGTTGCATTGCTGACCGCTCTGCTTGCAGGCTGCGCACATGATTCACCTTGCGTACCGGTTTATGACGATCAGGGGCGGCTGGTTCATACCAATACCTGTGTGAAAGGCACGACTCAGGATAACTGGGAAACGGCGGGCGCCATCGCCGGTGGTGCAGCAGCACTGGCCGGGCTAACATTGGGTATCGTCGCCTTAACCAAATAGTTTCACCGAAGCGCGGGGCCTCCCGCGCTTTTGCTTCAGCATGGTGCATCCGCTCCGAGAAACGTAAATAAATCGCGCTATCATCGTTCTTAAAAAGAATAATTCTGCTTTTTAAATCACCGTCGTCATCATGAAAACTTATTACTCACATCAATACTCGTGAGCGATTTCACACTAATTCCTTCATTCATTTTCACACCAATATTAACCGCCGAAACCATTTCCCCTTTTGCTCTCAATCCTGAAACTTTTTCGCTCTGATTTGTGGCACAGGTTTCAATTTTGCACCATCCCAGGGCGCTTACTTTTTTCTTTCCTGACTACACTCACTTTATTGCGCCGCAGCGACCCATTCGCCGGTGGTTGCAATTCTGGCATTCCCTTTGCTTTAGAGGAAATGGCCATGGCCACAGACAGGTTTCGACGTTCTCCCGGACGTCATTATTTATAACGATAAATTTTTCGCCACACAGGATGCTTTATGAAAAAGATGATGATCGCCAGCCTCACTGCGGCGGGCGTACTGTTTGCACTCTCAACTCAGGCACATGCGGGTACCACTTTCGATGCCGTTAAAAAGAAAGGCTTTGTGCAATGCGGTATCAGTGATGGATTGCCGGGTTTCTCCTATGCAGATGCCGACGGTAAATTTACCGGTATTGATGTAGACGTTTGCCGTGGTGTGGCTGCTGCGGTGTTTGGTGATGCCAATAAAGTGAAATACACCCCGCTGACCGCGAAAGAACGTTTCACCGCGCTGCAATCGGGCGAAGTCGACCTGTTATCACGTAATACCACCTGGACCTCTTCTCGCGATGCGGGCATGGGGCTTTCTTTCACTGGCGTGACTTATTACGACGGTATCGGCTTCCTGACTCACGATAAAGCGGGTCTGAAAAGTGCAAAAGAACTTGATGGCGCGACTGTATGTATTCAGGCGGGAACAGATACTGAGCTGAACGTGGCGGACTACTTCAAAGCCAATAATATGAAGTACACCCCGGTAACCTTTGACCGCTCCGACGAATCAGCAAAAGCGCTCGAATCTGGTCGCTGCGATACGCTGGCGTCTGACCAGTCTCAGCTTTACGCCCTGCGCATCAAGCTGAGCAAACCGGGCGACTGGATTGTCCTGCCTGAAGTCATTTCTAAAGAACCTCTGGGCCCTGTTGTCCGTCGTGGCGATGACGAATGGTTCTCTATCGTTCGCTGGACATTGTTCGCCATGCTCAACGCCGAAGAAATGGGCATCAACTCGAAAAACGTCGATGAGAAATTTGCGAATCCTTCAACCCCGGACATGTCACATCTGCTGGGCAAAGAGGGCGATTTTGGCAAAGACCTGAAGCTCGATAACAAGTGGGCCTACAACATCGTGAAACAAGTCGGCAACTACGCTGAAGTTTTCGATCGCAACGTCGGTGAAGGCAGCGCGCTGAAGATCAAACGTGGTCAGAACAACCTCTGGAACAACGGCGGAATTCAATACGCTCCGCCAGTTCGTTGATTGTTGAGCAGTAACGGGCATCGCTTCGGCGATGCCCTCTCCAGAGTCTGGTTATTGAGGTTTCACTATGTCTCACCGCCGCCTGACCGTAAAAGGACAACTTTCCTTTTCCAACCCCACGGTTCGTGCCTGGCTATTTCAGATAATCGCAGTGGTGGCGGTTGCTGTAATTGCTATCTATCTTATCCACAACACCATGACTAACCTGAACAACCGCGGCATCACGTCAGGATTTGCCTTTCTCGATCGCAGCGCCGGGTTCGGCATTGTTCAGCATCTGATTGATTATCAACAAGGAGACACGTACGGCCGCGTCTTTATCGTAGGGTTGCTGAACACTCTGCTGGTCTCGGCGCTCTGTATTGTTTTCGCCTCGGTCATCGGCTTTTTCCTTGGCCTTGCCCGCCTTTCAGAGAACTGGCTGCTGCGTAAGCTCTCCACGCTGTACATCGAAATTTTCCGCAACATCCCACCGCTGTTGCAGATCTTCTTCTGGTACTTCGCGGTTCTGCGTAATCTTCCCGGGCCACGCCAGGCGGTTAATGCCTTCGATCTTGTTTTTCTCAGCAACCGTGGCTTGTACATTCCTGCCCCTCAATTAGGGGAAGGATTATTGGCCTTTGCCGGTGCGATTCTGCTCGCCGTCATGATTTCCGCAGGGCTTTACCGCTATAACAAAAACCTGCAAATCAAAACTGGGCAGATACGGAGAACCTGGCCTGTCGCGCTTGGACTGATTGTTTGTTTGCCGCTTCTGGCACACTGGATTTTCGGCGCAGCGATACACTGGGATGTCCCTGAACTGCGTGGATTTAACTTCCGCGGTGGTATGGCGCTGATCCCGGAACTGGCCGCGCTGACACTGGCACTTTCCGTCTACACCTCTGCCTTTATCGCCGAAATCATCCGCGCAGGCATTCAGGCCGTACCTTATGGCCAGCATGAAGCGGCACGCTCTTTAGGCCTGCCAAACCCGGTCACATTACGCCAGGTCATCATTCCTCAGGCTCTGCGGGTGATCATTCCCCCCCTTACCAGCCAATACCTGAATATCGTCAAAAACTCGTCGCTCGCAGCGGCAATTGGCTATCCGGACATGGTGTCGCTCTTTGCCGGAACAGTATTGAATCAGACCGGTCAGGCTATTGAAACTATTGCGATAACCATGTCGGTGTACCTCATTATCAGCCTGACAATTTCGCTGCTGATGAACATCTATAACCGCCGAATGGCACTGATCGAGCGCTAAGGAGTCACGATGACAAAAGCTCTTCTGTCACATCCTCCTCGCCCTGCCAGTGTCAGCTCAGGGCGGGCAATTAACTGGGTCCGCAAAAACCTGTTCTCAAGTTGGTCGAACACCCTATTGACGCTGTTTTGCATCTGGGTGCTGTGGGAGGTCATCCCCCCTCTGATGAACTGGGCTTTCCTGCAGGCAAACTGGATAGGCACCACACGAGCTGACTGTACAAAAGCCGGGGCCTGCTGGGTCTTCATTCACCAGCGTTTCGGGCAATTCATGTATGGCCTGTACCCTCACGATCAGCGCTGGCGGATAAACCTGGCATTAGTCATTGGTTTGTTCAGTATCGTGCCGATGTTCTGGAACGCAATGCCTCGCCGTGGACGCTATATTGCCTGCTGGGCAATTATCTATCCGATCGTGGTGTGGTTCCTGCTGTACGGCGGTTTTCTTGGGCTGGATCGTGTTGAAACCCGGCAGTGGGGTGGACTCACGCTGACGCTGATCATTGCCTCCGTTGGGATTGCTGGCGCATTGCCGCTCGGCATACTGCTCGCGCTAGGGCGCCGTTCGACGATGCCTGTTGTACGCATCCTGTCGGTTCTCTTTATCGAGTTCTGGCGCGGCGTTCCGCTTATTACCGTTTTGTTCATGTCATCGGTGATGCTGCCGTTGTTTATGGCAGAAGGCACCAGCATCGACAAGTTAATCAGAGCGCTGGTCGGGGTCATTCTGTTCCAGTCAGCCTATGTCGCGGAAGTGGTCCGCGGCGGTCTGCAGGCCTTGCCAAAAGGGCAGTATGAAGCCGCAGAATCTCTTGCCCTGGGATACTGGAAAACACAGGCACTGGTCATCCTGCCTCAGGCTCTGAAGCTGGTAATACCTGGGTTGGTTAACACTATTATCGCGCTCTTTAAGGATACCAGTCTGGTGATCATCATCGGTCTGTTTGATCTGTTCAGTAGCGTTCAACAGGCCACTGTCGATCCCGCATGGCTCGGCATGTCGACCGAGGGCTATGTCTTTGCCGCTCTGATCTACTGGATCTTCTGCTTTAGCATGTCGCGCTACAGCCAACATCTGGAAAAGCGCTTTAACACCGGGCGTACGCCGCATTGAGGAAACTATGAGTCAAACATTACTACAGCCGGCGGATGCGATGATTACGCTGGAAAATGTCAATAAATGGTACGGGCAGTTCCATGTGCTCAAAGACATCAACCTGAATGTAAAACAAGGCGAGCGCATTGTGTTATGCGGGCCCTCGGGTTCAGGAAAATCAACAACCATACGCTGCATCAATCACCTGGAAGAACATCAACAGGGGCGGATCGTGGTCGATGGGATCGAGCTCAACGAAGATATCCGCAACATCGAGCGCGTACGTCAGGAAGTCGGGATGGTGTTCCAGCACTTTAACCTGTTCCCACATCTTACCGTTCTGCAAAACTGCACACTGGCACCGATATGGGTCAGAAAAATGCCGAAGAAAGAAGCGGAAGCACTGGCCATGCACTACCTCGAACGAGTACGTATCGCGGAGCACGCACATAAGTTCCCAGGGCAGATTTCAGGTGGACAGCAGCAGCGTGTCGCCATCGCTCGTTCACTGTGTATGAAGCCTAAGATCATGTTATTCGATGAGCCAACCTCTGCGCTCGACCCGGAGATGGTTAAAGAAGTGCTGGATACCATGATCGGTCTGGCTCAATCCGGCATGACAATGCTGTGTGTGACTCATGAAATGGGCTTTGCCAGAACCGTCGCCGACAGAGTTATCTTCATGGATCGCGGGGAGATCGTGGAACAGGCACCACCGGATCAGTTCTTCGCCAACCCTAAATCTGAACGAACTCGTGCGTTTCTTTCTCAGGTTATCCACTAGCTCATTGCCCGGTAGCGATACGCTACCGGGCCTGCATTAGGTTCAATATTCAGATTTCAGATTTCAGATTTCAGATTTCAGATTTCAGAATGCAGAAAAGCCCAGTCATAGACTGGGCTTTTTGCTTAATTGATGTCTGGCAGTTCCCTACTCTCACATGGGGAGACCCCACACTACCATCGGCGCTACGGCGTTTCACTTCTGAGTTCGGCATGGGGTCAGGTGGGACCACCGCGCTTTTGCCGCCAGACAAATTCTTTTCTATCTGCCGAACTTTAACCTTTAAAACTGGTGCTGATACCCAGAGTCGAACTGGGGACCTCACCCTTACCAAGGGTGCGCTCTACCAACTGAGCCATATCAGCACACTTTATTTCTTGAACCATTCACAGCATTACTGTGACTGCGTTCTTAATTTGATGCCTGGCAGTTCCCTACTCTCACATGGGGAGACCCCACACTACCATCGGCGCTACGGCGTTTCACTTCTGAGTTCGGCATGGGGTCAGGTGGGACCACCGCGCTGTTGCCGCCAGGCAAA
>NZ_JBLFJW010000014.1:0-120137 GCF_047713085.1 Pantoea sp. sgz302252
GCCAGGTCCGTTTCCCCGTACTGGACGCAGAATTCCCGCGCCGGGTGCGGCTCATACAGCACCGCTTTCCAGCCGGTGATGCCATTCTCTTCGAGCAGAAGCGCGGAAATACCCTGAATGTCCTGTTGCTGAAAGTGGCGGAAATTTTGCCGCAGGCCGCTGCGCCACAGGGGAGGACGGATGCTGAGGCTGTACTGCATCTGCCAGTGATTGGATTCCCGGGTACGAAACGCCGCCACCACGCCGCTGATGCAGCGCACGGGCGAGTTGCCCTGCCAGAGGGTCAGGGTGACTTCTTTTTCAAGCAGCGTGTCGGCGGTTTGTCCGAACGATGTGCTGGCGACGTCCACCTCCAGCGTAAACACCCGCGAATAACCTTGCCGGAGTTCGAAACGCACCACGGCGAAAGTGTTCGCGTCCTTACCCGCCACTTCCAGCGTAAAGCGCAGTCCTTTTAATGACACAGCTGACCCCTGTCGAAAGAGTAAAAATGCTGCAAAGGAAGGTAGGGATTTGGGGGATTTATTTTGTGATGCAGGTGGGAGTTTTCGAATGTATTGAGTTAAAAAGCATTAAATATCAATCAATTAATTTATTTCATGAATGGGTGGAGCCGACAGATTGATGAGACTTAAAAAATCCCCGGTGATAAGACCGGGGAGGAGAGTTAAAAGCATTCACTGCCTGCGTACGATGCTACTGAGGATAAGGCACCCAGTCGCCGCCGTTGAGACGGACATACGGTTTGCCCTGGTACTGAATCACGATGGCATTCGAGTTTTCTGAGACTGGTGCAGTCTGTGGCAGATTGCCCGTGTACTGATCCCAGTTCACGCTGTCTTCGGTAAACATTTTGCCGTCAACCGCACGGGCCACCAGTTCAGAAATCGCCAGGTAGCTGCTCGGCTGGTCGATTTCGATGGCTGAGCCCTGATGCGGCGCTTTCATGCCAAAGAACTTGATGGCGGCCGGCACGTTGGTGATGTTCGGGCTCGGGATATCACGCAGGCCAGAGACCTGCATTTTATCGCCTTTCAGCGCACCACCGTGCTCTGGCGCAATCACGACCATCACTTTACGCCCCGATTTTTCCAGCTCGGTAAAGAACGAATCAAGCTCATCAAACAGCTTCTGCGCACGCACTTTGTAATCTGCCGTTTTGCTTTGACCGGCAAAATGGTTGCCGTCATGCAGTGGTAGAATATTAAGGAAGGTGGCTGTTCGTTCACCGTTCTCTTTGCCTTCGCCCTCTAGCCAGCGATTTAGCACCGCCAGATCATCGTAGACAGGTGAACCGTCAAACCCAAGCAGGTTCACCGGCAGACCTTTCTGATCCATCAGTGGCGCTTGTATGTCGCCATAGTTGCGCAACTCTTTCAGGAAGTCGCCGAATACACCGTTGTGGCCCAGCATCAGCTGGTTTTTGAAGCCCAGCGTGGCAAGGTTATCAAACAGATAGCACTGCTTTCCGGCCGGTGAATAGAGGTTGGTGTGCGACGGCTGTCCGCAACTGGCGCGCAGTAAACGAATGGCTGCCGGGCCGCTGTAGGAGGTCGCAGAGTTAAAGTGTTTAAACACAATATCAAAATGCGACCACAGCGGATGCTGCATCAGGCCTGCGGCCTCAATGTCATCCCACGACAGTGAGCAGATGTTGATCACCAACAGCTCAAACGGCTGAGCATCCGCAGGCAGCGTGCCTGGAAACGTGGTCTGGCGCTTATCTTCTGCGGCATAGAAGCTCGACAGCCAGGCGTTGAGGTTCGCCGACGTCGGTGGGGCAGTCTGTGCAGGAATATCACCCACCACAGGTTTCGCGTTAGCCGTGGCGATAGTCGCCGCAGCGGTACCGCCAGTGGTCGTCACGGTGCCGGTTTGCTGGCCGCCCGGGAAAAGGGAGAAATTTGGCCCTACCACGGTTATCAGGTTCAGCCATAACATCGCAGCCACGATAAATACCGTGACGCGCACCCACTGGGATAAAAACAGCCAGGCCACCAGACCGACGAAGAACAGCCCGACCATCTGCCAGTTAATAAAACGGGTCACCAGGTCGAGGATGTAATTCATGCTGAAGCCCGCCAGCTGCGAGCCCTGGCTGAAAATACTTTCCGGACCTGGCAGCCAGGTGTCATGCCAGAACAGCGCAAAACCAATCGGGATGGCAATCCAGTGGCGCCATTTGTGCAGCTTACTGTTCGGGACAGGCAGCAGCAGAAACGCCACAAACACCAGGTTCTGCAGTGCGTGAAAATTCAGATAGCCCGCCCACAGCAGACCAAACTTCACCAGAAAGTAGAAGTTCCAGCCGGAAAGGCCGCGCCAGTACTGCCAGAAAGGTGACGGGGAGACGGCGGTTTTAGTTGGATTAGTCATCTTTTTGCTTTGCCTCGACGTGCCCGGTCCTGTGCAATGTGCCTGCCGGTTTGACATAACGAGGTTTGAAAAACATCAGTCTGAGCGTCGTTTCAATACGACGGAAAAAGTGGCGCGCGATATAGCCCAGCGGGAAAAAAATTAGCGCACACAGGACAACCAGTTGAATAATATCGGCAATAGACATCATTTTTGTGATTCTCCCTGTGTCTGCACCAGATGAAGTGGCTCAGGGAAGCGGCGCCAGCTGCGGCCGTCGTGCGTGGCATTCATCACTTCGTTCTTGTCCGTCGTGAGAGGCAGCGGGGCTGTCCAGCGCTCAGCGGTCACGGCTTTCATCTGCACGATTTCTGCAGTGATTTGCTTGTCTTCAAACCAAATCATTCGGTTGGAGAAGATATCGCCCGTCGGCAGCGGGAAAATGTGGTTAAGCGCGGTATCAAGATCGTTGATGCGGCAGAACGTTAAGAACAGCACCAGACGATTATCGCCAATGGTCATGATATCGCCAGGACGGTTCGGGCGGCACAGTGTGAGCGCTTGCTCCACTCTCAGGCCTGGCACCGGACGCAGAGCGACCATCACCCCTTTGTTGTCATCGGGCAGCAAAGGGTTGTTTATGATGTTGTGCACGGCTTCGCAGAAAATATCCCACTTCTGGTAGCCGCGCAGTTTCAGCGGCTGGGTCATCGCGAGCAGGGTGCCAATCTCGTCCGGGACATGGCGCTGGAACTGCTGTTTTTGCACACTTTCCACCAACGTCAGGCAGCGTGAGAGCGGGGCGTTCCACGGCACCACCAGATTCGCACCGCAGCCCAGCAGCAGGCGTTCATCCGTTGCGCGCAGACAGGCCGTGGTTTCGCGAACCACGATCTTCAGAGCGCTTCCGCGTTGGCGGCGCAAGGTGTGAATGTAATGCGCCAGTTGTTCAATCTGGCTGGTTTGCTCTACGGAGAAGATTATAGTGGCAGCCTGTGCTGGGCGTGAGGCGTTAAAGACGGCATCGTTAGTATCGAAAACTGACCAGTACTCCGACAGAGGTGGCGCACCTTCCAGCGCTATTTTGGTACTGAGCACGTCTTTTTCATCGCTGCGAGGCTGCACCACGGCTTCCTCATCTTCCGCCAGCTTCCATAAGCTGTCGTTATACTTCACGCGTAATTGCTGGCGGGCGCTGACCCCTTTCTCGTTACCCCAAAAAGCAATATCAAACAGATGGCTGTCGCCCTGGAAACGTAAACTTGCCAGACCGGAAAGGGCGCGATACTCGCTCAATAATAGCGACAGTTGCGCATCGGTATTATTACCAGGATTAAGCACCAGCAAAGAGCAATGGTAGTATTCAGCCCAACGCTGAGCGCTATTTAGCCAGGATCGCAAACGATCGGCAGGAATATTTTGCCAAATATTATCGGCACACAAGAGGATAAATAAATAACCTGCGGGTTCTAATGAGCAGAGCAGATCCCGGCGCATCGAGTATAGCCCATTTTCATTTTTTGGCATGGTGAAAAGACGTATTTTTTCAGGGCCGTGAGAGTCATTGAGTTTCACTATCGTGTGGGGTTTTTCCCCCATTGTAATGGCGGCGATTTTGGCGTCAGAAGCCTGTGCTGCAATCGTCTGATTCAGCAAATTCACGGCATCTTCCCGACGTTCAACGTTCATCCACCACACGCCGCCTAAGGGCATATGGCTAACTTCGTCCCATAAAGACTGGATTCCAAGTGAAAATACAGGGTTCACGGCATCCCTCGTGTGTAATTTAGCTGACTATGAGTTTACTAGCAAAAGAGTCAGATTAAACCTAACATTGAAATTAAAGAGTAACAGATTTAGCATGTAAACGAATTTTCCGATCGGACACAGTGTATCGAAAAAAAGAACCTGCGTTGAGTCCTGCGAGGCAAAGAAATGTCCGATACGTTTATCCATGAAATGTCCGATGAGGGGTTAAAGCTATGTCTGAGAATGCACTCCGGACACCATCTGATACAACGCCTGGCTACACCTTCCAGAATGACTTTTTGGCATTAAGCCGGGCATTCTCATTGCCGGAAATAGATTACACCGATATTTCCCAGCGCGAGCATCTTGCGGCCGCCTTAAAGCGTTGGCCGCTGCTGGCTGAGTTTGCGGAACATAAATAAGGAAGCCTGAATGGCCATTTTGGGATTGCAGGGCCTGCGAGGCGGCGTCGGAACGACATCGCTGACGGCAGCGCTGGGTTGGTCATTACAGATGCTGGGTGAATCCGTCATCGCGGTCGACGCGTGTCCGAATAATATGCTACGTTTTTGCTTTAATGACAGCATTTATCACTGTGATGGTTGGGCGCGGGCATTGCTTGATGGTGACGACTGGCGCGAGGCCGGTATGCGTTACACCTCCCACGTCGATTTTCTTCCCTTTGGCCAGCTTTCGGCCACCGAGCGTTTAAATCTCCAGGTGTTAACCCCGGTGTTGAACCAGGCGGTTGAGATTATCCAGGCTTTGCATCAGCGGGGTCAGCATCAATGGGTGCTGGTGGATCTCCCGCATGATATTGCGCCGTGGCTCCAGCCGCTGGTTGAAGCCTGTCATCATGTGGTGACGGTGGTCAATCCGGATGCCAACACGCATATTCGCCTGCATCAGCAAGTGCTGCCAAAGCATGGTCATATCCTGATCAACGACCTGCGCGTCGGCAGCCAGATTCAGGATGACCTGCACCGCATCTGGCTGCAAAGCCAGCACCGTCTGCTGCCGGTTGTTATCCACCGTGATGAAGCGATGGCGGAGTGCCTGGCAGCAAAACAACCTTTAGGCGAGTACCGCAGCGACTCTTTGGCTGCAGAAGAGATGATTACCTTCGCTAACTGGTGCCTGATGCATTACGCCGGTATTCCGGCGGCCGTGGAGTCCTCTTCATGATACGCCTGACCGCTCTGCTGCTGGCGCCGGAAGCGGGGGCACGCCTGCGCGCGCGGTATCAGGATTATCGAACTCATAAAGCGTCATGGTTGGGTGCCACGATGGGCTGTTTCTGGGTTGCTCTGGCCTGGATTTTCCTGCCGCTGGAGCATCCTCGCTGGCAGCGCATTCGGGCGAATCACGCCGAGTTTTATCCTCACATCAATCCTCATCGTCCGCGCCCGCTGGACCCGATTCGCTACCTGCTGCAAAGCGTGTGGCTGGTGGCAACTCGCCCAACGGAAGAGAAGAAAAACGTCGACTGGCAAGGTTTCAAGAAGATGGCGGGCGTTCGCGGACGTTACCACCAGTGGCTGGAAGATCTGCCGGAGCGAATGAGCAAAAAGACGGCACACCTCGACCATAAAAAAGAGCTGGCGCATGTGAACCCGAAAGTGCGTAAAGCCATTCTCGGCGTCGTTATTTTCTGTTCGCTGCTGCTTGCGCTGGTCTGCGTGACTCAACCGTTTAACCCGATGTCGCAGTTCATTTTCCTGCTGCTGCTTTGGGGCGTGGCGCTGCTGGTGCGCCGCATGCCGGGGCGTTTCTCGGCGTTGATGCTGATTGTGCTGTCGCTCACCGTGTCATGCCGTTATATGTGGTGGCGCTACACCGCCACGCTGAACTGGAACGACCCGGTCAGCCTGACCTGCGGCCTCATTTTGCTTTTCGCAGAAACCTACGCCTGGGTGGTGTTGGTTCTCGGTTATTTCCAGGTTATCTGGCCGCTGAATCGCCAGCCGGTGCCGATGCCTAAAGACATGTCGCAGTGGCCTGTTGTCGATATTTTTGTCCCGACCTACAACGAAGACCTGAACGTGGTGAAAAACACCCTTTACGCCTCGCTCGGGATCGACTGGCCGAAAGACAAGCTGAATATCTGGATCCTGGACGATGGCGGGCGTGAAGAGTTCCGCCAGTTTGCGAAAGACGTTGGGGTGGAATACATCGCTCGTACGACGCATGAGCACGCCAAAGCCGGCAACATCAACAATGCGCTGAAGCACGCCAAAGGCGAGTTCGTGGCGATTTTTGACTGTGACCACGTGCCGACCCGCTCGTTCCTGCAAATGACCATGGGCTGGTTCCGCAAGGACAATAAACTCGCCGTCATGCAGACGCCGCACCACTTCTTCTCGCCTGATCCGTTTGAACGTAACCTTGGGCGTTTTCGTAAAACCCCAAACGAAGGCACGCTGTTCTATGGCCTGGTGCAGGACGGTAACGACATGTGGGATGCCACGTTCTTCTGTGGTTCCTGTGCTGTCATCCGCCGTGAACCGCTGGATGCCATTGGCGGCATTGCGGTAGAAACGGTGACAGAAGATGCGCACACTTCTCTGCGTTTGCACCGTCTGGGTTACACCTCCGCTTACATGCGTATCCCGCAGGCGGCCGGTCTGGCGACGGAAAGCCTGTCTGCGCACATTGGTCAGCGTATTCGTTGGGCGCGCGGCATGGTGCAAATCTTCCGTATGGATAACCCACTGTTTGGTAAAGGGTTGAAGATGGCGCAGCGCGTCTGCTATGCGAATGCCATGCTCCACTTCCTCTCGGGCGTGCCACGGTTGATCTTCCTCACCGCGCCGTTGGCGTTCCTGCTGCTGCATGCCTACATCATCTATGCCCCGGCACTGATGATTGCGCTGTTCGTCTTGCCGCACATGATCCACGCCAGCCTGACCAACTCCAAAATTCAGGGTAAATACCGCCACTCGTTCTGGAGTGAAATCTACGAAACGGTGCTGGCCTGGTATATCGCGCCGCCGACTATCGTGGCGTTGATTAACCCGAAAATCGGTAAATTTAACGTCACCGCCAAAGGGGGCCTGGTCAAAGAAGAGTATGTCGACTGGGTGATTTCACGCCCGTATCTCTGGCTGGTGTTGCTGAATTTACTGGGGATTGCCTTCGGTATCTGGCGCCACTTTACCGGGCCTGCCAATGAAGTGCTGACTGTCTGGGTCAGTATCGTGTGGGTGTTCTATAACCTGATTATTCTCGGCGGCGCGGTGGCGGTGTCGGTGGAAAGCAAACAGGTTCGCCGCTCTCACCGTGTGGAAATGAGGATGCCAGCCGCGATTGCACGCGAAGACGGGCACCTGTTCTCTTGTACGCTGCACGACTTCTCTGACGGCGGCGTTGGCCTGAAAATCAACGGCCAGGCGCAGGTGCTGGAAGGCCAACGAGTGAATCTTCTGCTCAAACGCGGCCAGCAGGAATACGTGTTCCCGACGCAGGTGGTTCGCGTCTATGGCAGCGAAGTGGGCCTGCAACTGCTGCCGATGTCCACGCGTCAGCATATTGATTTTGTTCAGTGTACTTTTGCCCGCGCCGACACCTGGGCGCTGTGGCAGGACAGCTTCCCGGAAGACAAACCGTTGGAGAGTATGCTGGATATCCTGAAACTGGGGTTCCGGGGTTATCGCCACCTTGCGGAGTTCGTGCCGCCTTCGGTGAAATTTATTTTCCGATCGCTTCTTTCACTGGTTGCCTGGATGGTCTCTTTTGTCCCGCGTCGCCCCGAGCGCGCTGCGGCCACGACGCATCCACAGCCGGCAATGGCTCAACAATGATGATTCTATGATGAAAAGAAAACTTTCCTGGATTTGCGCAGCGGCTGTGGGAGTGGGCGCTCTGGCTCCCTTGACGACTTACTCCGAACCCACGACTACTGACGCCAACGCGCCTGTCGTTGCCGATTCGGCCGGAAATGCCACGACGCCAGCGGCACCGGTTCCGCCAGTTGCCGCGCCGGGCATGGTTGATCCCACTGTCACCGATCCGGGCGCCGTAGATTCTGCTGCGGCAGTGACCACGCCAGCGGTTGTCGAAAATACGCCGAGCCGCGACGTGAAGCTGAGTTTTGCGCAGATTGCGCCAGCGCCGGGCAGCATGGTGCTGAAAGGCTCGAACCCGACCGGTTCCGTGCAGTTTGGCACGCGCAGCGATGAAGTGGTGTCGAAAGCGATGCTGAATCTGGTCTATACGCCATCGCCTTCGTTGCTGCCCGTGCAGTCGCAGTTAAAAGTGTATCTGAACGATGAGCTGATGGGCGTTCTGCCGGTCACCAAAGAGCAACTGGGCAAGAAAGTGATGGCTCAACTGCCGGTTGACCCACTTTACATCACCGATTTGAACAACGTGCGTCTGGAGTTTGTTGGCCACTATCGCGATGTGTGTGAGAACCCGGCCAGCACCACGCTGTGGCTGGATGTGGCGCGTAACACGTCGCTGGATTTGACCTTCCAGCAGCTCAACGTCAAAAATGACCTCTCGCACTTCCCGGTGCCGTTCTTTGATTCCCGCGACAACCGCCAGCTGAATTTGCCGATGGTGTTTGCCGATACGCCGGATATCACGCAGCAAAAAGCCGCTTCAGTGGTGGCTTCGTGGTTTGGTGCGCGTGCAGGCTGGCGTGGACAGACGTTCCCGGTGCTGTATAACCAGTTGCCGGATCGCAACGCCATTGTGTTTGCCACCAATGACAAACGCCCTGATTTCCTGAAAGATTATCCGCTGGTGCAGGCGCCGACCATTCAGATGATCAGCCATCCGGATAAGCCGTATGTGAAGCTGCTGGTGGTGTTTGGCCGCGATAACAAAGATATATTGCAGGCCGCTGAGGGCATTGCCGCAGGGAACATCCTGTTCCGTGGGGATACCGTCACGGTGGATGAAGTCAAACCGCTGATGGAGCGTAAGCCTTATGATGCACCGAACTGGGTGCACACCGACCGCGCGGTGACGTTTGGCGAGCTGAAAACCTACGAGCAGCAATTGCAGTCTACCGGGCTTGAACCTGCGTCCATCAACCTGTCGCTGAACCTGCCGCCAGATCTCTATCTGCTGCGCAGCAACGGCATCGACATGGACCTGAAATATCGCTATACCCAGCCGGCGATGAAAGACAGCTCGCGCATGGATATCAACCTCAACAACCAGTTCCTGCAGTCATACAACCTGAGCAGCACTCAGGAAGTGAGCAGCCTGCTGCTGCGTCTGCCGATTGTTCAGGGCTTGCTGGATGGCAAAAACGAAGTGTCGATCCCGGCGCTGCGTCTGGGCGCAACCAACCAGATGCGCTTTGACTTCCAGTACACCAACCCGATGCCGGGTGGCACCATCGAAAACTGCATTACCTTCCAGCCGATTCAGAACCACGTGGTGATTGGGGACGATTCGACTATCGATTTTTCCAACTATTACCATTTCCTGGCGATGCCGGATTTACGCGCGTTCGCCAACGCAGGCTTCCCGTTCAGCCGTATGGCAGACCTGGCTGACACGTTAATCGTCATGCCGTCAAAACCGACGCAGAATCAGGTCAGCACGCTGCTTGATACCGTAGCGACTATCGGCGGACAGGTTGGGTTGACTGGCGCGCGTCTCAAACTGACCGACGATCCGGCCCAGATGCAAAAGCAGGATGCCGACATCATGCTGATTGGCTCGATTCCGGACAAACTGAAAGACGACAAGCATATTGATTTGCTGGTCGACGCGACCAGGAGCTGGGTGAAAACACCGGTTCGCCAGAATGAACTGCCGTCGGTGAATGTGGACGATCACGAGCGTCAGCCAGCGGCGCAGGCTACGGTTTCTTCGGATGGCCCGATGGCCGCCATCATTGGCTTCCAGTCGCCGTATCACGATCAGCGCAGCGTCATCGCCCTGATGGCCGACAGCCCACGTGGTTTCGAACTGCTGAATCAAGCGCTGAACGACAGCGGTAAGCGTGCGGCGATGTTTGGTTCCGTCTCGGTTATCCGCGAATCTGGCGTAAACAGTCTGCGTGTCGGTGACATCTATTATGTTGGGCATTTGCCATGGTATGAGCGCGTCTGGTTTGCGTTATCTAACCATCCGATTCTGCTGTCGATTCTGGCTGCGCTGAGCGTCGTGCTGTTGGCCTGGGTGCTGTGGCGTCTGCTGCGTATTATCAGCCGTCGTCGTCTGGATCCGGATAACGAGTAACCGATGATGAACCGCCTGGGCCAGTCTGCACTGGCGCTGCTGATGCTGTTCACGTTGCAGGCCTCTGCGGCCTGCAACTGGCCCGCGTGGGAGCAGTTTAAAAAGGACTATATCAGTGACGGCGGGCGAGTGATTGACCCGAGCGATGCCAGGAAAATCACCACCTCCGAAGGGCAGAGCTATGCGCTGTTCTTCGCCTTAGCAGCTAACGATCGCACTGCGTTTTCATCACTCTTCGACTGGACGCAAAACAACCTCGCTGAAGGCAACCTGAAAGCGCATCTCCCGGCCTGGCTGTGGGGCAAAAAAGAGGACGGTAGCTGGAGCGTTATCGACAGTAACTCCGCCTCGGATGCCGATATCTGGATTGCCTGGTCGTTGCTGGAAGCGGGGCGGTTGTGGAATCAGCCGCACTACAGCGAAGCGGGAAAAGTCTTGCTCTCGCGCATCGCCAGTGAAGAAGTCGTTAAGGTGCCGGGTCTTGGTTCGATGTTACTACCGGGGAAAGTGGGCTTTGTCGACGACGCAGGCTGGCGCTTCAATCCCAGCTATTTGCCGCCGCAGCTAGCCGCTTACTTCGTCCGTTTCGGCGAACCGTGGCAAGCTCTTCAGGCGACCAATTTACGTCTATTGCTGGAGACCGCGCCGAAAGGCTACTCGCCAAACTGGGTGCGCTTTGACAAGAAAAAAGGCTGGCAACTGAAGCAGGATAAATCTCTGCTTGGCAGCTACGACGCCATTCGCGTTTATCTGTGGATAGGGATGATGAACGATGCCGACCCGCAGAAAGCCCGTTTGCTGAACAAGTTTAAAGCCATGGCGGCGCAAACCGCGAAAGCCGGTGTCGTGCCTGAAAAAATCGATATCGCGACGGACAAAATTGACGGCGATGGGCCGGTCGGTTTTTCCGCTTCGCTGCTGCCTTTCCTGCAAAATCGTGATGCTCAGGCGGTACAACGCCAGCGCGTCGCCGACCATTTTCCGGGCAATGACGCCTATTACAGCTATGTTCTGACCCTGTTCGGGCAAGGATGGGATCAACACCGTTTTCGGTTCACTGCTCGCGGTGAACTTCTACCTGACTGGGGCCAGGAATGCGTACCTTCTCACTAAGTTTACTCAGCCTCTCACTCAGCATTGCGCTCATGCCTCTTGCGCATGCCGCGCCGTCGGCACAGCAACAACTCCTCGATCAGGTGCGTCTGGGCGAATCGTCCAAACGTGAAGATCTGGTGCGTCAGTCGCTCTATCGCCTGGAGCTTATCGCGCCTGACGACCCACAGGTGATTGCTGCTCGTATGCGCTACTTGTTGCGGCAGGGCGATAACGCCGGGGCGCAGAAACAGCTTGAACGCCTGAAGGCTTTAGCGCCGGATTCCGACACATTAAAAGCCTCACAGAGCGAGCTGCAACTGTCGAGCGGTGAGGGCCGTCAGGCCTTACAGGAAGCACGTTTACAGGTAACGACCGGGCATGTACCGGAAGGGGTTGCGCTGTATGACAAACTGTTCAACGGCGTGCCGCCTGATGGCGATCTCGCGGTGGAATACTGGAGCGTGGTGGCACGTTTGCCTGCTCGTCATAATGAAGCCGTCAACAAGCTGAAAGCCATTAACGCGAAGTCGCCGGGCAACACCCAATTGCAAACGACGCTGGCGAAAATGCTGTTCGCTGATAATCGAAATCAGGAAGGCTACGCTGTGCTGGAACAGATGGCGCGTTCCAGTGCCGGGCGCGGGACAGCGGCTGATATTTGGTATGACCAGGTTAAGAACGAGCCGACCAGTGATAACACTGTCAAAGCGTTGCAGCGCTTCCTGACGTTGTTCACCACCGGTGATTTGGCCGATGAGGCGCGTACTCAGCTTGCCGAGCAACAAAAGCAACTGGCCGATCCGGTGTTCCACGCCAAAGCCGAACAGCAGGCTAAAGCCGCGGAAGTGGCAAAGGTGGAAGCCAGCAAGCCGCAGACCTGGCAGATTGTCTGGCCGCTTATCCGTAAAGGCGATGCGGCGCTGAAAACGAACAATCTCGATCAGGCGCAGCGCTTCTATCAGCAGGCTCAACGAACAGACAACAGCAACAGTTATGCCGTGCTTGGCCTGGGTGATGTGGCGCTGGCTCGCAAAGACACCGCAGCCGCCGAACGTTATTACCAGCAGGCTTTGCGGCTGGATCGCACTAACAGCAGCGCCGTGCGTGGGCTGGCTAATATTTATCGTGCAGAGTCACCTGAGAAGGCGACGGCGTTTATCAATGGGCTCTCTGCCAGCCAAAGACGCAGCATTGATGATATCGAACGCAGCCTGACCGACGATCGTCTGTCGCAGCAAGCCGAAGCCCTGGAAAATCAGGGGCGCTGGGCGCAAGCGGCTGAACTGCAACGTCGCAGGCTGGCGATGGACCCTGAAAGCGTGTGGATCACTTATCGTCTGGCGAAAGATCTGAACAGCGCCGGGCAGCGCGGCGAAGCCGATAATCTGATGATGAACCTGGCGCGTAAAAAGTCCGGCGATGCGGATCAGGTTTACGCCTACAGCCTCTATCTCTCGGGGAACAATCAGGATTTGGCGGCGCTGTCGCACCTCAACACCCTGCCGAAAAGCCAGTGGAATGCCAATATTCAGGAGCTTTCAGACCGTCTTGAGTCTGACCAGCTCCTGCAAAAAGCCAATCTGCTGCGTGATAATGGCCATGAAGATCAGGCAATTGCGCTGCTCAAACAGCAGCCACCGTCGGCTCGTCTTGATTTAACGCTGGCGGACTGGGCGCAACAGCGCGGAGATACCTCTTCGGCTATCGCTGCCTACAATTCTGCTTTGGCGAAAGAAGCGGACAACGACGACGCGCGGTTGGGTCTGGCTGAAGTGTATGTGGCTGACGGCAATGATGCCGCTGCCCGCGAGCAACTGGCGAAAATCAAAGCGCCAGCGGCAGGGGATACGCCTTCACTTGGTACGCAACGCCGCATCGCGCTGGTGGATGCCGATTTGGGCGACACGGCAAAAGCCCAGCAGATTTTCAGCTCCATCGTGCCGCAGGCAAAAGCGCAGCCTGCCTCGATGGACAGCGCGTTGGTGTTGCGTGATAACTCGCGTTTTCAGGTCCAAAACGGCGACCCGCAAGCCGCTCTGGAAGGCTACAAAGATGCGATGGTGGCCGCAGGGATCACCCCGGTTCGCCCACAGGATAACGACACCTTTACCCGTTTGACCCGTAACGACCCGAAAGATGACTGGCTCAAGCGAGGCGTGCGCAGCGATGCAGCCGATCTCTACCGTCAGCAGGATGTGAACGTCACCCTCGAACATAACTATTGGGGCTCAAGCGGCACCGGTGGCTATTCCGATCTTAAAGCTCACACCACGATGTTCCAGGTGGATGCGCCGCTGGCGGATGGGCGCATGTTCTTCCGTAGCGATTACGTGAACATGAACGAGGGCAGTTTCTCCACTGACGACAATGGTGGTTATTCGCCGAAGTGGGGCACCTGTGCCGATATCACCTGCTTTGGCGGCGATAAAAGCCAGAGTTCCAAAGGCGCGAGCGTTGCGGTCGGCTGGCGTAACGCCACCTGGGATATGGACATTGGCACCACGCCGATGGGCTTTGACGTGGTTGATGTGGTCGGCGGCCTGAGTTACAGCAACAGCGTCGGTTCGCTGGGCTATACGCTGGAAGGGCATCGCCGTCCTGTTTCCAGCTCTTTGCTGGCATTCGGCGGACAAAAAGATACCAACACCGGCACCACCTGGGGCGGCGTACGAGCCAACGGTGGCGGCGTGAGCCTGAGCTATGACAAAGGTGAAGCGAACGGCGTCTGGGCTTCATTAAGCGCCGACACGCTGACCGGTCAGAATGTGGAAGATAACTGGCGCGCCCGCTGGATGGCCGGGTATTACTACAAGGTTATCAATGAGAACGACCGCCGGGTAACGGTCGGTCTCAACAACATGATCTGGCACTACGACAAAGACCTCAGCGGCTACACGCTTGGGCAGGGAGGTTATTACAGCCCGCAGCAATATTTGTCGTTTGCGGTGCCGGTGAACTGGCGTCAGCGTACCGAAAACTGGTCATGGGAACTTGGCGGGTCGGTGTCGTGGTCGCATTCGAAAACCAACAATCAGGCGCGCTATCCCTTGCCGAACCTGCTTCCGGCAGACTTCCGCAATGAAGGCAGTCAGATTATCGATGATGGCAGCAGCTCGGGCACCGGTTACACAGCACATGCGTTGATTGAACGCCGCCTGACCTCAAACTGGTTTATCGGCGCGGCTATCGATATTCAGCAGGCGAAGGATTACACCCCGAGCCATGCGTTGCTGTATGTGCGTTATTCTGCCGCAGGCTGGCAGGGCGATATGGACTTGCCGCCGCAGCCGCTGATCCCTTACGCTGACTGGTAACAGATTAGCCTTAAAACAGCTTTCTCCCGTCACGATAACGTCTGAGTTAGCGTATAATGTGCCGAAAATCGCTTAATGCCGGGCTGAACTGTGCTAACCCGGCATTAACGTGATCCGCCGAAGGGCGTGGTTTTACTCTGGGGAGAGTTCTTTTGCGCGTCAGCCGCTCACTCACAATCAAACAAATGGCCATGGTGGCGGCAGTGACCATGGTGTTTGTGTTCGTCTTTTGTTCCATTTTGTTCTTCCATTTTGTTCAGCAGAACCGGTATATGACGGCGATGCAGCTCGAAAGCATCGCCCGTTCCGTGCGTGAACCGCTTTCTTCCGCCATTTTAAAAGGCGATATTCCGGAAGCCGAAACCATTCTGGGGCGTATTCAGCCTGCGGGTATTGTCAGCCGCGCGGATGTCGTCTTGCCGAATCAGTTCCAGGCGTTGGGGACGCGTTTTATCGAAGAGCGTCCGGTGCCGGTCTGGGTAACCCGTACATTTGAACTTCCGGTGCAGATTTCGCTGCCGGTTTACTCCCTGGAACGCCCGGTCAATCCGCAGCCATTGGCTAATCTGGTGCTGCAATCAGATTCTTATCGAACTTATAAGTTTGTCATGAGCGCATTTTCAACGTTAGTGACTGCTTACTTGCTTTTGGTGTTGATGCTGACCGTCGGATTAACGTGGTGCATTAACCGCCTGATTTTGCGGCCGCTGCGCACCATTGCTCGCGAACTGAACGATGTTTCTCCGCAGGAACGCGTAGGGCATCAATTGGTGCTGCCTCGCCTGCATCACGACGATGAAATCGGCATGCTGGTGCGCAGCTACAACCGTAATCAGCAAATTATGCTGCGCCAGCATGAAGAGCTGAGCAGCCATTCCACGCGTTTTCCGGTCACTGACCTGCCAAACAAAGCCTTTCTGCTGGCATTACTGGAACAAACCGTCGCGCACCAGAAAACCACCGCGTTGATGGTGGTGGCCTGTGAAACGCTGCAGGACACCGCAGGCGTTCTGAAAGAGAGTCAGCGCGAAATGCTGTTGCTGACGCTGGTAGAGAAGCTCAAATCGGTGATTTCGCCACGCATGGTATTAGCGCAGGTCAGCGGCTACGACTTTGCAATCCTGGCTCATGGCGTAAAAGAGCCGTGGCACGCTATTACATTAGGTCAGCAAGTACTCACTGTCATTAATGAGCGTCTGCCGCTCCAGGGCATTCAGCTGCGTCCAGGTGCGAGCATCGGGATTGCGATGTTCCATGGCGATTTATCCGCGGAGCAGCTTTACCGTCGCGCTTGCTCGGCGGCTTTTACCGCTCGTCGTAAGGGCAAAAACCAGATTGAGTTTTTCGATCCGGAGCAGATGGAAAAAGCGCAAAAGCGCCTGACCGAAGAGAGCGACATCCTTTCCGCGCTGGATAACCAGCAGTTCGCTATCTGGCTGCAGCCGCAGGTGGACATCGCCAGCGGCAAAGTGTGCAGTGCCGAAGTGCTGTTACGTTTACGCCAGCCGGATGGCAGCTGGGAGCTGCCGCCCGATCTTATCGAGCGCATCGAAACCTGCGGTCTGATGGTCACGGTGGGCTACTGGGTGCTGGAGGAAGCCTGCCGTCAGCTCGCGGCGTGGCAGAGTCGCGGCATCATGCTGCCGCTGTCCGTTAACCTTTCGGCGTTGCAGCTCCTGCATTACGACATGGTGGCGGACATGCTCGAACTGCTCAACCGCTACCGGATTGCACGCGGCACGCTGGTGCTGGAAGTGACCGAAAGCCGACGCATCGACGACCCGAAAGCCGCCGTGGCAATCTTGCGCCCGCTGCGCAATGCCGGGGTGCAAATCGCACTGGACGACTTCGGGATGGGCTACGCCGGGTTGCATCAGCTTCAGCACATGAAATCGCTGCCGGTGGATATTCTTAAAATCGACAAAATCTTCGTCGAATCGCTGCCCAATGACACCAGCATGGTGTCTGCCATCATTCAACTGGCGCGCAGCCTGAACCTGAGCATTGTGGCGGAAGGCGTTGAAACACAAGCCCAATTCGATTGGCTGAAAACGGCAGGGGTGGATATCGCGCAGGGTTTCCTGTTCGATCGTGCCGTCGCGCCGGAAACGTTCGAGAGCCACTATCTGGTGTCACTTGATGAAAACGAGAGCGCGTAATTGTTGCGAGCTTTTACGAGTCAGCTCTAACTTTTTAATATTAATTGTACGTTTTGTTTCTGTGTTGTATGTCGAATGTTATTTTAAAGCCGCGGGCGAATAAAAACCCTTCTTAGCCTGTGGTTTTATATTTAAGGACATCCGATGAAAACCTCTCTGTTCAAAAGCCTTTACTTCCAGGTCCTGACGGCTATCGCTATCGGTATTTTGCTCGGCCACTACTACCCGGAACTCGGCACCCAAATGAAACCGCTTGGCGATGCCTTCGTTAAGCTCATCAAAATGGTTATCGCTCCCGTCATCTTCTGTACCGTGGTGACCGGTATTGCCGGGATGGAGAGCATGAAGGCCGTTGGCCGCACAGGCGCGGTGGCGCTGCTCTACTTTGAAGTGGTCAGTACGCTGGCGTTGATTATCGGCCTGGTGATTGTGAACCTGGTGCAGCCAGGGGCGGGCATGAACGTCGACCCGGCAACGCTTGATGCGCATGCGGTGGCGGTGTATGCCGCGCAGTCGAAAGATCAGGGGGTGGTGGCCTTCCTGCTGGATGTCATTCCTTCCAGCGTGATTGGCGCGTTTGCCAGCGGCAACATCCTGCAGGTGCTGATGTTCGCGGTGCTGTTTGGTTTTGCGCTGCACCGTCTGGGTAGCAAAGGCCAGCTGATTTTCAACGTGATTGAGAGCTTCTCTCAGGTCATCTTCGGCATCATCAACATGATCATGCGCCTGGCGCCGATTGGTGCTTTCGGGGCGATGGCGTTCACCATCGGGAAATACGGTGTCGGCACGCTGGTGCAGCTCGGGCAGCTCATCATCTGCTTCTACATCACCTGTATTCTGTTCGTGGTGGTGGTGCTCGGGTCGATTGCTCGTGCGACGGGCTTTAGCATCTTCAAGTTTATCCGCTATATCCGTGAAGAGTTGCTGATCGTTCTGGGGACGTCATCTTCTGAATCTGCGCTGCCGCGTATGCTCGATAAGATGGAAAAGCTGGGCTGCCGCAAATCGGTGGTGGGGTTAGTCATTCCGACAGGCTACTCGTTCAACCTCGACGGCACGTCTATTTACCTGACCATGGCGGCGGTGTTTATCGCGCAGGCGACCAACAGCCATATGGATATATTCCATCAGATAACGCTGCTGGTGGTGTTGCTGCTCTCCTCGAAAGGGGCGGCGGGCGTGACGGGCAGTGGCTTTATCGTGCTTGCAGCGACTATTTCTGCGGTCGGTCATTTACCGGTGGCGGGTCTGGCGCTGATTCTGGGTATCGACCGCTTCATGTCGGAAGCCCGTGCACTGACCAACCTCGTCGGCAACGGCGTGGCGACCATCGTGGTGGCAAAGTGGGTGAAAGAACTGGACGCCAAACAGCTCGACGATACGCTCAATAACCGTACTCCGGCTGAGAAAACGCAACAAATTTCCTCATAATCCCGCGACTTATCACCTCTATCTGCCCGTAGTCCCTTGATGGACTACGGGCTCCTGCGCATAATTGACCATATTTTTCGTGGAACGTGTGACATTTCATCTTTTACACGGTCTATACCCTAAATCATTCGAGTTGCAGGTTGCCTGCAGCTTGAAGTATGACGGGTAAAACCACGTATTTAACTCATCTACTGACCATGAGTTGTCATTTTAACCAGGATTGTTGATTCAGGGGTTCACATGCAGGGCACAAAAATTCGACTCGTAGCGGGCGGGATGCTGATGATGGCGGCCGCGGGCTATGTGCAAGCAGAAGCGCTCCAGCCAGACCCGGCATGGCAACAGGGAACACTGGCGAACGGATTTCAGTGGCAGGTGTTAGCCACGCCGCAGCGCCCAAGCGATCGTGTGGAAATCCGTCTTCAGGTTAACATCGGTTCACTGAGTGAGAGCACTCAGCAGACTGGCTATAGCCACTTTATTCCCCGGCTGGCGCTCTCGCAGAGCGGCAGCTTAGAGACCATGCAGGCGCGTTCATTATGGCAGCAGGGCATTGATCCCCAGCACCCGATGCCTCCGGCGATTGTTTCTTACGACTACACCTTGTTCAGCCTGAGCCTGCCGAATAACCGTAACGATTTGCTCAAAGAAGCGCTGACTTACCTCGCTGATGCGGGTGGTAAGCTGAACATCACTCCAGAAGCTGTGAATCACGCACTCAGCGGCGAAGACATGGTGGTCACCTGGCCGCAGGATCCGAAAGAAGGCTGGTGGCGCTATCGCCTGAAAGGCTCAACGATGCTGGGTCACGATCCGGCCGAACCGCTCAAGCAGCCCGTTGATGCCGCGCAGCTGAAAAGCTTCTACCACAAATGGTACACGCCGGATGCGATGACGCTGATTGTGGTCGGTAATGTTGACAGCCGCAGCGTAGGCGAGCAAATCAACAAAATCTTTGGCGAGTTAAAAGGCAAACGCGAAACGCCTGCCGCCGTGCCAACGCTGGCACCGCTGTCACCGAAAGCGGTCAGCATCATGACCGATGCGGTACCGCAAGACCGCCTGTCTATCATGTGGGACACGCCATGGACGCCCATCCGCGAATCCGCTGCGCTTCAGCGTTACTGGCGTGCGGATCTCGCACGTGAAGCGCTGTTCTGGCATGTGCAGCAGAATCTCAGCAAAAACAATGTGAAAGACATCGGTCTGGGCTTTGATTGCCGCGTGCTTTATCTGCGTGCGCAATGTGCTATCAACGTTGATTCACCGAACGAGAAGCTCAATAACAACCTCGTTCTGGTGGCGCGCGAGCTGGCAAAAGTGCGTGAAAACGGCCTGACGCAGGAAGAGTTCAACGCGTTGATTGCGCAGAAGAACCTTGAATTGCAGAAGCTGTTTGCGACCTACGCCCGCACCAACACCGATCTGCTGGTCAACCAGCGTATGCGCTCCCTGCAAAATCAGGTGGTGGATATCGCGCCGGAGCAGTATCAGAAAGTGCGCCAGGATTTCCTGAATTCGTTGACTGTCGAAAGTCTGAATCAGGACCTGCGTCAGCAGCTGTCACAAGAGATGGCGCTGATCCTCCAGCAGCCGAGAGGCGAGCCGGAATACAACATGAAGGACCTGCAAGAGACGTGGGATAAACTGATGGTGCAACCGACGGCCGCTGCCCCTGCAGCGAATGACGATGCGCATCAGGATGTGACGGATATTCCACCAGGGCAGTAAGTGATTTACCCCTCACCCTAACCCTCTCCCCATAGGGGAGAGGGGATCATCCTGCGCAGGTTTTGACTAAGACGGCACCGTTTTTGAGTTTCTCCCTCGCCCCTTTGGGGAGAGGGCCGGGGTGAGGGGAACAACGATGCTCAGGCAGGCATCGCCTCACGAGGAATAATCGCCCCGCGATACTGAATTACGGTGCTGGCCGTCAGGTGCCCACGCTCGGCAGCCGCTTTCGTGTCGCCACCCGTCAGACGAACCGCCAGATACCCTGCGCTGAAGGAATCGCCCGCCGCTGTCGTATCCACCACTTTCTCTTTTGGCAGTTTCACCGCAGGCACATCCACAATCGCTTCACCCGCCAGTGACACCAGGCAGGAATCTGCCCCGCGCTTCACCACCACTTCATTTACGCCAGCGGCGTGGGTGCGGGCAATCACTTCATCCACCGGTTTTTCGCCCCACAGCGCGTCTTCGTCATCCAGCGTCAGGAAGGCGATGTCTGTGCATGCCAGCATCTGCTGATAGACCTGCTGCGTCTCTTCGCGGCTGGCCCACAGGCGCGGGCGATAGTTGTTGTCGAAAATGACCTGGCCGCCGTTTGCACGGCATTCGTGCAGCAGCGAGAAGAGTTTTTCACGGCTGGCAGGGCTCAAAATCGCCAGGCTGATGCCGCTCAGGTAGAGGTAATCGTATGTTGTCAGCTCTTCGCAGATAGCCGCGGATCCCTCGCTTTCCAGCCAGAATTTTGCGGCCGCTTCATTGCGCCAGTAGTAGAACGTGCGCTCACCGGTATCGTCGGTTTCGATGTAATACAGGCCCGGCATGCGGTTAGCCATGCGTTGAATCAGACGGGTGTCGACGTTCTCATTCTGCCAGGCATCCAGCATTTGCTGGCTGAAACTGTCCGTGCCCAGCGCGGTGATGTAGCTGACCTGGAGGCTGCTTTGTTTCACCTGACGGGCGATGTACACGGAAGTGTTCAGCGTATCGCCGCCAAAACCGCGGTTCACCAGCGAACCCTTCTCTGAAAGCTCAATCATACATTCGCCAATGACGGCAATTTTCTTAGACATAGTCTCAGGCCTTATCGAAATCGGAAAAAATAAGCGCTAGTTTGCGCTGTGGCTGTTAGGGGGTCAACTATATTAAAACAACGTTCCATTATATTTTTGAGCTGGCGCGTATCTGGCTCAAAAACTTCCCGCGCAGATTCGCAAAATGCCACGAGTTGAACATAAAGTTCTCACCCTCAGCGCCGATAACCCAATGACGAGTTCCGAGAGATTCCCCTATTAACAGGACAGCTGAGATGAAGTTAAAGCAGGTTATCCAGCGGCTAAGCCTTCCCGATGCAGGCATTGAAAGCCTTCAGGAGCGACGCTATTGGCTGGAGTGTGAGCGTGCTTATACTTACCAGCCCATCTACAAAATCGATGGTCGCCTGATGGCGGTTGAAGTACTGACTGTCGTGACGCACCCGGAGCATCCGGGCCAGCGCATTGCCCCGGATCGCTACTTCGCTGAAGTGGCCGTGCGCCAGCGTATCGACATCGTCAAAGAGCAACTGGCGGTGCTGACCGCAAAGCAGGATTTTTTCAGCCACAACGGCATTCTGGCTTCGGTCAATGTGGATGGCCCAACGCTGCTGGCGATGCGTCAGGACCCGTCGTTGATAGCGCAAATCGAAAACACGCCGTGGCTGCGTTTCGAACTGGTGGAGCACATTCGCCTGCCGCAGGATTCATCGTTCGCCGCCATCTGTGAATTTGGCCCGCTGTGGCTGGATGACTTCGGCACTGGAATGGCTAACTTTTCGGCGCTCAGCGAAGTGCGTTATGACTACATCAAAGTCGCCCGCGACCTGTTTATCATGCTGCGTAAAACCCCGGAAGGGCGCAATTTATTCGAGCTGCTTATCCAGCTGATGAACCGTTATTGCCAGGGCGTGATTGTGGAAGGGATTGAAACGCTGGAAGAGTGGCGTGATGTTCAGCAATCCCCGGCTCATGCGGCGCAAGGTTACTTTTTATCCCGTCCGGTGCCGATTGCCACCCTTGAAGAAGTGATGCTTAATCTGGCCTGATCTGCCGTTTTTCTGTCAGCCTCAACTATATTCATGAAAGGTGAGGCAAAACAGGAGTGCTCTCGGCATGTCAAAAACCACCAAAACGCTAGCCATCATTTTTGCGACGTTCGTGCTGCTCATCGTCCTGCTTATCATCATTATCGCGACCTTTGACTGGAACCGTCTGAAGCCAACCATCAACCAGAAAGTGTCTGCGGAGCTCAACCGTCCGTTCGCGATCCGTGGCGATTTGGGGATTGTCTGGGAGCGTCAGCCAACGGAAACCGGCTGGCGAAGCTGGGTGCCATGGCCGCATGTCCATGCCGACGACATTATTCTTGGCAACCCGCCAGACATTCCCGAAATCACCATGGTGCATTTACCGCGTGTAGAAGCGACGCTCGCGCCGCTGTCTTTGCTGACCAAAACGGTGTACCTGCCGTGGATCAAACTGGTCCAGCCGGATGCACGGATCATTCGCCTGTCGGAAAAAACCAACAACTGGACGTTCAAATTAGCCTCTGACACGGGTAATCAGAAAGACGTGCAGCCCTCTTCATGGTCATTTCGCCTGGACAATATTCTCTTCGATCGTGGACGTATCAAAGTCGATGACAAAGTGACGAAGGCTGACATTGAGATCTTCGTCGATCCGCTGGGTAAACCGCTGCCATTCAGTGAAGTGACGGGCGATAAAGGCAAAAACAGTGGCCCGAAACCGGGTGACTACGTCTTTGGCCTGAAAGCTGACGGGCGCTACAACGGCCAGGCGTTAACCGGCACCGGTAAAATTGGCGGCATGCTGGCGTTGCGCAGCGAAGGCACGCCTTTCCCGGTACAGGCTGATTTCCATTCTGCAAATACCCGTGTGGCGTTTAGCGGCACGGTGAATGACCCGATGAAAATGGGCGGTGTCGATTTACGCCTCAAGTTCTCGGGCGACTCGCTAGGACAGCTTTACGATCTCACGGGCATTGTGCTGCCGGACACGCCGCCGTTTGAAACGGACGGCCATTTGGTAGCGAAAATCGATACCGATAAAGGCTCGGTTTTTGATTATCGCGACTTCAACGGGCGCATTGGCGATAGCGATATCCACGGTACGCTGAAATACAGCATGAGCAAACCCCGTCCGAAGCTGGAAGGCGATATGGAGTCGAAGCAACTGCGGCTGGCGGATTTAGGCCCGCTGATTGGCGTGGATTCCGGTAAAGGCACCAAATCTGCCGAAGTGAAAAAGGATGCCCAGCCTGCCGGCAAAGTGCTGCCCTACGATCGCTTTGAGACCGATAAATGGGACGTGATGGACGCCGATGTGCGCTTTAAAGGGCAGCATATCGAGCATGGCAGCACGCTGCCGCTGAGTAATCTCTCCACGCATGTGATCCTTGAGCGCGGCGACCTGCGCCTGCAGCCGCTGAAGTTTGGCATGGCGAACGGCACCATCAGCGCCACAATCCACCTGGCGGGTAACAAAAAACCAATGCAGGGCGAGGCCAATATTCAGGCCAGACGGCTGCGGCTGAAAGAGTTAATGCCCAATGTTGAGCTGATGCAGAAAACGTTGGGTGAAATGAATGGCGATGCTCAATTGCGCGGGACAGGTAACTCCGTGGCAGCGTTGCTGGGCTCAAGCGACGGCAATCTCAAGCTGCTGATGAATGACGGCGTGGTAAGCCGCAACCTGATGGAAATCCTCGGCCTGAATGTCGGCAACTTTATCGTCGGGCAAATCTTTGGCGATGACGAAGTGCGGGTGAACTGCGCGGCGGCCAACGTTGATATCCGCAACGGCGTGGCACGGCCACAAATCCTGGCGTTCGATACCGAGAATGCGCTGATTAACGTGACGGGGACGGCGAGCTTTGCCTCGGAGCAGCTGGATTTGACGATTGATCCGGAGAGCAAAGGCATTCGTATTATTACCCTGCGTTCCCCGCTGTATGTCCGCGGCACGTTCAAAAATCCGGATTACGGCGTGAAACCTGGCCCACTGATTGTACGTGGCGCGGTGGCGGCAGCGCTGGCGACACTGGTGACACCCGCCGCAGCGTTGCTGGCACTGATTTCACCGTCAGAGGGTGATGCCAATCAGTGCCATGTGATTTTGTCGCAGATGCGGAAATAGGGCTGCCCGGCGGCACTGCGTTTGCGCGGGCCTACGAGGGGTTGTAGGCCGGATAAGCGGCAGCGCCATCCGGCACGCAAGAGCTTAAAGCGACTGATGTTTCGTCTCATGCGTCAGCACCAACGCAATCAGCGTCAGTGCCGCCATTGACGCCAGGTAGTAACCGACATACGCCAAACCATAAGCGCCTGTCAGCCATGCCGCGATATACGGTGCAACAGATGCACCGAGAATCGACGACACGTTATAAGAGAACGAGGCACCGGTGTAGCGAACTTCTGTCGGGAACAGTTCTGGCAGCAGGGCGCCCATCGGGCCGAAGGTCAGGCCCATCAGGCTCAGGCCCAGCAGCAAATACGCCATAATCAGGGCCGGGTTGCCTGACCCCAGCAGCGGCTGGAACACGAACAGGCCAAACAGGATGATAAGCGTAGTAATGGTGATCATGCTCTTACGGCGCCCAAAACGGTCAGCCAGCAGGCCTGCAATCGGTACCATCACCCCAAAGCCAATCACCGCCATCATCAGCATCCACAGCACTTCATTGCGTGGCAGACCCAGACCGTGCGGCACGGCAGCAGTGCTGTAGGTCATCGAGTAAACGGTCATGATGTAGAACAGCGTATAGGTCGCCAGCATGATGAAGGTGCCCAGGATAGTCACACGCAGATGCTTGCTGAGCAGCGTGCCCATCGGCACTTTGACCTGTTTTTTCGCCGCGGCAACTTTGGCGAAGACCGGCGTTTCATGCAGAGAAACACGCACGTACAGGCCGATAATGACCAGCACGGCAGAGAAGATAAACGGCACGCGCCAGCCCCAGCTCATGAACTGCTCGTCGGTCAACAGCCGCGAGAGCAGCAGGAAGGTGCCGTTGGCAAAGAAGAAGCCAATCGGTGCGCCGAGCTGCGGGAATGAACCGTAAAGTGCACGCTTTTTTGCCGGCGCATTTTCTGTCGCCAGCAACGCCGCGCCACCCCATTCACCGCCCAGACCGAGACCCTGACCAAAGCGCGCCAGCGCCAGCAGCAGCGGAGCCAGAATGCCAATGGTTTCGTAGCCCGGCAGCAGGCCAATCACCACGGTGGAAATGCCCATGGTCAGCAGGGATGCCACCAACGTGACTTTGCGGCCAACACGATCGCCGAAGTGACCAAACAGCGCAGAACCAATGGGGCGCGCGACAAACGCGATGGCGAAAGTCGCCAGCGATTGCAGCGTTGCAGCAGCAGGATCACCCTGCGGGAAAAAGATGTGCGGGAAGACGATAACCGCGGCGGTGGCGTAAATATAGAAATCGAAAAACTCGATGGCGGTGCCAATCAGCGAGGCGACGATGACCTTATTACGTGAGTTTACCGGGGTGATGTCCTGATTGGTATCGAGTGTTGTGGCAGCAGTTTGCATATGATTTTCTTATTTTTTGGCGAACGAAGGGCCATATTACGCACAGCAAAAGCCCTATTTCAATGTGTAACAAAGGCAGGGAATGGGCGAAAAAAAGACAAAAAGTGAATAATTTTCAGGCCGGGAAATTTGCAACCATGAAATGCTTCACATAAATGAATAATTAGCGAATAAAACCAGTTTTTGGTTAAATAAAAGTTACCATCTGGATTTATCTGCTGAGGATATGCGCCGGGCTGAGATTTCACCCCGGCGAGAGGATTAGCGGTGCGTTTTGCCCGGCATTCTCGGGTCGTCTTTGTACTCTGCCGTGGCTATCCATGCGGCGCAGAACAGGGTCAGGCGCGCGAAGAAGTAGAAGAAAGCCATCAGGCCAAGTACCGAACCGAAAGCCGCGCCTGAAGGTGATTTCACCAGCGCAGGCAGTGTCCAGGTCATAATGATTTTGATGACTTCAAAGCCCATCGCCGCGATAAACGTGCCGCGGATTAACGCTTTTTTCCGTGGACGATGGCGAGGAAGACGCCAGAAAATCCAGAAGAAAAGCAGGTAGTTGGCGAAGATGGAAATCGCCAGGCCGATCACTCGCCACGCGGGTTTCAACCACTCGACAGAATCCAGATACAGCGCCGAGATGATCATCTGCTGCGCGGAACCGGCAACCGACGTAATAGACAGCGTGACAATCAAGGCCACCAACAGGCCAATCAGCGAAACGAAATCGCGGAAATACTTAACCCAAATTTTCTCCTGATCCTGCGGCGTGCGTTCCCAGACATCGCGAGATTGCGCACGAATGGCTTCGCGTAAATTCCCCATCCAGTTGATGCCGGAATATAGCGCGACCAGCAACCCAACAATCCCGACGGTGGTACGCTGCTGCACGGCGGTGTTGATGGTGCTTTTCAGCGTGGCCGCAAGCGTGGGGTCGCTGACGTTAATCAGGATCTTGTCGAAAATGTCCTGCAACAGCGTCGGGTGCGAGGCAAGAATAAAGCCCCCGGCGGCGAAAGCGACCATCAGAATGGGGATCATCGACAGAAACGAAAAATAGGTGATCGCTGCGCCAAACTGATTCCCCATTCTGTCGTTGAAGCGTTCAGCGGCACGGATCAAATGGGCAATAAATGGCTGGCGCTGAACCTTCTGCGCGGTTCCCGTGGCTTTGGTCAGCGCACCTGTCGCACGCTGTTTAATCCCCGAAGTGGCTTGCTCCCCGGTCTCCATTTTCCTGACGGGATCGTAGTCCAGATCCTGAGTAGGGCGTTTTGCGTCGTTATCCGGCGTCATCAGGGTGTTATTCCTTTTTATAAAACATAACGGAAATTATAGCCGATGAGACGTCCAAAATTGGCAAAACCTCAGGACAATCAATCTACATAGCTTTTTAAAATTTCCGTTAACCACTCCATAAACAGGTGAACGCGGCGGGAAAGGTTACGGCGATGCGGATAAATCAGCGAGACCGGCATCGGTTCTGCGCGGTATTGCGGCAGGATTTCGACCAGCTTTCCGCTGCGTAGCGCTTCCTTCACCCCCACGCGCGGTACCTGAATAATCCCTAGTCCGGCAAGGCAAGCGGCATGATAAGTTTCAGTGCTGTTGACCGTCAGCGTCCCCCCGGTTTTCAGCCAGTGGGTCTGGTTATCCATGCTCAACTCAAACCCTTGTGGGCGGACTCCGAGGTTTACCGCGTAATGAATTAGCGCATGGCTGGCGAGATCGTCGAGCGTTTCCGGGTAGCCAAAACGCTCCAGATAATCAGGGCTGGCGCAGTTCACCACTGTAAGTTTACCGACCGGACGAGCCACTAATCCGGAATCTTTCAGCGTGCCAACACGCACCACGCAGTCAAAACCTTCGCGAATCACATCGACCAGCCGATCGCTGCTGCTGAGTTCCAGTTCGATGCCCGGGTACTGCTGAAGAAACGCAGGCAGTTTGGGGATGACTAAATTTCGAGCAACGCCAACCGGCATATCCACCCTCAGGCGGCCGCTGATGCTGGTGGGATCGTGCTGAAACATGCCGTCCAGCTCATCCAGATTGCTGAGCAAATCCTTCGCTCGTTCGTAATAGACCATGCCGTCCTGAGTCAGCTGAACCCGGCGGGTAGTGCGGTGCAAAAGGCGGGCGCCCAGCAGATTTTCCAGCGCCTGGATTTGGCGAGATACGCTACCTTTAGGAAGGCCCAGCGTGTCGGCGGCGCGGGAAAAACTCTCCAGTTCGGCCACGCGAAGGAACAATTGCATTGCGTGAATTTTATCCATAGCTAACGCCTTTTGTTGTTCTCATTGAAACAATAAAACGTAGTTTGCACTCTTTATTGATTTTATAGCACCTAATAAGCTCTGTCTCACTGTTCACAAAGCGGAAACGAGGTGGGTTATGACTCAACGTATTGCTTTAATCACTGGCGGCAGCCGTGGCCTGGGTAAAAACGCGGCGCTGAAGCTGGCGGCGAAAGGAATTCATATACTGCTGACCTACAACAGCAACCAGCAGGAAGCGCAAAAAGTGGTGCACGACATTGAGCAACTTGGCGTGAAAGCCGTGGCATTGCAATTGAATGTCGGGGAAATATCAGGTTTCGAGCGATTCGCAACGGAAGTGCAGCAACAGTTGAAACATGTCTGGCAGCGTGACACGTTTGATTATTTAGTGAACAACGCGGGAATTGGTCTGTACGGCGCATTTGCTGACACCTCTGAGGCGATCTTTGACGAGCTGATGAACATCCATTTCAAAGGCCCGTTTTTCCTGACCCAGCGTCTGCTGCCGCTGATTCAGGACGGCGGACGCATCCTGAATGTGTCTACCGGTCTGGCGCGTTTTGCTCTGCCAGGGTTCGCGGCTTACGCCTCGATGAAAGGCGCAATGGAAGTGCTGACGCGTTATCAGGCCAAAGAGTTGGGCGAGCGGAAAATTTCGGTGAACATCATTGCGCCGGGTGCGATTGAAACCGACTTCGGCGGTGGACGTGTGCGCGATAACGCTGAGATGAATAAGCATATTGCTGCACAGACGGCGCTGGGTCGCGTTGGCCTGCCGGACGATATCGGCAGTGCGATTGCAGCGTTGCTCAGCGATGAGCTCGGCTGGATGAATGCGCAGCGTGTTGAGGTTTCAGGCGGGATGTTCCTGTAATTTGACCCTCACCCCGGCCCTCTCCCTAAAAGGGAGAGGGAGAAAACCAGCCCGCTCAGTATTGTCCCCTCGCCCCTTTGGGGCCAGGGTGAGGGGAACACAAAATCGCTCCGCAACAACCCCAACAACCAGTCGTTATGCCATTTCCCGCCAGGCTGATACTTTCCCCTCAGCTCGCCTTCGAGCACAAATCCGTTTTTCCAGCAGGCGGTGTGAGATTTATCATCGTAATTACTCCGGGTAATTTTGTCGGTTTATAGACGGATTAGCTCAGAAGCGGATGCGCTAAGCTACTTTGTAACTGTCTAAAAATAAAAATAAAACCCTGTATTTTATCAGGGGAAATACTCTGCCTTGCGATAAGGAAAACGGATGCACATAGCATCGCACTACTCCGGTGACCAGTTTGAACACTGCCTTGGCGTGGTTCGCCAGGCGGCCACAGAAATTCTGTCGTTGCTGAACGTTCACACCTCTGAAGCGAAAGATCCTCGCTGGTTTCTGGAGCAACTGGAGCAGGCACGTTTGAATCTGGGCGGCTGGGCGGCAGTGGCTCGCAAGCTCAATCTTAATGATGCTGAACTGAGTGATTTCACCGTGCAGTTACGCCACTTGCAGCAAGTCGTGCCGGTGTATGAGCGTGGCCAGGCGGTCAGCGAAAATCAGCTCATTGCGGCTTTGCGCTTTGTGGCGGTGCTGGAAGCCGTGCGGGAAAAGCAGCCGCTGCTGAAGTTTGCCTCCATTGCGGGTGATGACAGTAATGCGCGTCAGGAGCAGGCTCAGCGGCAAATGCGTGCGCTGACGTTAACGCTTAAGGCCTTGATTTCGCAAGCGTGGCCGGATTCCACCAAACTCAATAACCACCTTAAATTACAGTTTGGCGCGGATAGCGTAAGGCGCTGGCTGGCGAACAGCGATGCGGGTGATATTTTGTCCGGCATGCTGTTCAGCGATCTGGCTTCGCTGGTGGTCGATAAAAAAGCGTTTGCTCGTCACTACTCCCCTTTATTCAACTCAGCGTCAGCGCTGACTTTTCTTGCTGAACAGCGTGTCACGCTGCATGCGTTTCTTGAGGATTGCCGGGGGATGCGCAACGCCATGGTGGCGCGGCGTCCGCTCACGACCACTGAAATCGCGCTACTGGATAATTTTACCCATCAGATAGCAGGCCCGGTGCAGCGAGCATTTGAACAAGGGCGAACCCGGGTGAATCCGGCGGCATTTATGGCGGTGGACAGCAACGAGCTGCACCATTTCTGGGAAGATGCACGGACGAAAGACAGGGCGCTGGGCGGCGATCATCTCCCTGTGCGTGACAACATCGAGCCGCCGAAGAAGCAGGAGAAGCGCACGCCGGAAGATCGCGAACAGCTCATCTCCACCATCTTGTGGGGAACCGTGGGCGTTGTGGTGCTGGTGATGGCCTTTGCTTCGCTGTGGCTGTTCAGCAACACCACGCCCGCAGAATCGGCCAGTCAGCCCGAGACTCAGGCGCTAATTGATGCGCCGGAGCGCGAAATCCCTTCGCCGCGCGAAAAGCTGGCAAACATGGGCATTAGCTGGGATGTGAACAGTCTGCGCGCGGCTATCGATCGTAATGATACCCGCGTCACAACGCTCTTTTTACAGGGCGGGATGACCTGGCAACTGGCGTGGACAGAGCAGGCGCACTCCTTCCGCTACGACGAAGTGCTCGAACTGCTGCTGCGTTATCGCCTGCAAATGGATGAGCCCAAGCCGTGCCGTCGCTTTATGACCACGTTGGGGCACGCCATGGCGAACGGGGAGTCACTGACCTCGGTGCGAAAATCTTACCTGCAAGCGTTTTGCACCACCCCAGCAGTGGTGGAGCGCCAGCGCTATAACGTTTCGCAGGCCAAATTACGCGCGGACGCTTCGCCGGATGTGCAGAATAAAAAATGGCTGACAATTCAGTCAGCCATTTACGATGCGATTCGCTAAGTTAGTCTGGCTCGCCGTACAGCCCCATCAGGCGGCGTACCACGCCGTTAGTCCAGCCGAAACCGTCCTGTAACGGATATTCACCGCCGCCCCCTTGTCGGGGCGTGCTGGAACCGATGTGATACTTCTCAATCAGCTTGTGATGTTTCTGGTAAACGTGGTTGACGGTCTTCAGCCAGCTACGGGCAATCTCATTGCCCAGCGCGTCGTTGCCATACAGCTTGAAACCCTGGATCGCCATCCACTGTAGCGGCGCCCAGCCGTTAGGGAAATCCCATTGCTCACCACTGTCGTACTCTGTCGACAAAATACCGCCGGGCGTCAGCAAGCGCGTTCTGACCGCGGTGTCCAGCTTATCGGCCTGTTCATGCGTCGCCATGCCGACATAAAGCGGCGCCATGCTGGCAGCAGAAAAGAGCCCCAGCGCTTCGCGTCGCCAGTCGTAATCGCGGTAACAGCCCTGTTCGTCATCCCACAAATAACGGTTCACGGCGGCGCGGCGTTCACTGGCCTTATGACGAAAGTCGGCTTCGGTTTCTTTATCACCCTTCAGACCAGAAAGATTGGCGATGGTATTTTCCAGTTTGAACAAAAAGGCGTTCAAATCGATCGGCACAAACTGTGTCGTGCGAATACTGGCCAGGCGGGTAGTGTCCCGCAGCCAGCGTGAGGAATAATCCCAGCCGGATTCCGCCCCGGCTCGCAGGTCGCGATAAACTTCATTGGGCGGTCGTCCTGAATGGCGAGCCGTTTCCACGTCTTCCAGCCACGACTCATCCCGCGGCGTATCACGGTCATCCCAATAGCGGTTCAGCAGCGAGCCATCGGGCAGGCGAACCACGTGGCGATACGCCTGATTAGGCAGCAGCGTACCTGAGCCGTCCATCCAGAAGTCATATTCCAGCTTCAGATGGTCAAGATAGCGCTTCGCACCGCGCACCCCGTCTTCCTCAAACAGCTCAACCATCAGGGCGAAAACCGGCGGCTGGGAGCGGCTCAGATAATAGGTGCGGTTGCCGTTGGGAATATGGCCGTAGCGCTCAATCATCCACGCGAAATTATCCGCCATGCACTTGAGCAAATCTTCTCGCCCGCTTTCTTTCAGACCGAGCATAGTGAAGTAGGAATCCCAGTAATAAGTCTCGGTGAAACGCCCGCCCGGCACGATATATGCCTGCGGCAGCGCCAGCAGCGAAGACCAGGGAATATGATCCTGCGGTTCACGCGTCAGGATCGGCCACAGATTTTCGATGTGCTCTTTGAGCGTGTTCTCGGGGTCAGAGACATATTCGTTGGCGTGACTTTCCGGCAGCCAGAAATGTTCTTCAACAAACGCCCGCAGATTAAAACCGGGCTGGCGTTTCTGCTGGCGAAAACGAATCAGAATATCCAGCGGGTCCATTCTTGGCGCGCAGTCGGGGAAGGTCTTGCTGTCGGCAAAAATGCGTGCTGCCTGAACACGTTCAAAAAGTTCCAGATAGCGGTCAGCAGGGGTGAGGGCATCCGAGGCGGGCATCCCCTCGATCATTTCCGGTTCCGGCTCAACCTCAGTCATGGCATCCAGTTTTAGCTCGCACGGATCCGTCTGGTAGCAAAGCTCAGCGGCCAGCGCTTGCACTTCGTCGGTGTCCGGGTTACGTAATTTCTGGTTGAGCATAGCGGTAATCACCTCCGGATAGCGTCAGTACAACATGCCGGGTTCCTCCGGCGCTCTACTAAGCTTAGACATTCGCTTCGATCGGTGGGGCATAAAACGTGCACTTCGTCACAAAAATGTGCGAAGTCTTTCGGCGATATTGCGGCCTAATGCGATGTATTCACGGAAAATTCGCTGAAAAAGCCGCGAACCGGCACGCCTTCACTTTCGGAGCTTTCACTTTGCAACCGAATGTGAATCTCGCTATGGTTTGTGCCCGGTTTACCCCCGCTCACTTTATCTCTCTTTTTATCAGGAAGGTCAGTATTGAAAGGGCTTGTACTCTCTGTGCTGATGGCGTCTGCGCTTGTCTGTGGCTGCTCAGGCACGCTATCACAAATGAATATGCCTTCCAGTGAAGTGAAGCAGGTGGCGCAAAATGGTCGCGCGCTTTCTGTCAACGAACTGGTGACGGAGTACATGCAGAGCAAACAGGTCTCGGGCATGGTGGTGGCCGTGATCCACGAAGACGGCCCGGCGCAGTTTTATTGCTATGGCGTGACCGACGAACAGCATCGCTATCCCATTACGCCTGACACACTTTTCGCGCTGGGCTCGCTGAGCAAAGGGATGACGGCGGAAGTGACCACGCTGCTGGTCAATGAAGGGCGTTTGCACTGGGATGACACGCTGGAAACGCTGTTGCCACCGGGCACGCCGCTCAGTGACGACGCGCGTAACATCTCGCTTCTGCAACTGGTGACGCACACTTCCGGCTTGCCGCGCCAGCCGATGAGTTTATTGTCGCTTGAGCATTTGCTGCGCTATTTGAGCGACGGCGAAAACTTCTATCACGAACTCGACAGCGACAGTGTGTTGAGCTATCTGAGCAGCTTTAACGCGCCGCTCAGCCGTGAACCCCGCTACTCGAATATCGGTTATGCCATTCTGGGCTACGTGCTGAAAGTTCAGACCGGACAATCGATTGAAACGCTGGCCGGGCAGCGCATTTTCCAGCCGCTGAAGATGCGAAATTCCAGTTTCACACCTGAAACGCTGCGCAGCTATCCCTTACGTGCATTAGGGCATGCTGGCGATCAGCCAAAATTTATCGCTCGCGGTTCTTTAACGCCGGACTGGCAGTTCAGCAATAACATGATTGGCGCGGCGAGTCTCTACAGTGATGCGCGCGATTTGATTGAATACGCCAGGGCTCATTTCAGCGACACGGGAAATACCGTGCTGAATAAAGCCTTCCGTGACGTCAGTGCTGATTATTTCCCGCGTGAGAAAGAAGCCGCCAATATTGCATGGATTACCGACACCTACGGCGATCAGCAAATTACTTATCAGGTGGGATATATCGGCGGATATTCCAGCTATATCGGTTTTGATAAAGCCAATAAAAGCGCGGTGGTGGTTTTGCAGAATAGCTTTAACTGGAGCAATTATATCGGGCACGCGCTTTTAAAACGTAACGTGCCCGAATAATCACCTTACCACTTCTCGTCGCGTGCGTCCTGACGGCCATCGCGGCGGTTTTCACGCTTGTCCTGGCGGCAAGAGGCGTTACTCTTATCGTCCGCTTTGACGCAGTCACGCTTCTCTTCACGGCCCTCCTGGCGGGAGTCCTGACGGATGTCGCGGGCGCCCTGGCGAGCGTCGCTACGATTGGTCGCGTGAGCCGAAAGGGTCACCATCGGCAGCAACATTGCTGCCGTCATTATTGAAAGTATCCATTTTTTCATGAAATCAAAACCTTAAATAAGATAAACCCAAATGGGGGAATGAGAACCGGGAAATATTCTCAACCAGTCATTCTGGCAGCATAGTACAAATTGTGCGGAAATGAGGAATAAGGCGGAGGTTGTGGGTCCAGGAAAAGATCAATCCGGCAGGAAAAGCCCCGTCGTAACGGGGCCTTAGGGATTAACGCATGGTGACAATTTACTACCACACCATAAAAATGCAGAAAATCAGGGAAATGCCATCAGTGCTGGGTTATGCCGTTGCTGAAGAGGCAGGATCACGGCATTACCGGACATCAACGTTACCGCTGTCAGGAATGTCGCCGAACTTTCCCGCTTGAGTATGAATACCGGGCTTGCCAGCATGGCATGAAAGAGCAGGTTGTTGACCTTGCGATGAACAATGCCGGTATTCGTGACACAGTGCGAAGCTAGCTCTCTGGGAGCTGCTGAGGTTAATTCCTCAGTAAATTTTTATCATCAAACATTTCATCATTTGTAAGATATAAAAAACGGCTATTTAATGCCTCTCGTTTGAGTGATAAAGACATTAACACTTCTGACGGTAATGGTTGATGGCGATCCCGTAATGTCTGTACGTCATTAAGCTGAAACTCAAAAAATTTTTTCTGGCCATCCAACGTTTGCTGCATTTGATAAACGTTGGTTTTCAGTTCGGAAATAGTCAGGTAAGGCTTGCGCTTTTGTTCTGCGTCCAACAATCGCTGCTCAAGGGTATTGAGTTGTTGATTGAGTCGTTCGTAAGTTTTGTTTGCCGGGAACATATTGCTCTCTTCCAGCAGGTTTTGTTTCCAGTGTGCAAAAAGCGGGTTTCCCGGCCAGATCCGGTTTGAAAAATTCAACGCGACAGGATCATGAATTCCTTGAATTATTCCTACAATGCTTAGGGCCATCAAGGCGCCAGCCATTCCCCACAATCCTTTAACCCGCCAGCGGGTGCGAGCAGGAGGAAGGGGTAAAGAGAAAAGCAGCGCAGAGGCATCCGTTGAAGGCCTGGATGTGTGAGCAGGCGAAAGGGCTTGTTGCTCAATCGCTTTAATGTGGGTCGATAGCCAGGCAGACATCTGCTGGAATGCCGCAAGCTTTGTAGACTGTAATGCTGCGGCATGTCCCTGAAGCAGCGTCATGGCGTTGAATAGTTGTTGCAGGATAAGCGTGTTATCCACCGGCATGGGCAAGGCAAAGATCAGTGGCTGGAGGTGAATACAATAACCCTCCAGGATCTGGCGGCGCAGATCCATCGCCGCAATCGGTGGCCAGCAAGGAGGCTGCTGTTTAGCAAAGCCATTTGCCAATAGCAGTGATGCATTGGCAATGCCTTTCCAGCCATTGCGCTGGCAGGCAATCAGACAGTACCACACGCCACTTTGCAGATCGTAGCCATATTGCTGAAACAGCCCAAGGCACTGCTTTTCTCTTTCCAGCCACCAGCCCGAGTTATTGGCATAGGTCTGCCAGTGATGCATATCGTTGCTGAACTGCAAAAAAGCCTGATGTCCGCGCGGGTCGTGGCAGTTGATCTTCAGCGTTTGTGAATGAGAGGTCGTCAGTGTGGAACTCATACTTTCCCCTTTTCGGTACGCAAAATCAGTGCATTTTTGCTGACATCGATTTTTAATGCCCCGGCCACTTCGCTCTGTAATACCCGCGCCGCGAGTTGTGGCAACAGATGCTGGTTCAGAACCTGATCGATATCCCGTGCGCCACTCTGTTTGACCTGGCAATGCTCTCCCACCCAGTTCACCATTCGCTTACTGAATGTTGGCAGGATCTTGCTCTCGCTTGCTTGCTGATAACGCAGACAAAGCCGATGGAGCTTTAACTCAATGATCTGCGCCAGCGTCTCTGGCTGTAGCGGCAGATAAGGAATGAGCGTCATGCGGCCCATCAGTGCAGGGCTAAATACCCGTTCGAACTCTGGACGGATCAGGTTACATAGCGCTTCCGGGTTGCTTTCCCCTGCTTCAACGGCAGTGATCAGCGACGCGCTGGCCAGGTTAGATGTCATAATAATCAAACTGTTGCGGAAGTTTATGGACTGGCCTTCCGCATCCTCAATCGTGCCCTTATCGAAAATCTGATAAAACAATTCCATGACATCCGGATGGGCTTTCTCCACTTCATCCAGCAGCACGACGCTGTACGGATTACGCCGCACGGCTTCGGTCAGAATGCCGCCCTGGCCATATCCCACATATCCCGGAGGGGAACCTTTCAGCCCTGAAACCGAATGTGCTTCCTGGTATTCCGACATATTGATGGTCAGGAGGCTCTGTTCGCCGCCGAACAACAGTTCCGCCAGCGCCAGTGAGGTTTCTGTTTTTCCGGTGCCCGATGGCCCGGCCAGCAGATACACGCCGGTCGGTTTGAGCGGATCGCCCATGCCAGCCCGGCTTATACGAATTTGCTGTGTAATTTGTTCCAGCGCGTGAGGCTGTCCGATAATTCTTCCGGCCAGCCGCTCAAATAGCGTATCGAGCTGCTGATGTTCTTTCTCCAGCATTCGGCCTAGTGGGATACCCGTCCAGTCTGATACGACATCCGCTACGCAGGTTGCATCCACGCATTCAAACACCATCGCGTGTTGCTGATGGCAAGCCGCCAGCGCTTCACGACCGCGGGCAATCTCGTTGGCATCCTTACTTTGCAGAAGCTGTTGAACCAGCGAATGCTGCCGTTGCCACTCCTCCATTAGCGTATCAAGGGTGGCTTGCAGTGAGGTGGCCTGCTGGGCCAGATTTTGTTGCAATTCCGGGGCAGAACCCTCGAGTTTGAGCGCTTCACTTTCGCTGTAAATAGCCCGTAATTGCACGGCTATGGCTTCAACTTCTTTTGGCTCGTGGGTCTGAGATACGGCGACACGCGCACAGGCAGTATCCAACAAGCTCACGGATTTATCCGGCAACTGACGACCAGCGATGTAGCGACTGGACAGGTTCACGGCGGCATGGATAGCGCTTTCCAGCACAGGAATACCGTGGTGGCGCGACATTGCTGGCGCCATCGCGCGCAGCATGGTCGTCGCCCTTTCGATATCCGGTTCCGCCACTTTGATGACCTGAAAACGTCGGGTCAGTGCGGCATCTTTCTCGAAGTATTTCTTATACTCAGCCCAGGTGGTTGCAGCGATAACGCGCAGTTCGCCTCGCGCCAGCGCGGGTTTCAGTAGGTTGGCGGCATCGTTTTGCCCTGCTTGCCCGCCTGCGCCAATCATCGTATGCGCTTCATCAATAAACAGGATGATGGGTTGCGGCGCACTGGCCACCTCCTTGAGCAAGGATTGTAAGCGATTCTCGAATTCACCTTTGACGCTGGCCCCGGCTTGTAGCAGCCCCAAATCCAGCGTCAGCACCTCCATGGATTTCAACATGCGTGGCACCGTCCCTGCCGCAATGCGCAGTGCCAGTCCTTCGGCGAGCGCCGTCTTGCCCACTCCGGGTTCGCCCGTCAGGATGGGGTTATTCTGCCGACGACGTAGCAGGATATCGACCATCTGGCGGATCTCCGCCTCACGCCCTAGCACCGGGTCCAGCTCGCCGCAACGCGCCAGTTCGCTCAAATTGCGGGTATATTTTGCAAGCGTTGTACCGAGGGTTTGCGGTTCGTGAGTCGCCGTGGAAGACGTTGGCTCGCCGCTGTGTAGCATCTGTCGTGCCAGCAGGCGATTGCAGCGCAGCGCTTGTTGCACGCGTGGGGCAAAGAGGGGATCTGCGTTGTCGTCAAACAGGCCGATCATCAACGCAGCCGGACTCAGTTGCTGTTGCCCGGGCTGAACGCTTGCCAGCAGCCAACTGTTCACCAGCCATTGCACCAATTCAGTGGCAAACACCGGTGTTGATGCATTTCCAACATTGGCCTGATCCAGCGTTTTTTTCAGGGCATTAAACAGTTCGCTGACCGGCAATCCCGCCTGCAATCCCAGCGACTCCAGCATCGAACTTTCCTGACGTACAATCGCCAGCAACAGGTGTTCTGCCGTGACGTCAGTATGGTGCAGTGAGGCCGCATGGCTGACGGCAGTATCCAGAACGGCGCGACCTTCAGCGTTGAGTTTGCTGATGACGGATTTTAAATGGCGATTCATCGTAGTGTTTCCTTACTAAGTCACTGGCATTGCGCGATATCGTCAGGCAACGCTGAAATCGGGGTGAGAGGCGAGGATTCATCGCGATCGTCAAGACTGGCAATGCGATCATTTAGATCCTTAATATTGTCGTTGAGAGTGCTCCAGGTCTGCCACGCAGCTTCTGTTTCCTGGGTGTCGGATACGGTGAATCGCACCAGAATCTGCTTGATTCCCAACTGTTGCAGCAGACCGCTGCTGTCATCAAAATCGCTGCTGTCGAATAAGGCTTCGCCGTCGGTGAAGCGGTTGATAAACCGCGGCCAGGCGTCGTCACCATTAAGCTGATATTGGGCAGTAAAATCCGGGAAAATAACACTCAGCGTTAAGCCGGAGCACTGCCCTGGCTGCCAGTTGAAATCATGCTTTTCGGCGAAATTCATACTGCTCAGTTGCTGATCGCCCTTCTGGCAATTCAAGGTCAACTGCGTACCCGTGGGGATCACCTGTGCGCCACCGGGCACGGTTGCAGGCTGGCTCGCGATGCTGATTTTCCAGTTTTGCTTTGCCAGCTCGTTTTGCTGGCTCACCAGGGCATCCACTTTCGCTTTCAAAGCGGCCCGCTGGTCGTTTTGTCGAGTGGATGCGCGTTGCGGCACGTCCTGCATCATGTCGGGTGAAAACGCTTGCCGGGTGAGGCGAATAAATTCTGCCGTCAGCGGTACTTTTATTCCGGCATACTCCGCCACATCAGGGCCACTGCTATTGGTCGTTAACAATGCTTTCGCTGGCCCTTGCAAAAATGTGCTGACCAGCTGTTGGGCCAGCGCCTGCTGTTCGTCATAGGTGCGGTGGTCGCTGTCTTTATCGAGCGGCCAAATGACGGTGCTTTTCCATTGATTGTTGAGCCAGCAGGCGCTTTGAGCGACCGCGTTACCTAACAGGCGGCGGGCATCGTCCTGGTACAACCGCCAGACAGCGCTGATACTCGCGTCATTATTTTGCGCCGAAAGGCTTTCTTGTAACGTCGCGAGAGCAGGAAGGAGTTCCATCAGCGGATTATGCTTGCCGTTGTTCTGGAGGGGGCTGAATAGCCCACTCGTTAATTGGGCGCTGGGCTTGCCTTGAGCAACCGCTTCGCTGACCCCACTACTGCGCGCGTTTTGCCATAGACGCCATATCTGGTCTGCGCGCGGTGCAGTATCGGTGCGCGATTCAGACGATGCGCCCCGCAGCCAGCCAGAGAGTGACTGGCGTACGCGATCATCTATGCGGTTGGCACGGTTTAGCAGCGCGGAGGCATGACTATTCGCCGCCAGGTGCTGTAACTGCCGCAGCGTGGCGAGCCACGGCTGGGCGTCGCCGGCTGGAATATCATGGAGTTCGCGCAAGGTGAGAGCGGCAAACTGCATCGCCGGGCTTTGGTTCTGCCCGAGGGCGATAAGCTGCCCTGGTGGCATCATGGCCGGAGCGACGGAGGAGAGGCTGGCGGTTACGTCTATGAGATACTGCTGCCAGGCATTCTGGCGCAGGGCTGGCTCATGGGCGCGCATCTGTTGAAATAATGGCTGAGGATGCTGGGTCGCGCGTTCAATTTGCGCCATCCAGTCGTTGAGGGCTGTTTCTCCTGTGGAAGTCCAAATGCCCGGCAACTCAACGCTTTCCGGTAGTGATGGCCAGAACGTGGTCGCCTGAAGCGCAGGTAACGCAGCCGCAGGTGCGACCAGCCAGTTGAGGGCCGGATCGTGATTCACCAGCGTCGTCAGTAATCGCCGGGCAGTCTGCAGCCAGCGTTCCCCGTCGGCACGCTGCATGTAATAGCGTTCCTGTGCCATTACCGCGAGAGGTGACAGTGGGCCGGAATAGGTTCGTTGTTGAAGCGCGCTGGCAACGGGCGCCTGCTGGCTGAGTGTTTCCAGAGACGCACCATCACGCATCTGTTGCCAGGTCAGCACGGCCTGGGTCAATTGCAAAATGAGTTCACGTTGCTGTGCCGGCGCGGCCGCCAGAACCTTTTGCTGAAAATCTATCAGCGCAATCTGTGCCAGGCGTGGCGTGGAGGGAACGCGAGCCAGCTGTGATTCAGCGTACTGGTGCTGCTGCCCAAGCAACGGCTGAAAGGGGAGATAGCGTAATGACACTTTCGGAAATTGTTCATCTTTAGCAAGAAAGGCGGCCAGGGCATCAGGCGATAGCCGCGCAATTTCCGGCTGCAGGCGGTTGAAACTCAGGCTTGCGCTTATCAGTATCCACAGCGCACACACGACCAGGGCGACGGTACAGGTCGTTTTCCCTCGAGGCCGTTGATACCAACGCTGAGTGCTCCAGCGTAAACTCAGATCGCGCAAGCGTTCAGTCAGCAGATCGTGAACGAAAACGCTGACCCGCCGCCCGCGATTCTCCTCCTGTAGCTCAGCGGCACTGAACCATATGCTGTTGAGACAAGTGTGGCTGAAATAGGCATTAGGTTCACACAGTGAAGCCAGGGCATAGCGCAACCCTGGCTCCAGGCTCGCAAAAGCCTCAGGGAAATCCAGTAGCGTGGCTTTCTCTTTAATGTTGAGCGTTTCTGGGAATGTCATGCTCATACGCACGCGCGACATTCCCTCTTTCAGGGCGGTGAACAGCGGCCGCAATGCGAGTTCATCCTGGCCGTCAATATGCGGTGCCATGTGCCAGCTGTAGCCTAATGGCTGCTGGCGCTGGGCGGCAGACAGTTGCCGGGACCACAGGCTAAAACCGGGAAAGTCATCGCATTGTGTGACCATCACATACAGCGGTAAACGTTCACCAAAGCGGCGCATCAGGGGTTCAATCAGCGCCCGCTGCTGTCGGGCAAGAGCGTGCAATGCGTTGAGATCGCCGCTCATCAGCGCCCGCATTGGCAGGGTGACGATAACCCCAGCAGGAGCAGGCATACGTGCACACCACTGGGCTAACTTTCCCCATGCCTGGCGAAAAGAAGCCGAGCCGTTCAGGAAATTGCTGGAGAGATCGAGCACACAGAGCTGGCGGAAAAACCACCAGCGTAGTGTCCGCGTCGGCCCGGCTACTGCATCATCGTTATCACCATAAAAGCGGGGTTGCCCGGCGCTGGCCAGTAAAGTGCTTTTACCGCAGCGTTCGCCCACCAGCAAATACCAGGGAAGTTGCGCCCGCTGGCGACGAATACGTTTGATAATACTCGCGCCGGCCTTCCAGTGACTCAGCAAGACATATTCCCGGCGCGACAGGCGGTATTTTTCAAACCAGTGGCGGCCTTGCTTTCCTTTGATAGCCCGGGTGATAGCATAAAGCGCGCCCCACAGGAGCACCGCCATCACGAGCATCAGCAGCCAGAACAGCAGAATGCCAGGCGTGCTCCAGTTTTGCCACAGACCCAGCGTGAAGCAAAACATCAGCGACAACGATAGCACCAGCAGCCAGCCGGTAAAATAGGCTAATTTTTTAAACATCATGCTCAGGACACATAGTAATAAAGAAGGAAAAACAGGATTACGTACAGCGACGCGACACTGGCAGCCATCGTCAACAGCGGACGTAAACGTTGCGATATCGTGCCCGTAGGAACGACCGGGCCCGGCACCAGCTCGGCGTCGTTCGGCCATGTCTGCCACGCCTCTGGTAGGCACAAGCTGCGTTGCTCGGCAATGAGGGACTGAAGTGCTGGCCGGATGTCAGCGGTGCTGTACTGACCGTGAAAACCCTGTTGCAGGCAGAACAGGAACACTTCCCTTGCCTGTTCATGGGCCAGATCCAATTGAGCCAACAGAGTGAAAAATCGCTCCCCGGCAACGGTAAGATCCAGGTATTTGCGCTGTAGCAGTTCGCTTTGCCAGCGCTGGCTCCACGGTAACGTCGAGCGCAGCACGGTTTCGTCCAGCCAGGCGATGACCGCCACGCGCGCCGCCATTTTTTCGTCTTCACACCTATCCAGCCTGTCGGCGTCATGAATGGCCTGTTCAAGCAGGCCGATACAACGCTGACGGCACTCGGCATAATCAGTGAACGCTTCCGGTTCCCCGATCATTCGCAGCACCTGTTTAAATACCGGCAAATAACAATCAAGAAGCGATATCATTCAGCCCCCATGAAAATCACCTGCACCTGTAAATCGGTGGGTGCATCATCCCAGTAGAAAGCCATGTTTTGCTGTTGCTCGACGCTTTTCCACAAACTGTTTTGCTGGTTAAGCAGGAAGTAAAAGGCATCTTTGCGGTGCGGAACGCCACGCGGTGTTGGGGTGATCCAGGTTGCAGCGATCCCTGGCAACGCATGCTGGATAAGGGTGATAATGGACGATTCGGGAGCGATTTTGAAACCTGTGCTGTCGATATGTTCGAGAGCCGCCAGGGTTTCCGAACGCAGCATCAGAAAGACCGAGCCGGTCTTTTTCCAGGGGAGCGACTGCAAATCGCCGCGGAATACCCGGTGGTCATCAGCAATAAGCGTCACCCAGGTGTTATCCTCGAGTGTCAGATTATTCAATAAGGCGACAATCATCTTTCTGGCGCTGGCAAAGCAGGCGAAAAGGTTGAAATGATCGTAGGGCAACAGCGACTCCTCTCCTGTCCATTCACCGTTAAACGAACACTGTTCGCTGAAACTTGAAAGCTCGCCGATGAGCTGCGCCAACAGGCCATAGAGTGGCCAGGGGTGCATCGTCGGTGTGCGGCAATAGTGATAAATCAGCGGTAGTGCGCGGTTCAACGAACGCATCGCCAACAATTGGGTCATATCGCTGCGGCTGGCGTCTTTGAGTGGGTCGGGGCGTTTGTATTCCGCCAGTTGATGCGCCCGATTGGCCAACTCCGCGTACAACCCGTCAAGCAATGTTTTCAGCATGGGAGAACCGTTCAGCGTCACCAGGGGGGGGCAAAAACTCGCATCGCTCACGACCCGATCGTTTTCGTAGCGCAGCCGCAGCAGGGGTAGAAACTCGCAGTCCACTACCGCCTGTTTTTCCTCATCACTGAGAATTTGTATGTTGTAGAGAATGCGCGAAACGCTACATTCCGGGCCGCTGAAATAAACATCTTTCATCACCCCTTCCTCATGGGGCTTTAGCCAGCGGCTGTTGGGGGAATCGCCGACATTGGCATGCCCTGGGTCGAAACGACGCAGCGCCAGCCACAGCATGAAAGGTTTTTCGAGCTGCTTCCAGGAATCACGAAACTGGCGCGGTTGTACTGCACAGTTACCGGGGTATTCCAGGTAGTCACCCGATGGCAAAATTGCCTGCAAGCGCTCAATTTTGAGGGTGAAATCAACCAGTGTTTCCGGGTTGAAATCGCAGAGGATCATGCCGACATTCCACGGTTGTGCCAGCTGACGTTGCCGGGAAAGCATGTAGTTATGGTACAGGTCGACAGACTGCAGATGCTGCGGCTGGAGATAGACGCCCGAGTACCAGTAAATTTGTTGCAGTTCGGGATACATATCAGCCTCCTTTGCCGGGTGCCGTGATGGCCGACGGGGCCGCATCGGCGCTCGTGAGCGCCAGCGGTTCCGGCGTCACACCAGTGAATTGGCTAATGCTATTGCTGCCAAGACGCATCTTGAGCGACAAAGGGGTTAACTGTGCGCGCCAGGTGGTATGCCACCAGCCGGTACTTTCGGTCGTCACAGGAATCGCCACCAGCGCCATGTGTTGCTTTTGTGGGAAGGGGTAATAACCGGCCACAATAGCGATATAGCGGCTGTTTTCACTGCGGTCGATATGCAAGGTGGTACTCTGTCCCGGCATTGCAGGGTAGCGATCAACTTTCAGAATATCGTCCTGCGCGCCGGCTGCGCTGAACAGGTTTTTCAGTTTGAAGGGGCTGGACAATAGCTTATTCAGGGTGCTGGCTTTTTGCGCCTGAACCACCAACAGGGTGCAGCTGTTGGCGATCCCCTGAAGGGCGTTCAGGTCGGGATCGGTTTGGATCTCCAGGGCAATAGCGCCCTGGGAAAAGGGGGCGGCGACCTGGGCGATGGCCTGTTTTTCACTGGTTATCGCGCCAGGATCTGCGGCACAGCCGTTAAGCAATGTGCCTGCGAGTAAGAGTATAAGTGGCGTTGTTGTGCGCATTACCGGGAACGTCCTGTTAATACGTTATTGATTTCATTCATGCTATTGCTGTCGTTCAACATCTCTTCCAGCCATTCGCTCAGGGTCATATTGGCCCAGCGGGCGGCACGTTCCATCAGAAACGGCACCGGGCTGGAAGGTTCGGCCTGACGGAAATATCCGGCAATAGACAACATTTGGTTGATCGCGAGCTCGCGATTCATACCGGATGGCGTGGAACATGAGGGCGCATCACCAAACGCGGGAGCGCCTTCCTCCGGCATCGGGGCCAGGGCGATGAAATCATCGGCAGGCGGGATCGCACGCTGCGTCAGCCGTTGCAGGTAGTCGGTGAGGTCTGCCAGCATTTGCCGGGTCTGCGAAAATAGCTCGCCCTCAAGGTCCTGGCTGAGAGACGCGTAGCGTTCCTCTAATTGGTCAAACGCGACGCCAAGCTGCTCCACGACGCTGGCCTGTTGAGCAATCTCAATGGAAGAAAAATTCGCCGCCTGCCGATCAAACGTCGCCTGAGTCAGGTCCCCTTCCTGGTGAATTAACTCATCGCGCTTGTCGGGTTGAGTGTTGAGCTTGTGCTCGAAGGCAAGGATTTGCCGCCAGCGAACCAGGGTCGTATCTGCCTGGCGCAGAAGAGGTTTGCGAAAAAGCTGCTGGCTAAGTTCTCTGTCGAGCCGCAGCAGTTTGCTCCGGCGTATGGCGATGCCTTCTTCCTCAAGGGAAGGCCAACACTGAAACCAGAAACGGGTGATAAATTCGCTGAGGAACTCCATCGCCGCCACCAGCCCGGTCAGTCCGTGTTGATGGCACAATGCTTCAACAAACCAGCAGGCCAACTGCAGGTCTTTACTTCGCTCGCTCAGCGCTTTTTCGCTGAGGATGCGCACCCGGTTCCAGTCGGCTTTGCGTGGTTCGCTGACCGACCATGCATCTTGCGGTAAATAGTCGGGGTCGCTTTCGCGTGCGTCCCGGATTTCATCGAAAAGGGGGTCATATTCCAGGTTGTCGCCAGCCGGGTTTTTCGGGCTTATCGGTGCTAGCAGCGTGGACATATCGGGCAGCATGAAGGTCTTCCTTTATCCAATTAACACTGTGGGGCAACCGGCGACAATCGTGCCACCATGGGCACAACTGTCACCCATTCGTGCGGCGGGCTTATTGCCAATCAATACTTTCGTGCTGCCCATGACTATCGAATCAACCGGGCCGACGCAGGTCACCATTGACCCGACGGTGGCGGCGGGCAATCCGCCAATCAACACCGTCGGGACACCGGGTGGCATGATTGGGCCGCCGACATGAGGGATGGGCGGCAGGCCGGGCGTGACCATCGGGCAGACGTGCATATCGGATACGCGGGCAGCAGGTTGAGCCATTATGAGACCTCCAGCATTGCACTGCGGGCGATTAACTGGCTAACGCCATCGGCCGGGTTTTCTGCCAGCTGGGCGGCCAGCATTACCAGCGCACAATGCATCATCTGTGGACTGAGCTCTGGCTCGGGATACACGGGCGGCAAGCCATCCGGGCTCATGCTGCCGTGCGACCAGAATTGTGATAGCGCCAGCGCGCCTATCGGCGTGCTAAAACCCAGCGTTTTGGCTTGTTCAAAGAGCTGCCAGCGGCGGCCCTCTTCTGGCTGACGATACTGCCGGGCAATGGTATCCAGCAGCGAGTGAGTGGTGGTTGGCATCACCTCACGCAGCAGCGCAGTGAGCCGTAATCCAAGCATCAAAGGAGGAAGAGTGCGTGCCCAGTGCCGTAAATCGTCTTCCCACTGGCTGGTTTCAGGTGGCTGTAGAGCCAGATTGTGTTGTGTCATATTGCTTCCTTAGCCGATATTGATAATGCCGCCAGAGACCTGGGTCATCCCACTTCCCGATACCGTCGTCATCGCGCTCTTTAGCTCTGCGGTTCCACTGCCTTCAATCTTGACGGTCATGCCATTAATTGAAATGCCGCTGGCCGACAGGCTGATTTTATTGCTGCCGACTTTCAACTCGATGGACTGGGTGGATTCCAGGGTGAGTGCCTTATCGGTTTTGACGCTACCGCTACCGCCAGCCACTTTCAGGGCATAGTTGCCGTTATTGAGTTCAGTGGTGGCATTGCCGGTGACTTTGTGCTGCCAGTTGCCTTTTTCGAGCGTGACGCTCATGTCACCCTGCTTGAGCAATAACTGATCGTTGCCTTTGGTCAGTTCGGTGCTGCGGTTGGCAGCGATGGTGCTGGTTACGTCGTTTTTGACCGTCAGCGACAGGTCTTTCTGCGCGACAATAGTCAGCAACTCTTCGCCTTTTTTATCGTTAAAACTCAGCCGATGACCGTCATCAACGCTGCCGTCAGGGGTGCTGCGGGTGACAAAACCACTCTCGCTTTTTTCATCGGGCAGAATGAAGGGCGGTTTATTCAGACCGTTGTAGACGGTGCCTGTGACCAATGGGTAATCCTGGTGGCCCTGCACGAAACTCACCAAGACTTCACTCCCGACGCGGGGAATGAACTGGGCGCCAAATTTACCTCCCGTCCACGGCTGAACGACTCGCACCCAGCAAGAGCTGGTGTCGTCGTGTGGATACGCTTTATCCCATGGAAACTGGATTTTGATACGTCCATATTCGTCGGTGTGGATCTCTTCTGATGATGGGCCGACCACGGTGGCTGTCAGGATGCCGGAGATCTCCGGCGGTTGTGGATAAGGTGGGTGCCACGGCTGGTCGTTGCTCATCGCCTGTATCTGACAACGGTAGTCGCTGCTGTTATCGTCAAAATTGTTGACGGCATTAAAGGTCAGCGACTGAATACGGTATGACTTATCACCCGACGGATGACCGGTGAGGGTGAACGTTTCTCCGCTGCATAGCCAGTGGGCATTGACTGTTGCGTCAAAGAGGCGAGTGTTGGCCTCGCGTGCGGCCAGAGCCTGTTGCGCCTCCCTTGAAATCAGCGAGCGTTCGCCCTGTGGCGTGATATCAGTAAAGGTGACAGCATCGACGTGGGCATTCGATCCACTGGTGTTCTGCTGGTCGTCAATGGAGACCGCCTGCGGCATGTTCACGCCTTGCAATGCGATACCGGCAGGCAACAACATCACTGTTGAAGCCCAACTGTCGATATTGCCTTCGGTGAGGATGTTGCCATGGTGGTGCCAGGTGAGTTTATCGCCAGGGATGGCACTATGGCTGGCAGGATGATCGGCCAGCACCAATGTGTGCCCTGATTCGCTGTGGCGGAAGAAGTAGTAAATCCCTTCTTCTGCCAGCAGGCGCTGAATGAAGTCAAACGCGGATTCGCGGTACTGCACGCAATATTCTCGTTTGGGGTAACTGCCGTGCAGTTGCAGATCCAGTTGGCTAATACCGTGGTCGCTGAGCAGTGTACGCACCAGGTCCGGTACGCTGATATTTTGCCAGATACGCATAACCCGCCCCATTTTCAGCAACGAAAGTGTTGGCTCTAGCGTCAGGATGCATTCAGCTTCGTCCGGCGTGCGCTGCGCGTAACGAATACGCGTCACGACGCCGTGTAGAACACGCTGTGGCAATTCACGGCTGCCATCGCCAATCTGGCAGCTCGCCGCCTGGTTGTGCCAGCGGGTCAACTGGGCTTCACTCATTCTGGTCAGCGATCGGAGTTCATATCTGAAAGGTGACGACAGCGATTCATTCCCCTCAAGGGCAACGAGCAGCAACGAATCGGCAATGTCGCCATTCCAGCGCAAAAAGTGGTTTTGCTGATTCGAACCAGGTTGGTCAATAAGTGACATACGGAAAATCCTGATTAAAGGGTGGGGGCAGGCAGTCGTACCTGATGCAGGTGCGACGTGTTGCTATGGCCAAGACAAAGATCCAATCCTAATGCACTCATTCCCAACGGACGGATAGCCTGGTCGGCGCTGTTGATATCCAGGGAAACGGAAAAATCCACCACCGGGCCGACATACTCGCGAATCCGTTGCCAGAGTTCCTGCCATGTGCTTCCTGGTGGCATAAAACGGCGCGAAGCGTCAGGTGACATTGGCCCCAGCACCACATCGAAATGGGCATCAACTTCCCGGCGGACGCTCCCCATCATTGGGGCGGTAGCCAGGGTTTGTGCTGGGTTGCCGAGCTGGCAGCGCTCATGTTCTGCTACTTTGCGCCAGCCGCCAGTGAAGGGGGTAATTTGCACTGGCACACCAAACAGCAGGTTTAGCCAGTGCTCAAGATTGACCATCGAGCGCACCCGCGAGGCGAACAAAGGCGCATGTTGTGCTAATGCTGGTGAAACATCGGACATCAGCAGGCCGCTTAACGCCAGAATCGCTGTCTGCAAAGGCGGTTGGCCCTGAGATTCGGCCAGCGCACACAGGTGATGTTTTTGCCAGGCTAAATAATCAAGGCAGTACAAGCGATGCCCGAAAAGATCGATAAACGCTTTCGCGCTGCGGTCGCTGTAGCGGAACTGGCGCTCAATCATCCACTCGCTGTAGGCCGTCGGCAGAGCACCCATTGCACCGGTTAAACCATTGTGCCAGGCCGTCACTTGCAGCGGTGAATCGAGCGTTTCCTGATAAAGGCTTTCCACCTGGCCGTTAGGCGCATCAAGGGAAAGCGTGGACGTTATTTGCAGTTTTTCATCCAGCAGTGTGGCATCCGGCGTGCTGCCATCGCGCAATTTGCGTAGCAGCAGTCGAATCTGCTGGTAGAAATGAAACTTACTCACGATGGAAATCATAGCCATGACAGTTTCCCCGCCCGAATGGGCCATACGCGACGCGTCTGCGCTTCATGCTCAATGCAGGTGGTGAGACGGGTAAAGCTGTTGACCGGAGCGTACAGCGCTAGCAACCGATCGAGCAGACAACAGAGCAGGTAGTATTCTGGCTCCTGTAACGCTTCACGAGCGAAGGTGATGGTCAAATCAATGCCGCGTGCCAGCGAATGCGGATCGTTGTTGATAAGCCGGGTGGTGACCGGCTGGCAGGTCAAATCCTTAATAAGAGACAGCATTCGCGGTTTATGCTGGCTTTCGTCAATAGCGTACAGCGCCAGAGTGTCTTTTAACCGCTGTGTACCTTGTTCGCCGTCCAACAATTGGTAGTTAAGCGATAACTGTGAAAGGAAACGCCAGCGCAGCGCGCTCTTGTCCGTCGGATTCACCTGGCGCGTAGGATGGGTAAGCGCGACGATTTTCAGCCCGGCAACGGGCGCATCAAGGTCAAAATCCCCGTCCGGGTGACCATACTGCATCTGATGCGCCAGTCCGTGATTGGTACACTTGATGTTAAGCGTGATAATTTCTGGGCCACCGGGCGGCTGGCGATTAGGGCGCTCGCTGAAGGCGATAAAGGGTTTGTGCTCTACCTCTCGTACTCCAGGTATTTCGCGGCGAAAGAATTGCCAGTACAGGCCTGAATCTTCCTCTGAGTTGACGGCTGGGCGGCTTTCCAACAGTGGAAGCACGGGAAAATGGCCGATTCGGTTATCAACTTTACGCTGGGCGGAAACGTGATCGATGGCCCAGACATCAATGTGCTTCTGATGCCGGGTATCCGGCACGATGGGGTAATCCGCCATGGCGTCGGTCAGCGTAATGGCTTCGGCACGCTGGGAAAACAGATTGACCGCGGGCGTACAGTGCAAGCGGAAAAAGTTCTCGTCTACCAAAGGAGCGAGATTTTCCAGACGTTCAGTCAGATGGCTACGCTTAAAGACCGCTTGCAGCTCAAATGCGCTGTTGCCAGCCGCACTAAAGCCAGTGGGTAGCTGAATATCGATGAATGAAAACTTCTGCGGGAACCAGAAGTAATCCAGCAACAGGACGTGAATAGGCGCAATGTGCGAATCCCGGGTGAGTAGCGCTTCCCCAGCGTCAAACCCTACCGGGCTCAATGCGCTACTGTTCAGAGGAATATTTACGTCGCCCTGCCGCAAGGTAAGGTTTTTAATCTCTGAACACAGCAGGGTATAAAGGATGTTTACCGCGTTGCCGGGGCCGTGAAGGTACAGGCGAATGTTGTCGTCAGCTTGTATTGCGCCAGGCCATACCTTAAAGCCCAACTGCAATTGCCAGCTCAGTTCGTCACTGTCAAAACGCAGCGCCGTGGTGTCAATCGACAGCGGTTGCAGCGTCACCGGATAGACCGTCTGAAACTGGCAGGACAGTGGCGTATTCTGCCGTGTAAAAAGCGTCGTTTCCGCCGCCAGCACGTTTTTGCCGGTGATCCCCGATTTTTGCGGATCCGGCGACATCATCACGATGCAGGCTGACGGTAATGGACGTAAAAACTGGGGTGCCAGAGTTGAAAGCAGAGCATCAATAACCTGGGGAATATCATCGTCAAGGCGCTGGTGGATGCGCGAGGTCAATAAGGCAAATGATTCAATCAGGCGGCTAACGTGTGGATCTTCTGATTCGCCTTCAACCATCCCCAGGCGACGAGCGATTTTGGGAAAACGAGTGGCAAACACCTGGCCGTGCTGTTTCAGAAAACTCAGCTCTTTCTGGTAATACGAAAGCAATCTATTCATTGAAATAGAATCTCCCGGTACTATCGTTCCACGTCAATTCCAGTACGATCGGCGTAAGAAAAAAAACACCGCGCAGAATAAAACAAATGGTGTGTGAGTCGGTCATATTACTGGTCAATGAAATCTGAGTCAGACGAGGTTCAAAACGTGCAATGGTATTTTTTAGGCGTGTTTCCATCATCAGACGTCGGGAGCCGATTTCATTTGTTTTGCTGAATGATTCATCAATGCCGTAATTAAGCACGGAGGCGTTAATCAGCGGAATATTCTCGATGTCAGGAAGTCGTGCGCGTGATGTTAATAGCATTTTAAATTCGCTGAGCAATACCTCATAGGGTTGTAATGCCCAAGGATAATCATCCTCTTCACGCAAAGGATAATTATCGCTGAGTCTGGAAAGCAGAGAGGTGGTCATGAGCAGCATCCTGAAGCCCGGCCGCCAATAGCCGCCGGGTATACATGTTACAAAAGGGCTTTTTGCGGGATGTCGTACTTGATCGGCCCAATCTTATCGAGCGCAGTTTCCGCGGTATTGGGTACGTTAAACGTGACTTCTACCGTACCTTCAAATGCAAAAGACAGATCCATAAATAATTTGTTGCGCATTTCAAAATTAAGACTCTGAATTTTGCAATTATTATAAACGGTGCGTTGAATTTCATAATTCTGGTTTAACTTGTCAGAGCCGCGATGCACAATGGTAATCACAATTTCTTTATAACCGCGTTTTAAATACTGCTCGAAAAGATTGCTCGTTTCTTTAGTGACCAGAATGGATGATTGAATCGAATCAAAATAAGTCCCGTCTGGACCCGATACCGTTGCGAGCCCTGCAGGCGCGTAACCTTCCATCCAGTTTTTATAAGCACTTTCCTCTGATGAACCTGAAATTATTTTATTATCAATTTTAATTTCGATGAATTGACAATCCGGTAATTTAGCCATTTTCTTATTCCTGTATTGACAAGGGGGTTATGCGTTAACAGCGGAAGGTAAATCCGCTACCAGCCGCAAAGACATACTTAAACCTTCGAGCTGGAAATGAGGTTTCAGCCAGGCGATAGCACGATAAGCGCCTGGAAAACCTGGAACTTCGACGACTTCAACTTTAGCTTCGCGCAGAGGGTAGCGAGCTTTGGTTTCTGGACCGGCATTATCAGAAGCCACGACGTACTGCATAATCCACTTCTGCAGATACTCTTCACACTCTGTGCGTGACATAAAGCTGCCCACTTTGTCGCGGACGATCGATTTCAGATAATGGGCAAAGCGTGACGTTGCAAGAATGTAGGGCAACTGACTCGACAGACGAGCGTTAGCATTGGCCTGGTCAGAGTTATACAGACGGGCTTTGTTTATGGACTGCACCGCGAAAAATGCCGCATAGTCGGTGCCTTTACAGTGGACCAGTGGAATGAAGCCCAATTCAGAGAGCTCTTTTTCCCGTCGGTCAGAAATCGCAATTTGAGTAGGACACTGCATGGTACGTTCACCGCTACTGGAAACGTAGTTATAGGCAGGAAGCGATTTCACCAACCCACCGCCTTCTACACCACGGATAGATGCACACCAGCCATACTCTTCAAAGGATTCGATAATCCGTCCGGCAAGCTCCCACGCAGAGTTCATCCACAGATAGTCACTGCCGGCTTCGTCTTCGCGGATCTGTTCTTCGAAAGTAAAGGTTTCAGCCGGGATAGTTTTGGTGCCGTAAGGTACGCGGCTTAGCACTCGCGGCAGAGTAAGGCCGATATAGCGGCTGTCATCATTCTGGCGGAAAGAACGCCAGCGGGCATAGTCTGTGGTATCAAAAAGTTTCGCCAAATCGCGTGGGCGAGGCAGCTCGGAGAAATCATTCATCGATAACATGCCCGGCGCGATGGCGCTGAGGAATGGCGCGTGCGCGGCAGCGGCAACATGAGATATTTGCTCCAGCAGATTAATATCCTGCGGAGTATTATCGAACTGGAAATCGCCGACAAAGGCAGAGAATGGCATGCCACCAAAGGTGCCATATTCACTTTCATATACACATTTGAACAACATCGATTGATCAAAATCGCTGGCCGATTTGAAATCCTTAATCAAATCCTGTTTGTTGCATTGCAACAGACGAATTTGCGTATTGTCGGTAACACTGGACTGCACTAACTTGTGCAGCCCACGCCATGCGGATTCTTTCTTCTGAAACTCTGGCGCGTGGATAATCAGACTGACCTGTTGCGACAGTAGTTCGTCGATTGCTGTAATACGTTGTTCAATACTGCCAATGAGATCGCCAGAAATAACCACTGAACCTGACAGAACTTCAGCCAGAAAATGGTTCAGTTGCGACTTCATGCGATCACGATCGGATTCACGCCGGATAGCCTGAGTATTGTCAATAACCTGGTTAAGGTAATCATCATTAAAAGAAGATTCGGTTACGGGGTTCTGAATCAGTTCGCTACTCATTCTTCATCGCCTCTCAGGTCATCGTTTTTACCCAACAACGCGTTTTGTTGTCTGGCCATTTCTGCTAGTTGCTCTTTCAGGCGTTCGTTACTGGCAGCACGATTACGCAAATCGCTTAATTGTTCGCGTAGTTCCATCAGTTTGCGCAATGGTTCAACCTGGAGGACAATATTGTCCGGAGAAAAGTCATCCATATTCTGGAAGGTTAGCGAGATGGCCAGCTTTCCTTCCTGTTCTGGCAGAGCACTTTCCACCAGAAATTCCGCTTCCGGCTTCATGGAGGACATAATCTCATTGAAATTGTCTTTATCTATATTCAAAAATTTACGATCGCGCAGGCTGTCAGTCGTTTGAGTAAAATCCCCCATCACGCCAACAACCAACGGTAATTCTTTTGCCGTTTGGGCATCTCCGACTTCAACATCGTAAGTAATTTGCACGCGCGGCGGCCGTGCTTTATCTAATTTATGCTGTGTATTACTCATGAGTCTGTCCAGTGTTATTAATTAAGAACGGTTCCGGATAATATTTACCAGTCGTTTGGCTGTGGGTGGAATAAATTATCGCGAGTCTTTTTTGTTAATGCTCTATGTGCTGACTCAAATTTCTGTAAGCTAACTGATTCTTGTCTGTCGCCATATTTGAAATAAAGCACCAACATCTGGGAATAAATTGAACCATAACGGAATACGTCAGCAATATTGGCGGGATTAAATATCTGGTTTTGTGTAACAGCTTCGCCAATCGGTAAGACCTCTGCAAAAGTATGGTAGCCACCAAAATTCATAAAGGCGGCTGCTGCAAGCACCATCGGTAAGACTGATTTTTTATCGCCATAAAGGGAGTTTTCTTTCAGCCCCAGCATAATCATGGCTAACAAAATATCCGTTGTTCCACCGGACTGAGCCCCCGCAGAGGGGTAGCCAAAGTTACTGCTATCCAGGCTATAGGTGCCGTAAGGTTGCCATCGGTTAATTCCTACGCCATGGTTAAAATAATGATCTTCAATTTTCTGTTTAAGTTTCTTAAACAGACGATCATCAGGAAATTTGTTAAACTCATCCTCTGAAAGCATGAAGGGGCGATTCAGGTCACCAATCGGGGCATCAAAGCGATCGATAGCGTTGATTCTGGCATTGCGCACTGTACCATTGTCCAGTAAACCCCGTAGTTGCCGAGTTTGTTCCTGTGAACTAGCATGTTGTATTACCTGGCCGAAACCCAATCCATGGCTGGCGGCATTGGTATAAACACCATCAAATTTTTTATTCGTTTCTTTATTCATAAGTGGCATACGCTCACTACGGGCGCGAGAAATAGAACTATCAAAAAGCGCCGAGCGGGTTTTTTGTTTGAATTCATCAAAGCGGGAAGTCAGGTATGCGATATGATTTTCGGGGCTAATATTATTGGGGAAACTACCGACAGAACCCAGTAAATCAGTTATCACTTGTGTATTGGTGATTTTCTGCTCCGGGTTAATTACAGTTAAAAGCTGCCAGATAGTTGTGCCGAATGAGCTAACCGCTTTCATTTTAGTTAGCATAAGAAGATAGCCATTATTCGGTGCAAGAGGTTGCCTTAACTGCTGAATTAACCATTGCGGTGTGCTTCCTTCGATGTCAACAGGCATACGTCCTATTTGATCTGAACCGCTGCTCATGGGATTAAAAGTGGTACGTGTAAATACTTCAAGTAATGGCATACGAGCATTATTGAAAAAAACATCTTGCTTATTTTGTAGTAGTTTCTCAAATACGTCAGCAAGCGTTAACGTATAACGGTCAAGGACGATTGCAATGCCGCCAGGCTTATCGAGAATAGAAATTGAAATGGCTGCTTCCAAATATTTATTGTAGCTAATTAATTTTTTCTCATCTGCGCTTAATCTTACGCCAGTTTCTGAAGTGATCACCGATTGTTTATAACGAACAGCCTTTAGATGACCATCGTCAGCAGCAGTGATTTCCTTTCGAGAAACCAATGCACTTTTGCTGGAATTGTCGTTATTTATTTTGCTATTTACTGCCCGATGAAAACTTCGCATAAGCTACTCCAGAGCTAATATATTCCAGTTTCTGGATGATATCGGCTTTTCGTTAAAGGAATTAGAAACAGCATTATTAAAGACTAATGGGATTAGATTAAACCTAAAAGAAGCCTCTTTTGGGATAAGCATGACCATTTCCCACCACAAAATAAACATGTATTTTTCGATCGATTTATTTTAAATTGATCGGCAAATCCTATCAAATCATTATATAATCTTTGGTGTATATAAATTTAGTTACAAAATAATTAATGGCGATCAATACTATGTTCGTTCGATTGGGTGTTTTTTTTGTTAAAAATAAATGTTTTTTGTATCAAACCGAAACTAAAGAAATGGATATTCATATTTGATGTTTAAATCGTTTGTTTTGCGGTCTATTGAATTTTATTTCTGAATAACGGGTGATGTTATTTTGTAATTATTTATTAAATATTTTATCCGTGTGTTAATTCGCCAAAACATATGAATAAATTAATGGGAATCCATGTAATATTCAAATTGTGAATTTTCGCACGTAGAAAACCACCTGACATGCAGTTGGTGTAAGTCTCCCTCATCATCGTGTCATTCACATTTAGAGATCTTCCGGCATACTCATTCTGCCAACGAAGGGGATCATTATGCGTAAAGCCCGTCGGTAATGCCTCCAATTAGTAGAACATGTATTTTTCAATGAAAGCGCCGATAACTTTTTCATGCAACTCAATCGAGCGTGAGAAGCAGAGTGTTTTTCGGGCCAGACGCTTGATACGGGTTCTTAACGTCAGATTGTTACGCTCAATACGCTGAGTGAATATTTTGCCTGTCAGATGCTTATTCTTCGGGACTTCTCGGGCATAGCTGCCCTAGTCATCACTGGTTATCATACCGATGTTAAAAGGGGTTAGTCGTGCCAGCAATTCACGGCAGGTTTCATCTGTTCGCGGGCCAAAAGTGTAAGCCTGTCCCCCGTTTTTGTATTGCAGGCATACCAGAGCCAGTGCTGGCGGGCTTTACTGCCGACAACACTCCATTGCTCGTCAAGTTCGCAGATGAGCGCCACATCCGCATGGGCGACCGGGGATGACGTTATTCGCTTCGGCGCGAGTTTTTTAAAGTGCGAATGACGGTGTTAATGCCGATTTTCAGCGTCCGCAGAAGAGACTAATCGTGCCATTTCTTTTCCTTAGAACCCAAAAGAACCCAAAAGAACCACAATTTATGCGTGGTCATTTCAGGTTCTCTTCCAGAAAAAAATGTGTCTACTATTTTTTCTACACTAACTTCTCATGGTAACAAACTCTTCCGCAGCGGTCGGGTGAATTGCCACGGTGTTATCGAAGTCTTTCTTGGTTGCGCCCATTTTCAGCGCCACTGCGAAGCCTTGCAGGATTTCGTCCATGCCAAAGCCGATGCCGTGGATACCGACGATTTTCTCTTCAGGGCCCACGCATACCAGCTTCATGCGGCACGGCTGACGGTGAGAGGTCACTGCGGTGTACATGGCGGTGAAGGAAGATTTGTAGACCTTCACGGCATCTTCGCCGAACTGCTCACGCGCTTGTGGCTCGGTCAGGCCCACGGTGCCGATTGGCGGGTGGCTGAAGACCACAGTCGCGATGTTGGTGTAATCCAGATGCTCTTCCGGCTTGTTGTTAAACAGGCGTTCAGAGAGGCGACGGCCTGCCGCAACGGCAACCGGAGTCAGTTCTACGGCACCGGTGTTGTCGCCAACAGCATAAATGCCCGGCACGCTGGTGTTCTGGAACTTATCGACAACGATGTAGCCTTTGTCGTTGGTTTTCACCCCGGTCGCGGCCAGGTTGAAGTTGTCGGTTTCTGGCTCACGGCCAATCGCCCAGATCAGGCTGTCGACGGTCTGGCTGCGACCATCTTCCAGTTCCAGCGTCAGGCTGCCGTCGGCATTTTTCACAACCGCTTTCGGAATGGCGTGGGTGTGCAGCGTTGGGCCTTCAGCGGCCATCACTTCTACCAGCGTTTCAACAATCATTGGATCGAAGCTACGCAGCGGCGCGTGTTTGCGCACGAACAGGTGCGTTTCAGCGCCCAGACCGTTAATCACGCCAGCCAGCTCAACAGCGATGTAACCTGCGCCCACAACGGCAACACGTTTTGGCAGCGCTGGCAGCTCGAAGAAACCGTCAGAGTCGATACCGTATTCCACACCTGGAATGTTCGGGTGGCTCGGGCGGCCGCCGGTGGCGATCAGAATGTGGTCTGCCGTTAGCGTTTCACCGTTCACTTCGATGGTTTTCGCATCAACAAAGCGTGCAAAGCCTTTGATCACATCGACATTGTTCTTGCCCAGCACGTTGTCGTACGAGGTGTGAATGCGGTCGATATAAGCGGTGCGGCTGGCAACCAGCTTGTTCCAGTCGAAGTGGTTAATGGTGGTGTCGAAGCCGTAGTCTGGACCATACAGATGGATGGCCTCGCGGATTTGCGCGGCATGCCACATCACTTTTTTCGGCACACAGCCCACGTTGACGCAGGTGCCGCCCAGCTCTTTGGCTTCAATCAGCGCACATTTCTGGCCATACATGGCTGCGCGGTTGATGGAGGCGATGCCGCCGCTGCCGCCGCCGATAGCGATGTAGTCATAATGCTTAGTCATAGCTTCTTCCTTAATCGTTGATTGCCGCGATTGTATACCTGGAATCCATAGGTTCCACCGATGATTGTGATTACTCTGGCACGATCCAGCTGACGGTGGTGTGGCCGGTGCCGCTCGGGACCAGCGTTTTGTGCAGCCACGGCAGCACGTTGTTCATCTGCTGTTCGAGCTTCCACGGTGGGTTAATGACGATCATGCCGGAGGCTGTCATGCCGCGCTGGTCGCTGTCCGGGCGGACGGCCAGTTCAATTTGCAGAATGCGGCGGATGCCCGTGGCTTCTAGCTCTTTAATCATGCGTTTGATCTGCGCACGCAGAACGACCGGATACCACAGCGCGTAGGTGCCAGTCGCGAAACGCTTGTAACCTTCGCTGATCCCGGAAACCACCGCCTGATAGTCGGTTTTAATTTCGTAAGGTGGGTCAATCAGGATCAGACCGCGACGAGACTGCGGTGGCAGTTTCGCTTTCAACTGCTGATAACCATCGCCTTTCGCCACGCGGGCACGCTCGTCTTTCTGGAACTCTGAACGCAGCAGCGGGAAATCGCTTGGGTGCAGTTCGGTCAGTTCCAGGCTGTCTTGTTCGCGCAGCAACTGGCGGGCAATCAGCGGGGACCCTGGGTAGTAGCGCAACTGACCGCTGCGGTTAAAGTGCTGTACCACGCTGATGTACGGCTCCAGCTCGGCAGGTAAATCATCCTGCTGCCAGATACGCGCGATACCTTCCAGATATTCACCGGTACGTTCTGCATGCTCGCCGCTCAGCTGATAACGCCCGGCGCCCGCATGAGTATCGAGATAAAGAAACGGTTTCTCTTTCTCTTTCAGTGATTCGATGATCAGGCTCTGAACGGTGTGTTTGAGGACGTCGGCATGGTTGCCTGCGTGAAAGCTGTGGCGATAACTGAGCATGGATACGGGTGTTCCGAAGTAATAAACGATGCCGACAGTTTACCGCAGATTGCCGTAGATTACCGCTGAAGCCTCACGATGGACTGGCAAGGGTGACAGAATCGACCAACACTATGAGGGGCATCGTGCGTAATGGCTACTTAAGACAGGACTCAACATGAATCATCGTCTGGCCTTTTGGGTTTCCGTGTTGTTGATGAGCTCGCCCGTTATGGCGAAGGAGATGTCGATTCCCGGCTCGGCGGAAGTGGCCGACAGGGTTTCGCAAGCGTCTGAACTGCCTGCGTATGTGAGCCTGGAAAAAGAGGTGCTGGCGGCGCTGCGCAAATCATTGCAGGGCACCGCTCCGGCGCTGACGCGTGACAATCTGGAGAAAAGCACACAGTCGTCCACTCAGGCTGATACTGCCTGGCTGAAAGCCAGTGGCTATGACTTCCAGACGGCCGCTTTGCAAAAGCAGGGGATTCAACTGCTTTCCGGTTTCAGCGACCTGCCGGAAAACACGCTGAAAGCCAGCCTGCAAACGGTGATTATCATCAATCAGGACGCGACGGAAAGCCTGCGCCGCCAGGCGCTGATGGATGCTGAAGGTATCAGCTATTTGTGGTTCCTGAGTGATGCGCTGGGGCCGCGGTTGGGCAGGGCGTTTATCACCGCCTACGGTAAAGGTGAACTCAGTAAAGCGGCGGCGCTCATCAAAGCCAGTGAAGTCAGTACCGGGGCGGCCAAAAAATATTTCCGCTATGGGCGGCCTTTCCTGGTGCAGGGCAGCGGCATTTATCTGGTGCCGGATAACACTGTTGTGAAAGATTTGCATCCGTATAGCGCAGATGGCGGCTCTTTTCCCAGCGGGCATACCAATACCGGCGTAACGGATGCGACATTACTGGCGCAAATGTTGCCCGAGCGCTATGAAGCGCTGATGGTTCGCGGTGCGCGCTATGGTTACTCTCGCGTCGTGCTCGGTGTGCATTATCCGCTGGATATTATGGGCTCGCGAATGGTGGCCCTGAGCAACGTGACGCACTATCTGAACGATCCCAACTATCGCCGCTTGTTTAACGAGGCGCGGGATCAGCTTCGAGCAGCATTGGAAAAAGAGTGTGGCGTGCCGCTGGCAGACTGTGCCCGTTCTGATGCGAAAGAAGATCCGTGGCACAACCCGGAGATGCGTGATTTTTATCGCTATACCCTGAGCTGGGATCTGCCGAAACAGAAAGGCAGTAAGAACGCATTGAAGGTTCCATCTGGAGCAGAAGTGTTGCTTGAGAGCGCCTTGCCTCACCTTTCTGCGGCTAAGCGGCGAGAGCTTTTACAGAAAACGGCCTTACCTGCGGGATATCCGCTTTCCGGCAGCACGCCTGAGCAGCAGTTCTGGCAGCGGGTTGATCCTGTTGCGGCTTACGTGGCGGGGAAGAACTCGCATTAACAGAATGCCGGGTGGCGCTAACGCTTACCCAGCCTACTTTTCCCCGTAGGCCCGCGCAAGCGTCAGCGCCGCCGGGCATTTTCCTGTTGCAGTAATCAGCCTTTGCACGTGTTCCGCTATTGAAATCCTCTACACTTAACCCCATTCTCACTCTTATCGGTAAAGCGCCGGACGTGCGCTGTGACATTCACTTTTTTCAAAGGACCGCGCTTATGACCAATCCATTACTGACGCCTTTCGACTTACCGCCTTTCTCAAAAATCCAGCCAGAGCACGTCGTGCCAGCCGTCACCAAAGCGCTGGATGATTGCCGTGCGGCGGTGGAAAGCGTTGTGGCGCAGGGCGCGCCTTATAGCTGGGAGAATCTCTGCCAGCAGCTTGCGGAAGTGGATGATGTGCTGGGCCGTATTTTCTCCCCGGTGAGCCACCTGAATTCCGTTAAGAACAGCCCGGAACTGCGTGAAGCCTACGAGCAAACCCTGCCGTTGCTGTCTGAATACAGCACCTGGGTCGGTCAGCATGAAGGCCTGTATCAGGCATATCGCGATCTGCGTGATGGCGACAAGTACGCGAGCCTGAACACCGCTCAGAAGAAAGCGGTAGATAACGCGCTGCGTGACTTTGAATTATCCGGTATTGGTCTGCCAAAAGAGCAGCAGAAACGTTATGGCGAAATTGCTGCGCGTCTTTCTGAGCTTGGCAACCAGTACAGCAACAACGTACTTGATGCCACTATGGGCTGGAACAAGCTTGTCACTGACGAAGCAGAGCTTGCCGGGATGCCTGAAAGCGCCCTGGCAGCCGCCAAAGCGCAGGCCGAAGCGAAAGAGCAGGAAGGCTATCTGCTGACGCTGGATATCCCAAGCTACCTGCCAGTGATGACCTATTGCGACAACCAGGCGCTGCGTGAAGAGATGTATCGCGCTTATACCACGCGAGCTTCCGACCAGGGGCCAAATGCGGGAAAATGGGACAACAGCCCGGTGATGGAAGAGATCCTCGCGCTGCGTCACGAACTGGCGCAACTGCTGGGCTTTGAAAGCTACGCGTTTAAATCGCTCGCCACCAAAATGGCGGAAAACCCGCAGCAGGTGCTCGACTTCCTGACCGACCTGGCAAAACGCGCTCGTCCTCAGGGTGAGAAAGAACTGGCGCAACTGCGTGCTTACGCGAAAGCCGAGTTTGGCGTGGATGAGCTTCAGCCGTGGGATATCGCTTACTACAGCGAAAAACAGAAACAGCATCTGTACAGCATCAGCGACGAACAACTGCGTCCTTACTTCCCGGAAAACAAAGCCGTTAACGGCCTGTTTGAAGTGGTGAAACGCATTTACGGGATCACCGCCAAAGAGCGCACCGATATCGACGTCTGGAACCCGGAAGTGCGTTTCTTCGAGCTGTACGACGAGAAAAACGAACTGCGCGGCAGCTTCTATCTCGACCTGTATGCGCGCGAACACAAACGCGGCGGGGCGTGGATGGACGACTGCGTGGGCCAGATGCGTAAAGCCAACGGCGAGCTGCAAAAGCCGGTCGCTTACCTCACCTGTAACTTCAACCGCCCGGTGAATGGCAAACCTGCGCTGTTTACGCATGACGAAGTGATCACCCTGTTCCATGAGTTCGGCCACGGTCTGCATCACATGCTGACGCGTATCGAAACAGCCGGTGTGTCCGGTATTAGCGGTGTGCCATGGGATGCGGTCGAACTGCCGAGCCAGTTTATGGAAAACTGGTGCTGGGAGCCGGATGCGCTGGCGTTTATCTCCGGGCATTACGAAACCGGCGAACCGCTGCCGAAAGAGCTGCTGGATAAAATGCTGGCCGCGAAGAACTACCAGGCGGCGATGTTTGTGCTGCGCCAGCTGGAATTCGGCCTGTTTGATTTCCGTCTGCATGCTGAGTTCAACCCGCAACAGGGGGCGAAAATCCTCGACACGCTGGCCGAAATCAAAAAACAGGTCGCTGTGGTGCCGGGTCCGTCATGGGGCCGTTTCCCGCACGCGTTCAGCCATATCTTTGCTGGTGGCTATGCGGCGGGTTACTACAGCTATCTGTGGGCCGACGTGCTGGCAGCCGATGCTTTCTCGCGCTTCGAAGAAGAAGGCATTTTCAACCGCGAAACCGGGCAGTCGTTCCTCGATAACATTCTGAGCCGTGGCGGTTCCGAAGAGCCGATGACGCTGTTCAAACGCTTCCGTGGCCGCGAACCGCAACTGGATGCGATGCTTGAGCACTACGGCATTAAGGGCTAAGCGTTTCGTGAAAATCTGTTTAGTGGATGAATCAGGCGCCAGCGATGGCGCCTTATCTGTTCTTGCCGCCCGTTGGGGGCTGGAGCACGATGCCGAAAACCTGATGGCGCTGGTGCTAACGCCGGAGCATCTTGAATTACGTAAACGCGATGAGCCAAAGCTCGGCGGGATCTTCGTGGATTTCGTGGGCGGCGCGATGGCGCATCGCCGTAAGTTTGGTGGCGGTCGCGGTGAAGCGGTGGCGAAAGCGGTCGGCATCAAAGGCAGCTATTTGCCGGATGTGGTCGATGCAACAGCCGGGCTTGGGCGCGATGCGTTTGTGCTGGCTTCCGTGGGCTGTCGCGTGCGAATGCTGGAGCGCAATCCCGTCGTCGCGGCATTGCTGGATGACGGGCTGGCGCGCGGCTACGCAGACCCGGAAATTGGCGGCTGGTTGCAGGAGCGTTTGCAATTGATTCACGCCTCCAGCCTGACGGCGCTGACCGATATCACGCCGCGCCCGCAGGTGGTCTATCTCGACCCGATGTTCCCGCATAAGCAGAAGAGTTCGCTGGTGAAAAAAGAGATGCGGGTGTTTCAGTCGCTGGTGGGGCCGGATTTGGATGCCGATGGCTTGCTGGTGCCTGCACAACAGCTGGCAACGAAGCGTGTTGTGGTGAAGCGCCCGGATTATGCGCCGCCGCTGGCAGATGTCGCGACAACCAACGCGGTGACCACTAAGGGCCATCGGTTTGATATTTATGCTGGCACGCCGGAATAAAAAAGCCGGGTGGCGGCTTCGCCTTACCCGGCCTACGTTTCGTGTCAGGGGGCTTTGTAGGCCCGGTCAGCGCTAGCGCCACCGGGCAATCACTTACTCGTCTTCGTCATCGCGCAGCGGGACAATCAGCATGTCCACGTGCACGGTGTTAATCAGCTGACGAGCAGAAGACATCAGCTTGCTCCAGAAGTCCTGATGGTGACCGCAAACCACCAGGTCCATATCGTATTTCTTAATGGCGTCTACCAGCACCTGGCCCAGATCGCCGCTGCCGCTCAGGGTTTCGGTAATCGGGTAACCGGCGTTGGTGGACAGCTCAGACAGCGCGTGGTGAGTCTCTTCCGAAATGCGTTTCTGCATATCACCGAGGTTGACATCAATCAGGCCGGTGTAGAGATCGGAGTAGTTCACATCGACATGAATCAGGGAAACTTTCGCGTTGTAAGGGCGGGCCATGGAAACAGCCTTGTCGACCAGGACTTTGCTCTCTGGTGACAGGTCAACGGCGATAAGAATGTGTTTGTAAGCCATAGTGTTACTCCTTCCTTAAGTGATGACTAAGTGGTTATGCCTTAAGTGTAGACAACTCAACCTTAAAACTCCCCTCAGGCTACGTCAATCTGCCTTGATCACCAATCAGTTAAACAAATCTTTCCGCTTGAACAATTGATAACGGTTAAGGATGTGGCAAAAAAATCCGCTGATCTCCTACACTATTTAAAGAGCCGATCGGTTCGCGTTCTGTGATCGGTTTCTCACTCTTTCACTGACTGTCTGTCGAGTTTCGGGTTGCGGTAGTCCCGGAGAGGTTCTCCGTGGGCGGGTCGCCGGGGAGGAGGTATGGTAAGCACTGTCGCACTGTTTTGGGCTTTGTGTATCGTTTGTGTTGTGAATATGGCGCGCTACTTCTCATCATTGCGCGCACTGTTGGTGGTGCTGCGTGGTTGCGATCCCTTGCTCTATCAGTATGTGGATGGAGGAGGCTTTTTTACTTCCCATGGTCAGCCAGGTAAGCAGGTGCGTCTGGTGTGGTACATCTACGCGCAGCGTTATCGCGATCATCATGATGATGAGTTTATCCGGCGCTGTGAGCGTGTTCGTCGTCAGTTTGTGTTGACCAGTGCGCTGTGCGGGCTGGTGATTGTCAGCATGATTGCGCTGATTATCTGGCACTGATTAACGATAATGAGGCATAAAAAAACGGGTCAGTTTCCTGACCCGTTTTTGGCGTTTCCGCACGCTTAGATGAGCTTCAGGCTGAGCCAGTACAACACGCCGGAAAGGATAATCGCTGCTGGCAGGGTCAACACCCACGCCATCAGAATGTTGGTCACGGTTCGGCGCTGCAATCCGCCACCGTCAACGAGCATCGTACCGGCAACAGAGGACGACAGAACGTGAGTGGTGGACACCGGCATCCCGGTGTAGCTTGCCAGACCGATAGAGACGGCTGCGGTCATCTGCGCGGACATGCCCTGAGCGTAGGTCATGCCTTTCTTACCGATTTTCTCGCCGATGGTAGTCGCCACGCGACGCCAGCCGATCATCGTACCAATGCCCAGCGCCAGTGCGACGGCCATGATAATCCAGATTGGCGCATACTCGATGGTATTGAGCATGTCGGTTTTGAGTTTCTTCAGCAGACGCTGATCGTCGGCGCTCACGTCAGGCAGCTTCGCCACTTTATCGGTGGTATCAGAGATGCACAGCATGATGCGACGCAGCTGGCTGCGCTGATCGACGCTCAGCTTGTCGTAGCTTTCGACATTGTTCGCCAGCATCCCTTTCACGCGGTTCAGCGCGTTAAGGGTATTGGCTGAGTGGCAATGGAACTCGTCAGGCGTGGTCGTGGTCGCTTCCGGTGAAGGAATCCGTTGATCAACGCCGGTCACTTTTTTCAGCAGATCAGGATGCTGCTGGAAATAGATTTCGACGTTGTTCACGGCATCGCGGGTACGGGTAATGTCGTAACCGGACGCATTCATGTTCACCACGAAACCAGCCGGTGCCACGCCAATCAGAACCAGCATCACCAGGCCAATGCCTTTCTGCCCGTCGTTTGCGCCATGAGAGAACGCCACGCCGATAGCGGAGAGGATCAGCGCAATACGGGTCCAGAATGGCGGCTTTTTCTTGCCGTCTCTCTTTTCACGTTCCGCTGGAGTGAGGTGAATGCGAGCGCGTTTTTTGGTGCCGCTCCAGTAACGACGCAGGATGAAGATTAACCCCCCCGCGACAACCAGACCGACAATCGGAGAGATAATCAGCGAGCCGAAAATGCCCATCACTTTCGGGATATTCAGCGCGTCAACCACCGAGGTGCCGGTCATCAGCGCATTGGTTAACCCAATCCCGATGATCGCCCCGATAAGCGTATGCGAACTGGATGCAGGCAGGCCGAAGTACCAGGTTCCTAGGTTCCAGATAATCGCGGCTAACAGCATCGAGAAGACCATGGCGAGACCATGGGCAGAGCCCATATTCAGCAGAAGATCCGTTGGCAGCATATGCACAATCGCATAGGCCACGCTCAGACCGCCTAACAGCACGCCAAAGAAGTTGAAGAGGGCCGCCATCACCACCGCGACCTGAGAACGCATAGCGCGGGTGTAGATAACGGTCGCTACTGCGTTTGCAGTGTCATGGAAGCCGTTAATCGCTTCGTAGAACAACACAAACCCCAGAGCAAGCAATAATAAAAGCCCGGTATGGAGATCCAGGCCGGCAAATAAATGTAGCATAGGACGTTACGCCATTTTGAGGACATGAACGCGGCGCATTATCCAGGACAAACGCAGCGTGGGCAAAGAGAAATATAGACTTTTGTTGATATTTGTTCACTTCGGTAAAATTGCTGTCAGTAATTATCCTATATGTTTCAACAGTATGACTGGTGATGAAGAAAATCTTACTGGTCGTACCCGCCGGTAAAATTTACACTTCCCGACATTCAAAGAAGAGGAAAAGTCTGTGGAAAGGTTTGATGCCATTGTTGTCGGTGCGGGCGCGGCGGGAATGTTTTGTGCGGCCCAGGCAGGGCAGGCCGGTGCGCGGGTGCTGCTGCTGGATAACGGCAAAAAGCCTGGTCGCAAAATTTTAATGTCCGGCGGCGGGCGCTGTAACTTCACCAATATGTATGTCGAGCCCGCCGCTTACCTGAGCCAGAACCCGCATTTTTGCAAATCTGCGCTGGCGCGTTACACCCAATGGGATTTCATCGAGTTGGTCGGGAAGTACGGCATCGCCTGGCATGAGAAGACCCTTGGGCAGCTTTTCTGCGACGACTCCGCGGAGCAAATCGTCGATATGCTGGTGGCCGAATGCGCGAAAGGCAATGTCACAACGCGCCTGAGAACGGAAATTCTCAGCGTCGAGCGTGATGAAGAAGGCTACGTTTTACAGCTGAACGGCGATGCAGTGGCGGCGAAGAAGCTGGTTATCGCCAGCGGTGGTTTGTCGATGCCGGGTTTAGGCGCCTCACCGTTTGGCTACAAAATTGCCGAGCAGTTCGGCCTGAACGTGCTGCCGACGCGAGCGGGCCTGGTGCCGTTCACGCTGCATAAACCTTTGCTGGAACAGCTGCAGGTGCTGTCCGGCGTTTCTGTGCCTTCGGTGATCACCGCTGACGACGGCACGGTGTTCCGTGAGAATCTGCTGTTTACCCATCGCGGTTTGTCCGGCCCGGCAGTCCTGCAAATCTCCAGCTATTGGCTGCCGGGTGAATTCGTCAGCATCAACCTGCTGCCAGAATGCAGTCTGGATGAGTTCCTCAACGAGCAGCGTGCAGCACATCCAAATCAAAGCCTGAAAAATACGCTGGCGATGCAACTGCCGAAGCGTCTGGTCGAGTGCCTGCAACTCTTGGGGCAAATTCCGGATGTGCAGTTGAAGCAGCTCAACAGCAAAAATCAGCAGCAGCTGGTTGAAACGCTGACAAACTGGCGAGTGCAGCCCAACGGCACTGAAGGCTATCGCACGGCGGAAGTGACGCTCGGCGGCGTGGACACCAACGAACTCTCTTCCCGCACCATGGAAGCGCGCAAAGCTCCTGGTTTGTACTTCATCGGCGAAGTGATGGATGTAACGGGTTGGCTAGGCGGCTACAACTTCCAGTGGGCCTGGGCTTCTGCCTGGGCTTGTGCGCAGGCTTTGGTGGAGGCTTTGGTGGAGGCGTAATTCTGCTCTGCGACGGGTGATACCTGAGATGTCTCTCTAAACGGAGGGATGTCAGGCCTGTTACCTGAGGTTTTTTTTGGAATGAAATGAATTCAAATTGTTTAAAATTCAGAAACAATTCCCTTCTTTTATCATGGGTATGGTTCAGGTAGCATTTGCAGCCCAGTCACGGATGACCACATAGAGCACGCATGAGCCTTTTTACTATTCTTTTGATTACCTTTGCCGCTAAGACCCTGATTTCTTTTGTTGTTTATCTTAAAACTAAACACGTGATCGCACGCATGAGCCTACCTGCTAAAGGGATGGTGATTAGCAGTAGCTGGCTATTCAGCTATGGCATTTCCCAGCTTGTTGAAGAATTTACCTGACCACCGTGCCAGGCAGCACCCGGCGAACAGCCAGCAGATGGCTGTTCCGGTAAGGGTTGCTTAGCCTTTTTCCCTTTTTTGAGCTGTGCCGTCGTCGTACGCGGCTGAATAATCGTAAAAGCTTCCTGATAAAGTCGTTATTTATAATGGAAATGTTGATGATTGGGTGAAATATAACTGCAGTTGAACCTACTTATTTTATGTAAAGGGAATAAGGTCAAATATTCAATATGTGTTTTGAAAAAATCCTTATTGAATATCATTTTGTTCTGAATTTGTCGCGACTGTTTTGATGTAAATCTGGCTAATCAGGTCGTGAAGCTGAGAGCCGTTGCTGTGTGAGATGGCGGTTTTGATGCGCAACATTGCCAGCGTGTTTTTCGACTTCATACGCAGCTTGTGTTGAATATTTAGGCTGGAGACGGAAGTTCCTTTTGTGTCTTCGACGAAACCCCGTCGGACGAAGGCGGTGAACATTTCGGTTTTCACGAACTATCCATGTTAAAGCAACCAGAAGGGGCGGGGAATTAAATGTGAAATGTGACGAAGTTCATTAAATAGCGTGCAGAATATATTTCCCGTTTAGCATCCGTTGACATTATTAACAAAACCTTAGGATGACAGTTTTATTAAGCTTCGATAAAAATTTATTTCACTGACAAAAAGGCGCGTCACATAACTCTATGAAAAATTTGAATTTGCCTTGATTTTTCGCCCGCCATGGTCTTTCTTAATACTATCCTAATAAACTTTGACTACTTTTGAGTACATTGAACTGGCGTTTATAAAACACGGCCATTTGACCCACTTTATTTTTACTTCGTTTAACTTCATAAGCGCACGATAGTCGCGTTATTCCCACTATTCTGGGTGAGGACAGTCAATGAGTGAATTTCTACCCTTCTCACGTCCCTCAATGGGCGACGAGGAGTTTGCTGCGCTTAAAGAGGTGCTGCAGTCTGGATGGATAACCACCGGGCCAAAAAATCAGCAGCTCGAAGAGGCATTTTGCACCCTGACCGGAAATCGCCATGCGATAGCGGTAAGTTCCGCAACCGGCGGGATGCACGTCACGCTGATGGCGCTTGATATCGGCCCTGGCGACGAAGTGATTACCCCTTCGCAAACCTGGGTTTCCACCCTCAACATGATTGAACTGCTTGGCGCGACGCCAGTGATGATCGATGTTGACCACGACACCCTGATGGTGACGCCGGAAGCGGTTGCTGCGGCTATCACCCCGAAAACCAAAGCGATTATCCCTGTTCATTACGCTGGCGCGCCGTGTGATATCGACGGTATTCGCGCCGTGGCGGAACAACACGGCATTCCAGTGATTGAAGATGCGGCCCATGCGGCGGGCACTGACTACAAAGGCCACCACGTTGGGGGCAAAGGCACCGCCATTTTCTCTTTCCACGCGATCAAAAACATGACCTGCGCGGAAGGGGGCTTAGTGGTGACGGATAACGATCAACTGGCTAATCGCATTCGCAGCCTGAAATTCCACGGGCTAGGCGTTGATGCCTACGACCGTCAGACTCACGGCCGAGCGCCGCAGGCAGAGGTGATTTCCCCTGGCTTCAAGTACAACCTGGCGGACATCAACGCGGCCATCGCTCTGGTGCAGCTCGACAAGCTCCCGGAAGCGAACCGTAAACGTGAAGCCATTGCTCAGCGTTATTTGAAAGAGCTGGCCGACACGCCCTTCCAGCCGCTGACGATTCCTGCCTGGCCGCACCAGCACGCCTGGCACCTGTTTATCATTCGTGTGGATGAAGCTCGCTGTGGCATCAGCCGTGACGGCCTGATGGAGCAGCTCAAAGCGCAGGGCATTGGCACTGGCCTGCATTTCCGCGCGGCACACACCCAAAAATACTATCGCGAACGCTACCCGAATCTCTCTCTGCCAAACACGGAGTGGAACAGCGCGCGCATCTGTTCATTGCCTCTTTTCCCGGATATGACTCATGACGACACAACCCGCGTCATTTCTGCGCTCCGTCAGCTCGCAGGACATTGATATGTTTGAAACCCCGAAAGTGAAAAAAGTCTCGGTGGTTATTCCTGTTTATAACGAACAGGAGAGCCTGCCAGAGCTGATTCGTCGTACTGATGCCGCTTGCGCCACGCTGAACCGAGACTATGAAATTCTGTTAGTCGACGACGGCAGCAGCGATGATTCCGCACGCATGCTGTGCCTTGCCGCTGAAGCGCCGGGCAGCCATGTGGTCGCGGTGTTGTTGAACCGTAACTACGGCCAGCACTCGGCAATTATGGCTGGTTTCAGCCATGTCACAGGCGACCTGATCATTACGCTGGATGCTGACCTGCAAAACCCACCGGAAGAAATTCCGCGTCTGGTTGAAAAGGCGGATGAAGGCTATGACGTGGTCGGCACCGTGCGTCAGAACCGTCAGGACAGCATCTTCCGTAAAACCGCTTCGAAGACGATTAACCGCCTTATTCAGCGCACTACCGGTAAAGCGATGGGCGACTACGGCTGCATGCTGCGTGCCTATCGCCGTCATATCGTTGACGCGATGCTCAACTGCCACGAACGCAGCACCTTTATTCCGATCCTCGCCAACACCTTTGCGCGTCGCGCCGTCGAGATCCCGGTGATGCACGCTGAGCGTGAGTTTGGCGATTCCAAATACAGCTTTATGCGTCTTATCAACCTGATGTACGACCTGGTGACCTGTCTGACCACCACGCCGCTGCGTCTGTTGAGCGTGGTTGGCAGCATTATCGCGGTGGCGGGTTTCGCCTTCGCTCTGCTGCTGGTCGTGCTGCGTCTGGCCTTCGGTGCTGAATGGGCAGGCGATGGTTTGTTCCTGCTGTTCGCGGTGCTGTTTATGTTCATCGGCGCGCAGTTCGTCGGTATGGGTTTGCTTGGGGAATATATCGGCCGCATCTATAACGATGTCCGTGCTCGTCCCCGCTATTTTATTCAACGTGTTGTCCGTCAGGAAAGCCTGACGACTGAAGAGGAAGATCGTTCATGAAAGCTGTTGTATTCGCCTATCACGATATGGGTTGCACTGGTATTCAGGCCCTGCTGGACGCCGGATATGACATCGCGGCCATTTTTACTCACCCGGATAATGCTGGTGAAAACCACTTCTTCGGTTCCGTTGCTCGCCTGGCGGCAGAGCAGGGGATCAGCGTTTATGCGCCAGAAGATGTGAATCACCCGCTGTGGGTTGATCGCATTCGCGAGATGAGCCCGGATGTGATTTTCTCTTTCTACTATCGCAACCTGCTTGGCGAAGAAATCCTCAATACTGCACCGAAGGGCGCCTTTAACCTGCACGGTTCTCTGCTGCCAAAATACCGTGGTCGCGCACCGTTGAACTGGGTGCTGGTGAACGGTGAGAAAGAAACGGGTGTGACTCTGCATCGCATGATTAATCGTGCCGATGCCGGTGATATCGTGGCGCAGGAAGTGGTCGCGATTGAAGAAAACGACGTAGCGCTGACGCTGCATCGCAAACTGTGTACTGCTGCTCAGACTCTGCTGCGTGATGCTCTGCCGCAAATCCTGAACGGCAAAACCGTTGAAAAAGCACAGGACGAAAGCCAGGCGACTGTGGTGGGGCGTCGTACGCCAGAAGACGGTCGTCTTATCTGGGAACAGCCTGCTGAAGCGCTGCACAATCTGGTGCGTGCGGTGTCCGATCCGTGGCCGGGCGCGTACGGTTTTGTCGGCACCAACAAATTTATCGTCTGGAAATCTCGCGTGCGTCACGATGTCGCCGCAGCAAAACCGGGCACCGTTATCTCTGCTTCTCCGCTGATCGTCGCGTGTGGTCAGGGCGCGCTGGAAATCCTGACCGGTCAGAGCGACAAAGGCGTTTACATGCAAGGCGCTCAACTGGCTCAGGCGCTGGGCCTGGTGACCGGTGCGCTGCTGTCGAGCTATCCGTTTGTGGCGGTTAAGCGTCGTACTCGCGTGCTGATCCTCGGCGTGAACGGTTTCATCGGTAACCACCTGACTGAACGCCTGCTGAAAGATGACAACTACGAAATCTACGGTCTGGATATCGGATCTGACGCGATCAGCCGTTTCCTCGATAACCCGCGCTTCCACTTCGTTGAAGGCGATATCAGCATTCACTCCGAGTGGATTGAATATCACATCAAGAAATGTGACGTAGTGCTGCCACTGGTCGCTATCGCCACGCCGATTGAGTACACCCGTAACCCGCTGCGCGTGTTCGAACTCGACTTCGAAGAGAACCTGAAAATCATCCGTGACTGCGTGAAATACAACAAGCGCATCATCTTCCCGTCCACTTCAGAAGTGTACGGCATGTGTACGGATAAGAACTTCGACGAAGACACCTCCAACCTGGTTGTCGGGCCAATCAACAAACAGCGCTGGATTTACTCTGTGTCCAAACAGCTGCTGGACCGCGTTATCTGGGCTTACGGCGACAAAGCAGGTCTGAAATTCACCCTGTTCCGTCCGTTTAACTGGATGGGGCCACGCCTGGACAGCCTGAATTCTGCGCGTATCGGTAGCTCTCGTGCGATTACGCAACTGATTCTGAACCTGGTTGAAGGCTCGCCAATCAAGCTTATCGAAGGCGGCAAGCAGAAGCGTTGCTTCACTGATATCAGCGACGGTATCGAAGCGCTGTTCCGCATCATCGAGAACAAAGAAGGGCGCTGCGACGGGCAAATCGTCAACATCGGTAACCCGGACAACGAAGCGAGCATCAAAGAGCTGGCTGAAATGCTGCTCGACTGCTTCGAACGTCACCCGCTGCGTAACCAGTTCCCGCCGTTCGCCGGTTTCCGTGAAGTGGAAAGCAGCGACTACTACGGGAAAGGCTATCAGGACGTTGAGCACCGTAAGCCAAGCATTCGCAATGCTAAGCGTTGCCTCGACTGGCAGCCGACAGTGGAAATGCAACAGACCGTTGAAGAAACTCTGGACTTCTTCCTGCGCACCGTCGAGTTAACGGAAACCCCAAAATGAGGCAGAAGGTTGGCTTACGCGTTGATGTAGATACCTTTCGCGGAACGCGCGATGGGGTGCCGCGCCTGCTGGACATTTTCCAGCGGCACGGCATTCAGGCCAGCTTCTTTTTTAGCGTTGGGCCTGACAACATGGGGCGCCACTTGTGGCGCCTGCTAAAGCCGAAGTTCTTGTGGAAAATGCTGCGCTCACGCGCGGCATCGCTGTATGGCTGGGACATCCTGCTCGCGGGCACAGCCTGGCCGGGGAAAAATATCGGCACGCCAAATGCCGATATCATCCGCGCCACGGCGCAGGCGCATGAAGTGGGTCTTCATGCCTGGGATCACCATCGCTGGCAAATGTGGAGCGGCGTGTGGGGGCAACCTGAGCTGGAAGCGGAAATCGCCCGAGGATTGCAGGCGCTGGAAGCCATTATCCAGACACCCGTGACCTGCTCAGCGGTCGCTGGCTGGCGTGCAGATGGCCGGGTAGTGCAAGCCAAAGAAGGGTTTGATTTCCTCTACAACAGCGACTGTCGCGGCACTCGTCCTTTCCTTCCTGTTCTTGAGGATGGAAAAACGGGCACCGTACAAATCCCGGTCACACTGCCGACCTGGGATGAAGCCGTGGGCGTTGAGGTTAGCGCTGAAGGATTTAACGACTGGCTGATTGACCGCATCCATAAAGATCGTGGTGTGCCGGTGTATACCCTTCACGCTGAAGTGGAAGGGATTATCGGTGCAGAGCAGTTTGAGCAGCTCCTGCAACAAGCGGAGGACGAGGGCATCGAGTTTTGCCCGCTGAGCGAACTGCTACCGGATGACTTTAGGACGCTACCCAAAGGGAATGTGGTACGTGGCGAACTGGCGGGCCGGGAAGGCTGGTTAGGACAAGAACAACTTTTGGGATAAGCCTGATGAAATCCTTACGTGTCAGCGCATCACTGCTGTTTCTCTTCGCGCTCTACTATTTGCTGCCGTTGAATTTCCGCTTGTTATGGCAGCCGGATGAAACCCGTTACGCGGAAATCAGCCGCGAAATGCTGGCTTCCGGCGACTGGATTGTGCCGCATTTTTTGGGTCTGCGTTATTTTGAAAAGCCGATTGCCGGATACTGGATCAACAGTATCGGGCAGTGGCTGTTTGGCCATGGCAATTTTGCCGTGCGCTTCGGCGTGGTATTCTCAACCGCTTGCACCGCGCTGCTGGTGGCCTGGCTGGCGTGGAAACTCTGGCAGGATAAGCGTACCGCCATTCTCTCTGCGGTTATCTTCCTGACCGCGTTCCTGGTCTACGGTATTGGCACTTATGCCGTGCTCGACCCGATGATTTCCCTGTGGCTGATGCTGGCAATGTGCAGCTTCTGGGGCGCAACGCAGGCACAAACCACCGCCGGAAAACTGGGCGGCTACGTGCTGCTGGGGATTGCGTGCGGAATGGGCGTCATGACCAAAGGTTTCCTCGCGCTGGTGGTGCCGGTCATTGGCGTGTTGCCGTGGGTGATTGTGCAGAAACGCTGGAAAGAAGTGTTGCTCTGGGGTTGGGTGGCGATTGTCGTTTGCGTCCTGACGGTGCTGCCGTGGGGTCTGGCAATCGCGCATCGCGAGTCTGATTTCTGGAATTACTTCTTCTGGGTCGAGCATATTCAGCGCTTCGCGAAGAGTGATGCACAGCATAAAGCGCCATTCTGGTATTACATTCCGTTCCTGATTGCAGGCAGCCTGCCCTGGCTGGCGCTGCTGCCGGGTGCGCTGAAAAAAGGCTGGCAGGAGCGTGAACCGCAACGCGGCGCGTTCTACCTGTTGGGCTGGGTTGTGATGCCGCTCCTGTTCTTCAGCATCGCGAAGGGCAAGCTGCCAACCTACATCCTGCCTTGCTTTGCCCCGCTGGCTATCCTGATGGTGCGTTATGCGCTGGAGGCGGTAGACAAAGGTGCGAAGGCGCTGCGCTACAACGGCATGATTAACATTGGCTTTGGCTTAATCGGCCTGATCGCGGTGTTAGTCGTATCGCCGTGGGGCGTGCTGCACAAACCGGTGTGGAGCAACATTGAGCTGTATAAATGTTTGTTGGCGGCGATTGGGTTTGGTGTCTGGGCGCTGGTCGGCTGGTTGTCCATTCGTGATGGCGTGAAAGGCTGGGCGCTGGCGGCGTGTTGTCCGCTGGGTATCGCATTGCTGATTGGCTTTACTATTCCGGACAAAGTTATCGACAGTAAGCAGCCACAGTTCATGACTGATATTGTGAGCGAACAGCTGACCCCGAGCCGTTACGTGCTGACCAACAGCGTCGGCGTGGCCGCAGGGCTTGCGTGGGAGCTCAAACGCAGCGATATCACGCTGTTCCGTCAACAGGGCGAGCTGAAATATGGGCTGGCGTATCCGGATGCGAAGGACCGCTATATCGACAGCGATCAGTTCGACAACTGGCTGGCCGAGCATCGTAAGGAAGGGCCGGTATCGCTGGTGCTTCAGCTCAACAAAGGACAACAGCTTGAGGATCTGAATCTGCCGAAACCGGACAACGTCTATAAGATGAGCCGAATGGTGTTCGTGCAGTATCTGCCAAAATGATAACGACCCTCTCTCTGCTGCTGGCAAGCCTGTTGAGCTGCGCCGGGCAGCTCTGCCAGAAACAAGCGACCCGTCCGGCGAAAGCCGGGCGGCGAGGGCAGCATCTCACCCTGTGGCTTGGGCTGGCGTTAGTGACGCTCGGGACAGGCATGGCGCTGTGGTTAGTGGTGTTGCAGCGCTTGCCGGTTGGCGTGGCTTACCCGATGCTCAGCCTGAATTTTGTCTGGGTGACGCTGGCGGCGAAATTTATCTGGAAAGAGCCCGTTTCAGTGCGTCACTGGTTGGGCGTGAGCCTGATAATCGGCGGGATTCTGGTGTTAGGGAGTAGCCTCTGATGGGTTTAGTCTGGGCATTATTCAGCGTCATTCTGGTCAGCGGCGCACAGTTGCTGCTAAGAGCGGCAATGTTGCTGCTCCCGCAAGTCAGTGACATTGGCGATCTGTTTTCGCATCTGATCAGCGTTCAACCGGGAAGTGGCCTGCTGGTGCTAGGGTTGTTCGGTTATCTGGCGTCGATGGTGTGCTGGTTCTTCGCTTTGAAATACCTGCCGCTGTCAAAGGCCTACGCCCTGTTAAGCCTCAGCTACATCGCGGTCTGGGCCGCAGCAGTATTCTTTCAACACGAAGCGTTTTCAGTACAAGCGCTGGTGGGGGTCTTGCTGGTGATGGCTGGGGTGATGACGATTTTTGCGCCTTCTCGCAGATGAATGGAGAGTGGGAAGCGCTCTGGCCTGACACTCTCAGTCTCCAGCGTGCTTCAGAATTACTGATTGAGCTCCTGGAGCAGTCTGGTATTGATATACAACTTTTCGCGCCCGGCGCTCATTTCCTCCAGTACCCCAATGTCAACTAACTGCCTGAGATAGACAGATGCGGTCTGGCGTTTGGCCACGCCGCGTTCCACAAGGTTATCGATCCGACAATAGGGCTGGGCAAACAGCGCCTGGACAAGCTCATGGGTATAGATTTTCGGCAGTTTCTCGCGGATATACGTTGTGGTTTCCGCCATCAACTCCCGCACAGTCAAAATCTTATCCGTCGTCCATCGGGCCGTATTCGTAACGGCCTCCAGCATAAATAATATCCATGACTCCCAGTCACCTTCTTCCGTCACCCTGAGCAAGAGCGTGTAGTAATCTTCACGCCTCTCCAGGATGAAGCGGGAAAGATAGAGAATCGGTAGCGACAGCATTTCACTTTGGATCAGATACAAAATATTCAGGATACGGCCTGTTCTCCCGTTCCCGTCGGGAAACGGGTGGATGCACTCAAACTGGTAGTGGGCAATCGCCATTTTCACCAATGGATCCAGGTCATCTTCGCCGTGTACGAATCGCTCCCAGTTTGCCAGTAATTGACGAATAACGTCTTCACCCACCGGTGGCGTGTAGACCACGTTGCTGTTCTGATCGCGCAGGACTGTACCTGGCGTTTTCCTGATATCGGTTTGTACCGCGCGTAATTTCGTGCAAATAGCCACGGCAGTGTTTGTGCAAAGAGGATAGTCCTCAAGGTGGGTATAACCATCGTAGAGCGCGGTACGATAGCGCAAGGCTTCTTTGGTGGCCGGATCTGCGCCATCGCTTCGCCCGGCGTACTGAAAGAGCCTGTCGCTGGTCGTGACAATGTTTTCGATGCGTGAGGAATCTTTCGCTTCCAGCATCGGAAGGAGGTTTATCAACAGACCCTGATTGGGAAGCAGTTCGCCGGCAGTCTTCAACTCTGCAATTGCTGCGCGCGCGCTGATGCATGCTTTAAGCACGCTGCGCGTTTCAACGCATTCCTGGTTGGGTGGCAGCATCGGTAACGCATTATAAGGTGTTTCAGGATCCCAGCTCATCTGTTTATAAAACCCATTTTTATCGACATATGGCTACACTATGTCGATGTTATAAACATGTCACTCTATTTATGTTTAAAAAAATGAGTTTTATCGACCTGTATTGCAGAGCGATCGCGCAGACTTGTAGGTCGGGTAAGGCGTAGCCGCCACCCGACACGCTTTTCAACCTACCCGCTCAATCACCTGCTCAGTCACATGAAACGGCGTTGGCGTACACGCGGCCAGGCTCAATCCTTCATGTTGTAAATCACTCAGATGCAGATTCAACGGCGTGGTGCTGTCAAAACTCACTATCTGCCACGCGCTGCCGCCACGCTGCTTCACCATCGCTTCTTTGCGCGTCCAGATACGCCAGAACCTTTCCAGGCGGCGCTCTTCTGCCTCTTTCTCCAGCTCCGCGTGTTCGTTGATGGTAAAGGTCGCGTTGGCGAGCTGCTGCCAGTGCGGGCGTGGGCGAATCGCTTCGATGTCGCACCCCACCGGGCCGACATCGCTCAGCAGCAGGGCGATGTTGTCGCCACTGTGGCTCAGGTTGAACCACAGCGCGTGATCCTCGTCGAACCCCGGCTTACCCTGATCGCCATAGTGAATATTCGGCAAAGGCGAGACGGCATGGCACAGCAGCGCACGGCCAGCCAGCCACGCATTGCGCCGTTTTCCTTCCGGGGCAAGCTCTGCGAGCTCAGGCGGAAGTGCCGTCAGGCTTAGGGTCGATATTTTCCCGAGGAACAGCCGATACATCGTTACTCCCAACGCTTAATGACAATCGAGGTATTAATTCCGCCGAAGGCGAAGTTGTTGCTCTGCAAGAATTCGCAGTCGATAGCCCGTGACTCTCCCATAATGTAGTCCAAATCGCCACATTGTTCGTCAGGCTGTTGCAGGTTAAGGGTCGGTGCAAACCAGCCTTCGCGCATCATTTGCAGGCTCATCCAGGCTTCCAGTGCCCCGCACGCGCCGAGCGTATGGCCGAAATAACTCTTGAGTGAAGAGAGAGGTGTCTGGTTGCCAAACACGGCGGCCGTCGCCTGGCTTTCCGCAATATCACCACGATCGGTTGCTGTGCCGTGGGCTGAGATATAGCCGATATCGGACGGCGCAAGGCCCGCCTGACGCAGCGATTGCTCCATACAAATCTGCATGGTTTCGCGCTGTGGCTGGGTGATATGTGCCGCATCGCAGTTGGTGGCAAAGCCGACGATTTCGCCGTAGATTTTTGCTCCGCGTGCTTTGGCGTGTTCCAACTCTTCCAGCACCAGCGTGCCTGCACCTTCGCCAATAACCAGCCCGTCGCGGTTCACATCGAACGGTGATGGCGTGGTCGCTGGCGCATCATTGCGCTGGCTGGTGGCGAACAGGGTATCGAACACGGCCGCTTCTGACGGACAGAGTTCTTCCGCGCCGCCCGCGACCATCACGGTTTGATAGCCGTGGCGAATGGCTTCATAGGCATAGCCGATGGCCTGGCTGCCTGACGTACAGGCGCTGGACGTAGGAATAACGCGCCCGCGCAGGCCGAAGAACAGCCCGGTGTTCACCGCTGTTGTATGCGGCATCATCTGCACGTAAGTGGTGCCGGTGATGTTGTTGGTGTGCTTCTCGGTCAGCATGGTGGCGAACTCGCTCACCGGGCCGGTGCTGCCTGTTGAGGAACCATAAGCAATACCGGTTTCACCGTTGGTCAGCACAGGATTATCAATAAGCCCCGCCTGCTCCAGCGCCAGTTCGCTGGCGCGAGTGGACAGCAACGACACGCGGCCCATCGCACGAATGCGTTTACGGGTGTAGTGAGCAGGCAGAGTGAAGTCGTCAATCGGTGCGCCAAGCAGCGTGTGCAGGCCATCGTAAATCTGCCACTCTGGCATTTTGCGTACCGCATTTTGATAATTACGCAGGCGCGCAGAGACCGCTTCCCAGTCTTCGCCGAAAGCTGTCACGCCGCCCATGCCGGTGATCACAACGCGACGGGTCATAACATGCCTCCGTTAATAGAAATCACCTGGCGGGTGACATAGCCCGCGATATCCGACATCAAATAGCTGGCAAGCCCGGCCACTTCTTCGGACTGGCCCATGCGCTTCATCGGAATGATGCTCATCGCTTCTTTCAGCGCCGCTTCTTCCATCGCAATCATGCCGGTGTCGATAAGCCCCGGCGCGATGCAGTTCACGGTAATTTTGCGCTTCGCCAGCTCAATCGCCAGCGCTTTGGTCGCGCCGATGATCCCGGCTTTCGCCGCGCTGTAGTTCACCTGACCCCGGTTGCCCATCACGCCGGAAACGGATGAAAGAGTAATGATGCGGCCGCCCTGACGCGTTGAAATCATCGGCATCACGCAAGGATGGATGACGTTGTAGAAGCTGTCGAGGTTGGTGTGGATGACGCTGTCCCAATCGTCTTCGCTCAGCGCCGGGAAGGCACCGTCGCGGGTGATGCCCGCGTTGCTGACCACGCCGTACCATGCGCCGTGTTGTTCGATATCCGCTTCCAGCACCTCGCGGCATTGCTCGCGATTGCCAACATCAAACTGCAACAAACGCCCCGCGCCGCCCGCGCTTTCAATGGCGGTTAAGGTGTCCTGTGCGCCTTGCGCATCGCTGTGAAAATGCACGCCGACGGTAAATCCGTCAGCGGCCAGTTTGAGCGCAATCGCGCGCCCAATGCCTTTGCTGGCCCCGGTAACCAGGACTGAACGACTCATGATGACGCTCCCTGTTGAAAAAGCGTGGTTAATTCTTCTTGTGATGGTTGAAAAGTATTCACTCGCCCGGTGGCAAGTCTTTCCCCGTTAGCGCTGATGGCGCACTCAAAGCTGCCGAAGCGCTCGTCCTGCATCAGTAACGTGACGGTGATCTCCAGAAGACTGTTGGCCTGAAATTCGCCTGCGGTGCATTTCAGTTCACGTGCGCCGAGGACCATACCGAGAGAGATTTGCGCTTCGCCGAGTTGCATGCGGTGCCAGCCAGACCAGACGCCAACGGTCTGTGCCATTAGCTCCAGCGCATACCAGCCGGGCAGGTTGCCATTGGCATCGATAAACGGGGCTAACACGCCGCTGCGGTTGACCGTTACCCGGCAAATAGCTTGTTCGTCGGTCACGCTCTCAACGCTCTCAAGCAGCAGCATCGGCGCGTCATGGGGCAGGTAATGACCCGGTGTTAAATAGTGGCTCATGCCGTTCTCCCCAACAGAATGCTGGCGTTGTTGCCGCCAAAAGCGAAGGAATTGGACAAAATAGTCGGGCGCTCAAGCGGCTGTGGCGAGGTGATAATTCCGCAAGCTGGCAGCGTGGTGTCAGCGGGTGACTCGCTAAAATCCTGCGCGGGTAAGGGCAGGTTGCGCTCTAAAATCAGCATACACAGCGCCGCTTCGGTGATCCCCGCCGCGCCCAGCGTGTGGCCCGTCAGGTGTTTCGTCGAGCTGCAAGGCACGCTTTCGCCAAACAGAGCGTGAACCACTTTCGATTCCACCTGATCGTTCAGCGGCGTGGCGGTGCCGTGCAGATTGATATAGCCAACTTCCTGCGGCTGTAATCCTGCGTCATTTAACGCCTGCTGAATGGCGCGGATAGCGCCTTCGCCCTCAGGGTGCGGCGCTGAAATGTGGTGCGCATCGCTGGATTCACCCACGCCGAGCAGCGCGACAGGCTGAGGTTCGCGAGTCAACAGCATCAGCGCGGCACCTTCGCCAATGGTGATGCCGCAGCGGTCGCGGCCAAAGGGCTGGCACAGTGTGGTCGATAACGATTCTAAGCTATTGAAACCGTTCACGGGCATGCGGCTCAGCGTATCGGCCCCGCCGACAATCGCCACGTCCACCAGATCCGCTTCAATCAAACGGCGGCCGCTGATTATTGCGCGCGCGCTGGAAGAGCAGGCGGTGGAGAGCGTGTAAGCCGGACCTTCAAGCTTCAGCCAGTTGCGCAGGAAACGCGACGGGTCGCCCAGTTCCTGCTGCGGATAGCGCCACGCCTCGCTCTCTTTGCCATTCAGCTTCAGATTCGCGTGCGTATCGCCTTCATCAAGCCCTGACGTGCTGGTGCCTAAAATCACCGCCACGCGGTCGCGACCAAAGCGGGCAATGGCCTCATCAACCTGCGGCTGAATCTGTTCAAGGGCAACCAACAACAGCTGGTTATTCCGGGAACGGTGGCTGGCAAACTCATCGGGGATCTCTGGCAATTCGCCATCGACACCGCCTAATACGGCGCTCACATCACCCTGAAGCCAACCGTCGCGCGGGCGCATACCGGGCGCAACGCCTGCGGTTAAATTGGCAGCGATCTCATCCGGGGTTCGGCCTAACGCGTTAATCATGCCTGCGGCAGCAATGTAGATCATCTCAGTCGCCCAGATAGTGAATGGTGATGTGGTAATTAAAGACGTGCTGTTCGATGCTTATCGGCTCGCGCTTCCCTTTGCGCTGCAGCCAGGTGATTTCCGTCACCAGCTTGCCCTGTGGGTTACGAAGCTGACGTTTATCACCATGGTCAATAAGCGTCCAACCTTTTGGTAGTACCGGAAGCCATGCTTCTCGCGGCCAATAACTCAGCATCACGTCGGCCAATACCTGGCTTGTGGGGGGAAGTTGTGGCACCACAATCGACTGCTCGGTGTGAATGCCTTTGTCATCATAGGTGACGAGGAACAGGCGAATACCGACAGAGGAAAGGCCTGCCAGCGTCAGCTTTTTGTCATCGGCGTTGAGCATCACCAGCAGCGACTGCGTCTTGCCGTTGAACGTGCCGGTCAGCAGTTGCTGTGAATTGACCGCAGGCGTTATCCCCGGCGCTGGCAGCGTGACCTGCGTGCCCGGTTGAAGCCAGGCTTGAGGGCGGCCGTTTTCATCACCGGAAGAGTGGCTACAGCCCGTCAGGATCAGCACCGCCGCAACAGCAGCCATGCGTAAAAGTCTACTTATCATCGTGTTACCTCAAAACTGCGGTGCCGGGTGGCTTGATTGCCGGGTGGCGCTGGCGCTGACCCGGCCTACAAAATCCATCCGGTCGTAGGCCCGGCAATGCCCGGAGTCTCATGAGTGCTTTCTCTTTTTGCCCGGCATCGCCAGCGGCGACAGCAGGAAGGCGGTGAAAATACCGCTCACCAACACAATGCCAAAGCTGCTGATCGCCTGAGTGGCGCTGAACACCAGCATGCCGAGGGTCAACAAAGTGGTCATCATCGCCAGCCCGATAGCCAGCATGGAAGTGAGCGGTGTCCCGCGCGGGTTACTGAAAAACAGGGTGTAGTTGATGCCGATCCCCAGCACCAGTACCAGCGCCAGCAGGGAAAACAGGTTCACGGAATGGCCGCTGAACGCTAAAGCGGCCATTCCGCAGCTGAGCGACAAAGCCGAAGGCACAAGGCTAATCAGCCCTTTGCGCCAGCCAAGACGCAACATTGCCCCCACGGCGATAATCACCAGCGCCACGCCAAGCAGCGCCGTCAAAATGGTGCGATACAGCGAGAACAGCGCATCGAAAGAGGCTTTGCGATCGTTCCACGCCACGCCTGTTGCGTTATCGGCTAGCTTTTGCAGGGCAGCGCTATCTTTCACGCCATCAACCGGCACCAGCACGCCGCTCTTGCCATCCGGCAGCGTTATCCACAGCAGTCGCCAGCCTTCGCTGGCCGGGCTTTTCAGCCATTCATCCACGCTCACCGGCATGGGGGTGAGATCAGGCGTGACGGTCTGCAATCCGGCAGTGTGCAGCGCAGTGACTACGCCGGGCGTGGTTTGCTTGAGCAGCTGTAAATCCTGCTGCTGGCGTTGCAGTGAATTGAGCGGCAGCGTGCGGTATTGCGTGAACAGGCCTTGTTGCTGCGCATTTTTAAGCTGTGGCGTGAAGGCTTCGAGACGTTCCAGCGTTTGTTGTGCCGTGTCGCCATACACCACAAACCATTTCTGGTCGACGCTCTGCCCGGTCAGGCTGGTTATCTGTTTTTCCTGCGCCAGCAAGTGCTGCGGCAAAGCCTGCAACTGAGCGATATCGTCGTTAACGTGCAGTCTCGACAGGCCGACCAGCGAAAACAGCGCCAGCGCGACAGGCAAACCGACCGACAGTTTTTTGTTGCGACGCCAGGCCGCCAGCCAGCGCAGCATTACCGCCATCAATGGCACCGGGCGAACCGGTAAACCACGGCACAGCCACGGATGCCAGAAAATTACGGTCAGGCAAGACGCGCTTAAGCCAACGGCTGCGAATACCGCCATCTGGCGTATGCCCGGGAACGGCGCGAGCATCATGATCAGGTAAGCCGCCACGGTGGTCAGCAGCGCCAGCAGCAGCGCGTTACGCACTTTGAGCAGGCTTTCCCACGGGGATGACATTTCGCCATGCACCATGCGTTCGGTCAGATAATAGAGCGTGTAGTCGGCGGAAATGCCGATGATGCTCATGCTCATCACCAGCGTCATCAGGTGCAGCTCGCCAAACACCAGCAGCGTGACTACCGTTCCGGCCATCGCGCCGAGACCAATGGAAATCAGGCACAGCAGCAACGGGCGAAGGGAGCGGAACACCAGCACAATCAGCAGGATCACACCGAGAAGGGTCGCCACACCGAGCGTCGACACGTCATGTTTTGCCTGCTGGCTGGCGTAATCGCTGTAGAACACCGTGCCGCGTGAAAGCAGCTGTGCCTGCGGATACTGCGTTTTAAGCTCTGTTTCCAGCGCGCTCAGTTTGCCAACCAGCGCATGGGTTTGCTGCATATCGAACGAAGAACCGTTCAGTTCGCCGTGCAGCAAGTACCAGTAATTTCCTGCGCTGTCTTGCGCGACCAGCCAGCCGTCCATCAGGCGCAGCTTCTGCCCGTTTTGCGCCAGCGCGAGCTGCGAGCCGCGCATCAGCATCAAAGGATCGTTATTCAGCTCTTTCCCGCTGACGCCAGAAAACGCGGAATAGAGTTGAGACAAAATCCACTGAGCCTGTGCTTCGCCGCCTTGTTGCAGGCGGGCGCGGGTCGTCGGGTCAATCAGGCCATTGCGGTGTTTAAAGAAGAATTCTCCCCACGCTTGCTGGCTGTTGGTGTCCATCGCCCCTTTGACTTCCCGAAGCTGACCAGATTGCGCCAACAGCGTTTGCCAGCGCTGTGCGACAGCCGGATTGGCCGTTTTTCCTGGGCTGACAAGCCACACCACCTGCTGGTCGAGGCGCTGGATAAAGCCGTCACTCAGGGCGGGCGGAATAGCGCCCATACTTTGCGCTGGCAGCATCGCCAGCACGCTGCTGTTCAGACGCGCACGCGGTAACAGCAGCGCTAAGGCCGTAACCAGGATCAGGCACAGCGCCAGCCAGCCAAAGGCGGTGCGGCGGGCGTTATTGGGCGGCAAAGCGCTTACGTTCGTCATCGGTCAGGGTGGCGGGTGTCAGGCGTTGATTCGAGAGGGTGATGTCGGTGCGATCGCCCTGTTTATCGTTAAGCTGGATGGATTCCAGATACGTTTTTCCGCCCAGATCGATAGAGGTAAAAATCTTGTCCAGCGGCGTGGTGACAGGCGTGAGCTTCAGCGTCCAGTGCTCGTTGCCCTGGTCTTTAAAATCGATGCGGAAGTTTTGCTCCAGCACTTTGCGATCGGCCTGGAACAGCGCACGCAGCAGGTGATTGAACTGGAACATCTGCGGGTTGTTGTCGGCTGTAATGGTCTGCGGCGGCTGACCGTTAACGATCTGCACCATGCGCGAGTCGTCCAGCATCATGCTCATCGGGAACGGCGAGGTTTGATCCCACAGCAGGCCTGTATCGCGAGCAATCAGCATTTCACCCTGCGAGCGCAGCGGTTGCGGCATCTCTTTGATGGTGCGGGTCTGGTCGAAGTGAGCACGCACAATGGGCTGCTCAGTGAAACGCTGCTGAAGTTCGTCCAGCGTCACGGCGTGCACCAGCGGTGCCAGCAGCAGAGCGACTAATGGCCACAGTTTCATTCTGAGACTCCCATGCGTTCAAACAGAACCGGCGGGCTGACGAAGCACAGCTCTTTGGTTTCCTCTTCGACGGCCACCTGAATGGTGTAGCCAGTGGTGGTGCGTTTGCCGGTGGCGGCGTCGAAAATTTCATAGCCGATACGCAGGCGGTTTTCATATTCTTCCAGCTTCGCACGCACGCGGATGGTTTGCTCGAAGGTCACCACATCGCGGTATTTCACGCGGGTGTCGACCACCGGCCAGACGTAACCCGATTCTTTCATCTGGCGATAGCCGTAATCGAACTGGTTGAGCAGCGCCTCGCGGGCAATTTCAAAGTAGCGGAAGTAGTTGCCGTGCCAGACAACGCCCATCATATCGACGTCGTGAAACGGGACGGTGATGTCAACTTCGGTGGTAAAGCGGGGATCGTTCAGCACCCGTTACTCCTTATCCGTAGCATCCGGCAACTGCCAGAAATCAAAAAAGTTAAACCAGTCGAGCGGCGACAGCAGCGCGTAATGCTCCAGGCGCTGGGCATAATGGTCGACGGCGTTTTGCAGTGCTTGCTGACGTTCACCGCGCGGCAGCACCAGCGGATCGGCGAACGGCTCACAGTGCACCTGCAATTTGCCCTGTTGTTTAAGGGCGAAAATCATCAGCACCGGGCATTTCAGCACCGAGGCCAGAATAAACGGGCCTTGTGGAAAGGGCGCGGGTTTGCCTAAGAAGTTGCTCCAGATAACCCGCCAGTCACCGCCGCGTTGCGGGTTCACCGCAATGCGATCGCCGACGATCGCCACCCATTCGCCCTGATCGAGTTTCTCTTTCAGCAGCATTGCGGTGTCGGGGCCGACGTCAGTGACGGAGATCAGGTTGATCCCCGATTGCGGGGCGTTCTCTTCCATCACCTGCTTAAAACGTTGGGCGTTTTCATTGAACACCAGCGCGTTAATGGTGCGGGTAGAAAGCGCCCGACAAGCTTCGACATCACCCAGATGCGAGGCCAGCAGCAGCTTGCCCTGCGGGGCCGACATGTCTAAAGCAACCTGTGCGCCCGGTGCGAACACAATGTCACGGCCAGGTTTCAGTTCCCCGCGCCAGCTGGCGATTTTATCGAGGATCGCATGGCCGAAGCGCATAAAGTGATGGAAGCTGTTGAAGCGAGCGGGCTGCGGTTGCTGGCGGGCATCCAGTTCGCGTTTGGCTTTCGCAATCCACTGCTGAGAGGCCCGGCGTGGCACGCTTGCGGTCAGCCAGAACACGGCAATCACCGGCCACAGCAGCAGCGAAAAGGCCCCGCGACCAAAGGTTTTCCACACCCAAATCATCAGCCGCATGCCCCACAGCCCTTTGGCTTCCGGCTGACGCGCCCAGTGCTGTGTGCGACGGCGGAACAACAGCGAAGGGATGCGCGGTAACATGCCGAAGAACAGGCGGGTGTGCATCCACGAAATACGTACGTTGTCCTTCAGCGCATCAAAGTGCGACAGCCCGTCTTCAGGATAAGTGACGCGCGTGGGCACGAAATAGCTGGTGTTGCCCTGCCAGTACAAACGCACCATCACTTCGGTGTCGAAATCCATGCGTTTGCCTAGTGCGACGCGGCTTGCCAGCTTCAGCGTGGGGGCAACCGGGTAAACACGGAAGCCGCACATGCTGTCCTGAAGCTGCAAGGAAAGCGTTTCAATCCAGACCCAGACATGGGTGACGTAACGCCCGTACAGACGTGAGCGTGGCACAGACTCATCGTAAACAGGCTTGCCAGAAATCAGTGCTTCCGGGTGTTTTTCGGCCATCGCCAGCAGGCGCGGGATATCTTCAATCGCATGCTGCCCATCGGCGTCAACCTGCACGGCATGGCTGAAGCCTGCTCGTTGCGCTTCTTCCAGCCCGCGGATCACCGCCGCACCTTTGCCTGCGTTTTCTGCCAGGCGCACCAGCGTCACGTTATCGTGCTCAGCCGCCAGCGCTTCGAGCACCTCGCGAGTGGTGGTGTCGCTGCCGTCATCCACCACAATGCACGGCATCTGAAACGCGGACAGGCGTGCAAGCACGCTCGCCATCATCGCGCCGTGGTTGTAGCAGGGGATCAGGATGCAGGGCGTAAACGTTACTGACATAACCGAATCTTTCCGCTGCTGGCGGTGTGGCGTAATTCACCTTCATGGCGCTGGTAGCTGAAGCTGAGCAGTTGCTTTTTCGCCAGCCAGGACAGCGTCAGCGTGACGGTGGTTTCCGGCAGCAGCGGTGCCTGGAACTTTACATTCTGAATGCTGTGAAAGCGAAAGCCGGGGGCCAGCAGCGTGGTGGCGTAGTGCATCACCCAGTCGAGCTGCGCCACGCCGGGAAGCAGAGGCTGGACGTCGAAATGCCCCTGGAACCAGAGCAAATCCGGGTCGAGATGCAGCACAACCGCCAGTTCTTGTGGCTGTGCCTGAAGGCGTTCAATTTCACGAGGTTTCACGAAAATAGCTCCTGCAATTGCGCATAGACACGCTTGTTCAGGGTGTTCACAGGGATCTCATCGATGACTCGCCAGTAGCGAGGCACCGCGACAGATTCCAGCACTGGCATCAGCGCACGTCGCCATGCCTGTTCCTGCGCTTTACCGCCGCTCTCCTGCCACTGTTGACGCGCTTGCTCTGTGAGTACCAGCGCCACGCCAATGCCCTGACGACCACCGCGGGAAACGGGCACCGCAGCAGCATCGACAATGCCTTCGAGCGCCATCAGACGGCGTTCAATCTCGCTGAGGGAGACGCGTTTTTCTTCAATTTTGACAATGCGCCCGCGTCGCCCGACAAGCCGGAAACCGTCGTCGACCAGCTCAAGCTGATCGTCGAGCAGCATGCCTTCCGGGTCATTCAGCAGAGGCGACAACAGCCGCCATTCTTCGCCTTCGGCACGCAGCGTCACTTCGGGGAACAGCTGCCAGGAGGTGCTGTTATCCACGCGCTGTCGCCAGGCCATAATGCCGGTTTCGGTGCTGCCGTAGATTTCGTCCAGCCAGACGTTCAGCCAGTTTTGGGTCTCTTTAACCTCTTTCCACGGCAGCATGCCGCCCGCTGAAAGGATCATTTCTACCGGTGGCGGCGTGAGGTTGGCGTCCAGGCGTTTCAGGAACGCCGGGCTGCTGATAAAGACATAACGGTGTTGCGGCGCGAGCGCACTCAGCTGTTCAGCGTAATACAGCATCGAGGCATGCAGAGGCATTCCGCAGGCCATCGGCAGGAAAATGCGGAACGTCAGGCCATACAGATGCTGCGGCACAACAGAGGCCACCACGCGACAGCTTTCCAGCCGCGGACCGAAACGCGTATGCAGCATGCGGGCTTCTTCGTCCAGCAGTGCGACGGGTTTGATAATCTGCTTCGGCTGCCCGGTAGAGCCCGAGGTAAACAGTTCCACGTAGCTGTCTGGCGCAATCGGCGGCAGGACGATGTCGCTGTGCGTGAATGACGCTGGCGTGGCGGTCACTGCAAGGTGCGGCCCTTCCCACTGGAGCGTCGTTTCGCTCATCACGCCATCAAACAAGTCTTGTTGTTCATTGAGCAATGACTCACGGCAATGCCCTGGGATCACCGGAACTTTGCCCGCGTGCAGCGAGGCCAGCAGCGCCACGATAAACAGATAGCTGTCTTCGAAACACAGCGCCCAACGTTCGCCAGGCTGAGCCAGCAACGCCTGCACCTGAACGCTAACGTCGCGGCGTAAATCGCCGAGCGTCCAGTGGCGCTCACCGAGCCAGGCAACGATGGTATCGTCGGGCCGTGTTGGCTTCAGCCACTGTGCCAGCGGAAGGGGGTAATTCATGGTTGTTCTCTTTTCATCAAGCGCCTGCGAACCAGCCATTCAGCGGCCATCAGGGTTCCCATCAGCAGGTAGGCCATCACGCCGTTCCATGCCGTCCACAGCTTCATGTCGCCATGCAGCGCGGTGAAGAGGGCGATTGATCCATTGACGATAAAAAACAGGCACCAGACACGGGTGACCTGACGGGTATAACGTACACCGGCGGGCGGCAGTTCGGGTTCTCGCAGACGCGCCAGACGCTCGACCAGCGGCATGTTGCTCCACAGTGAACCGCCAAACACCGCCAGCATCACCAGATTGACCACCACCGGATAAAACAGCAGCAGCTGGTGAGCCTTCAGTAAGGCACTGGCGGTACACAGGGCAATGCCCGCGAGGGCCACGACCTGCAACACGCCACGCATCGGCCCGGCTTGTTTACGCACCTGAAAAAGGCGCACTAACAGCAGCAGCGCCATGGTCGGCAGCAGCCAGTGCAGTCCGTTGTGCGCCAGACCAAAACCAACCAGCAAGGGCCAGGCAAGCACAATGGCACCTGTCGCCAGCCGCATCAGCGGCAACGAGCGTGAGCCGCGCATGCTCGTTACTCGTCGTGCAACAGACGGCTTACGGCATCGACCACATCCTGAACGGTGCGGACCGATTTGAATTCGTCAGGCTTGATTTTCTTGCCGGTTTTTTTCTGCAGATGGACGACCATATCGACGGCGTCGATGCTGTCCAGCTCCAGATCTTCATACAGGCGGGCTTCGGGCAAGATGATCTGCGGGTCGATTTCAAACAGCTTGTGCAGAAGGTCAGCGACTTCCTGATAAAGGGTTTCTTGTTCAGTCATAACGGACTCGTCTTCAGGCGCGCTGAGCGCTGATAAAGGACGCCAGTGTGGCAACGGAGTAGAAATGCTGACGCATCTCTTCGCTTTCTGCTGAAAGCACCACGCCATACTGATTTTTCACCGCGAGCCCAAGCTCGAGCGCATCAATGGAATCCAGGCCTAAGCCATCGCCAAAGAGAGGGGCATCGGTGTCGATATCATCCGCTGACAATTCATCAAGATTCAGGGTCTGAATAATGAGATTTTTGAGTTCAAGATAAAGGGCTTGCATCATTAACTCCTGCCAAAGAAGGTGCGTTCCCGGTCATGTTTCCGGGTCTGTCTTTTGCCATTGAGACAAAAACAGCCGGTTGAGCTGGCGTGCGGCCAGGGCCGGTTCTTGTAAGTTTGCATCATAAAAACCGCTGATGGTGATACGCTCGCCGACCGTCACGTCGAACAGCGGTTTTACCGATGGCACATCATACCACTGGCTTTGTTTATCCAGCATACGTTGGCTACAGCGAATCGTCACAATCCGGACATCGCTGGAGCAGCGGACGGCAATATTGGCGGCGCCGCGTTGCAGCGTCATCGGTTCACCCACGCGCGTGCGGGTGCCTTCCGGGAAAATCAAAATGGTGTCGCCTCGTGCCAGACGTTCTTCGCAGGCGGGCAGCAGGCTGTCGGCTTCGCTGTTAATCAGATAGTTAGCGCTGCGAATAACCCCGCTCATAAACGGGTTTCGTAGCAGCGAGCTTTTCACCATGCAGTCAGTTTCGGGCATCACCGAGGCGATCAGGACGTAATCGAGCAGCGAAGGATGGTTGGCAATCACCAGGCAGCCGCGCTCTTTTTGCAGGATCGCTTCGTCGTGAAAATGGTAATCCAGCACGCCCATCACTTTGGTCACCCACAGGAAAAAGCGAAAGCTGGCCGAGATACTGCGACGGGCGATACGGCGACGGCGCGTACTGTTACGCACCAACACCAGCAGGATGTTGAACCAAATCAGCGAAAGCAGCAGGCCGCCGAGGCCGAACAGTGAAAAGCAAAATCCGGTGGCGAAGATGCGCCAGACGCGATTGAACGGTGAACTGACCGCCTTCATGCGTGGCTCCAGCACCATTGGGTGACTTCGCCGCTGACGGTAAATTCCCTGTCCTGATTCAAATAATGACGCAGGAAAGTCAGGCTTTGCGGTAATCCGCTTTCTGCATCATCGCCACCGGCCTGTGTGGTGCAGCAGAGCTGATTTCCGGCTTCAAACACGAACGCTGCCGCGTAGGCCCACGTTGGCGTATTGGCCTGCAAGTCCTGGTGATAAAACGCAGGCACTGCGCCGTCAAAATCAACCATTAACACCCGTTTGTATCCCGCCTGAAGCAGACTGACGACCTCCAGCAACCCCTGCTGGAAGGTATCTTTCCCGGCTGAAAGAGAAGACGAAACAATCGGTTGCTGCGCGACGATAGTCAGATTGCCGACGGCGGAGTTGTGCACCGACAGGGCAAAATCCGTGGGGGAAACTGGCTGTTGCTTTGCCAGTGCTTCCAGAATACGGTAGTTGCGCTCAAGCTCGCCGTGACGGCTGGTGTAGAGCACGGCATCAACGGCGTGCTGTTGCAGCATCGACAGGCCGCATTCCACCGCCAGCTTGCTGCCGGAGCTAAGACGACGAGCCGTCATCATCGGCAACGCAGTCAGTTTGCCTTGCGGGGCAGAAGACTCTATCTCGCCTGCGCTGCGTGCCCAGTCGAGCCAGTGGGCTGGGGCACTTAAGCCAGGCGCGCGGGCCTGCCAGTCGGTTAGGGTTAATGAGTATTTCATCGGTACGGGCCTGAGCTATCAGTACGTTAACCAGAGTGATGCCACTTATTATTGATGTATTCACGTGGCATATTGTTCTTTGCGTTTACATCCTACAATGTTATTGATGCGTAAGCGATCAGAGATAAGGCAGAGTGGTCTTAAACTCACAAATGGCTTCGGTCTGGGGATGAATATCGGCCCCACAAGGCCCGATATTCATCTTATCTGGATTACAATTGTGCGCCGGTAGAGAGATAAAGCTGAATATCTTTATCCAGGTTATGTACCCAGCGATTGTAGTTGCGGTGGATTTGTCCGCCGGATGCCATCAGATTGATGCTGCTGTCATATTTGATGAGGTAACTGTTGGCAGAATACTGCACGATAATATTGGCAGTATGGTCGCGAGCCTGCTGGCGGCCTTTAATTACCCCTGGACCTGCATCGGTCATAATCCACTGGCGGTTCAGACCGGCTTTTAAAATAGCGGCGCGAACCTGGGCTTCAGTGTGGCCACTGGCAACCGGGCTTTGCACGGTATCAATGGGCTCAGTACGGGAAACACAGCCAGCCATCACGCCGACCATCAGTGCGGCAGCAAACCATTTCACTAACTTTTTCATCAATAACTCCATTCCATACCTGAATCGATGCGTTATTAAACCCGGCAATATCCAAACCTTTTATCAACGGCCGGTGGAAATGTACCCATTGCTCATGACTGGCGATTTTCTCATTATTTTAGGGTTAATAAAGTCTTCTTTTATTAATCCCCAGTTGCCAATGATAGCGGGTTGTAAAATGATAAGTGAGTGTGTGCTGCGCTGCAACAAGAATGGCTGTTAATATGCTGCTTAATGCTGATGACGCAAATTTTAAAGTTTATTAAGGTGGGTTTTAGTTAGGTGATTATTAATTTCTGGGCTAATGGAAAATAAAACCACCTGAACAGGTAGTTTTATTTCTTTCCGCGGGCTATCCGGGAAGCCGGCTTTTCGGTCGCCCTGGCCCCAACAAAATCGCCAGCTTGCTGCCGCCTTTGGTGGTTTCCATCCAGATTTTGCACACGCTGGTGAGCGGAACGGACAGCAGCATGCCGACCGGGCCCAGCAGCCATCCCCAGACCAGCAACGACAAGAACACCACCAGGGTCGACATTCCCAACCGGTGGCCCATCATTCGTGGCTCGACGATGTTGCCCAGCACCATATGCACCGCCAAAAACAGCGCGCCAACCAGCAGGCATTCATACCCGCCGTTAAACAAGAAAGCCTGAATCATCGGCGGAATAGCCGAAATCACCGAGCCAATGTTGGGCACGTAGTTCAGCAAGAAGGCCAGCACGCCCCACATCAGCGCAAACTGCACGCCAAGCAGCACCAGACCCAGCCAGACGATCACCCCCGTCCACAGGCTGATCAGCGTTTTCAGCGCCAGATAATGCGAAACGCCCTTCAGTGCGCGGTGCAAACCCGCGATATGAATCTGCGGATTCACCAGCGCGAACCGCAGTTTGTAAGGCACATGACGCACCTCAAATAGCATAAACACCACGGTCATCACCAGCAGGACAATGCTCGCCATCGCCCCGGAAAGCCCGGTCATCATGGTGGTGGCGAAGGTCATCATTTTGTCGGAATCAATACGCTGCAACATGCGCTCTGGCGACATGTGCATAGGCAGAAATGGCAGCGAATCCTGCAGGGCGAGCAGCTTGTGGGTCAGCTCTTTGTTGTACTTCGGCAGCATGGCAATAAATTCATTGCTTGACGCCGCCAGCACGCCAAACAGGGCGGTGAGTACGCACAGCATCACGAACACCACAATGCTAATCGCAACCGGGCGCGACACGCCGCGGCGAATAAACCAGGTGACTAAAGGATTGAGAACAATGGCGAAAAACAGTGCCAGTAAGAGCTGAACAATAATGTCGGCGGCGGCGTGGATCCCGGCGAGGATGATCACCAGTGAGGCAAGTTTTAACAAAATATGCAGGCCCGCTTTATCAGCGGCAGATGTATTCATGGTGCTTTCCTTATCAGCTATCGGCATTAAGTGTAGTGCGTTGCTGCGGGGTAACTATCCGAAAGCGAAGCCGAAGGAAGCCCGATGAACCTTTTTTGGCTGTAAATTGCCCGGCGGCGCTACGCTTGCCAGGCCTACAAAAGCGACAATCCGTAGGCCGGCGTAAGGCGAAGCCGCCACCCGGCATGAGCGCTGATGTCACATGTGTTCACGCTTATTTGCGATGAAACAAAAAAAAAGCCCCCGGTCGCGAAACCGGGGGCCTTGTCGTCAGCAGACTGTGTTAGTTGATGACGATGGTATTGATGATGTTTTCCGCTGCGGTCTGCGCTTTCTGCTGATCGTCAGCAGGCAGGGTGATTTGCAGGGTCAGCAGTTTGTTGTCCACTTTACCCAGCACAACGGAGGAGTAAGCGGTCTGGCCTTTGGCTGAAATAATGCTGTCGAGCTGCTGCAGGGTGTGGCCTTTCAGCTCGATGGATTTGTTGGTCACAACTTGCAGCTGTGGATCGCGACCGCGCTGTTGTTCTTGCAGACGCTGAGCCAGGACACCCAAATCTTCATTGGTGTTGTCGCCGACAATCACAATCACCGCTTTCTGGCCGGTGGCGTCAGAGTAGACGTGCATGTTGTTGGCCTGAGTGCCCAGTTTGCCGCTCTGGTCGGTCATATCGGCTGGCAGGGAGAAACTGAGTTTGCCATCCAGCAGACTCACTGGCTGAGCCGCTGCATTGCTCTCAGCGGATGCGCCCTGTGCAGGGGCTTTGCTGTCGCTGTTATCACAGGCGGCAAGACCCATCACCAGCAGGCCAATACCGACATATTTCACCAAATTGCGCATTGACATCTTCCTTTCGATAAACGGCCATTAATGGCACATCCGGCTATCTTATCACAACCTGTGTAATGAACTCTTAACCGTGCTGAAAAGCCCGGATTTCAGACTTATCTGCCAGCTTTTTCAACAGCATATTGAGCAGCACGCCGTACATCGGCAGGAAGAAGACGATGCTGATAAGCACCTTAAAGCTGTAATCGACCAGCGCGATTTCTTTCCAGTGCGTCGCCATAAAGGGGTCGGTGCTGCGCCAGAAAGCGATGAAGAAGAAAGCGACGGTATCGCTGATGTTGCCGAACAGCGTGGAAGCTGTGGGTGCCAGCCACCAGTGGCGGCTTTGGCGCAGGCGGTTGAACACGCCAACGTCGAGGATTTGCCCCAGCGCATAGGCCATAAAACTTGCTGCCGCGATACGCGCCACGAACAGGTTAAAGCTGCCCAATGCGGCAAAACCTTGCCATTCACCCATGTAAAACAGGGAAGAGACGACATACGAAATCAGCAGGGCAGGCACCATGACCGCGAAAATAATCTTGCGGGCAAGCGGCGCGCCAAAGATACGCACAGTGAGATCGGTAGCGAGGAAGATAAAGGGAAAACTGAATGCGCCCCAGGTGGTGTGAAAACCAAAAATGGAGACCGGCAGTTGAACCAGATAGTTACTGGAGGTGATCACCAGCAAATGAAAAAGCGAAAGCCAGAACAACGCTTTTACGCGCTGAGTTTGAGTAAACGACGTCATATTGTGACCTTTTTAGTGGTTGGGGTGAGGGAACCCAAATTGCCCTAGATAATTCGAGTCGCAGGAAGGCGGCAAGGGAGCTCATCCCAGGAGCTTACTTAAGTAAGTGACTGGGGTGAGGGAGTGCAGCCAACGCACCTGCGGCTTGAAGTATGACGGGCATAAAAACCGCCGCATGATACTGCGTTTGATGCGCTTTGCAATGTCTAATTTTCACGCAACCGTTAACCTGCCTTGCGTCACAAAACGGTGGCGGTAAACTAGGGCGGTTTTTTTGACTAACTGAGTACACCATGAGCGAGCTTTTTTCTGCGGCGGACCACACTTTGGATGCACAGGGCCTGCGTTGCCCTGAGCCGGTAATGATGGTGCGTAAAACCGTACGCACCATGCCTGTTGGCGAAACCCTTCTGATTATCGCCGACGATCCGGCCACCACCCGCGATATTCCGGGTTTTTGTCGTTTCATGGAGCACGAGCTGATTGCTCAGCAAACCGACAGCCTGCCTTATCAGTATTTGATTCGTAAAAACCACTGAGTACGTGAGGGCAGATTCTGTGATCTGCCCTGAACTATCGTTATCAAATCGTTAAACTGTCGTTTCATTATTGTTTCTTTTGTGACCCCTCTCACCGTCCCATTGTTCTCTCCAGGCTACTTTTTAAACGCAAAAATAAAACAGCGTTTTACTAATTCCTCTGGAGACGACCGATGAAAATGACCGTAAAGCCATTTGTGGCCGCCTTATGCCTGTCCAGCGCCACGCTCTGCTTCTCTTCCCTGGTTTGCGCGCAAACCATCCGTGCCGCTGATGTTCACCCGGAAGGGTATCCGAACGTGGTCGCAGTGCAGCATATGGGCGAAAAGCTCAAGCAGCAAACCCATGGCGACCTGGAAATCAAAGTCTTTCCGGGCGGCGTGCTGGGTGATGAAAAACAAATGATTGAGCAGGCGCAAATGGGGGCGATCGACATGATCCGTGTGTCGATGGCTCCGGTGGCGGCGATCCTGCCTGACGTAGAGGCTTTCACATTGCCGTATGTGTTCCGCGATGAAGATCATATGCATAAGGTGATCGACGGTGATATTGGCAAACAGATTGGTGACAAGCTCACCAACAACCCGAAATCAAAGCTGGTGTTTCTCGGCTGGATGGACTCCGGCACGCGTAACCTCATCACCAAACAGCCGGTGGTGAAACCGGAAGATCTGAAGGGGATGAAAATCCGCGTACAGGGCAGCCCGGTGGCCATCGATACCCTCAAAGACATGGGCGCAAACGCCGTGGCGATGGGCGTAAGTGAAGTTTACAGCGGCATGCAAACCGGGGTCATTGACGGCGCGGAGAACAATCCACCGACCTTTATCGCGCATAACTATATGCCGGTGGCGAAAAACTACACCCTCAGCGGCCACTTCATCACCCCGGAAATGCTGCTCTATTCCAAAGTGAAATGGGACAAGCTGAACGCAGACCAACAGCAAAAAATCCTGACCCTGGCTCGTGAAGCACAAATGGAACAGCGTGAACTGTGGAATGCCTACAACCAGCAAGCGCTGGAGAAAATGAAAGCAGGTGGCGTGCAGTTCCATACCATCGATAAAGCTTATTTTGTGCAGGCGACAGAACCGGTGCGCAAAGCCTATGGCGAGAAGCACCAGGATCTGATGAAAGCCATCGCCGACGTTCAGTAATTCCTGCCTGACGGAGGACATATGTCTGAGCAATTTTGTCGACTGATGGACAAGGTGTACATGCTGGCGATGTGGGTAGCAGGTGCGGCGCTGTTGATGATGACGGTGGTTATCCCGATTGGGATTTTCTCTCGCTATGTGCTGAACCGAGGGGAATCCTGGCCTGAGCCGGTGGCGATTATCTGCATGGTGACGTTTACGTTTATCGGTGCGGCGGTGGGGTACCGGGCGGGGGCGCACATTGCGGTGAACATGCTGACCGATCGTTTACCTGCCGCGTTGCAGAAAGTCGCTGCGCGGCTGGTTGATCTCTTAATGCTGCTGATAACCGGGATCATGTTCTGGTACAGCGCCTGGCTGTGTGCGGATCTCTGGGAGCAACCCGTTGCCGAGTTTCCGCTGCTCACGTCTGGTGAAACGTACCTGCCGTTGCCTGTGGGATCGGCAGTCCTGATTCTGTTTGTGATCGAGCGTCTGCTGTACGGTTCCCAGGAGAATCGTCCGGTCGTGCTTATCGGTAACCACGGCTGAGGACTTTCTGATGGACGCATTTATCTTACTGTTTACCCTAGCCATTTTACTGGCTCTCGGCATGCCGGTAGCTTTTGCTGTGGGGTTAAGCGCCGTGGCTGGGGCACTGTGGATTGATTTACCGCTTGAAGCACTGATGATTCAGATAACCAGCGGGGTGAATAAATTCACGCTGCTGGCGATCCCGTTCTTTATTCTGGCCGGGGCCATTATGGCCGAAGGCGGTATTGCCAGAAGGCTGGTCAATTTTGCTTACCTGTTCGTCGGCTTTATTCGCGGCGGGCTGTCGCTGGTGAATATTGTGGCTTCCACATTCTTCGGTGCTATCTCAGGCTCTTCAGTGGCGGACACCGCTTCAATCGGTAGCGTGATGATCCCGGAGATGGAGAAGAAAGGCTATCCACGGGAATATGCGGCGGCGGTGACGGCAAGCGGGTCGGTGCAGGCGATACTTATTCCACCCAGCCACAACTCGGTGATTTATTCCCTTGCGGCAGGCGGTACGGTGTCGATTGCCACACTGTTCATCGCGGGGGTATTGCCAGGATTGCTGTTAGGCGTATGCCTGATGGTGATGTGCCTTGGCTTTGCCCACAAGCGGGGCTACCCGAAAGGCGAAGTGATCCCGTTTAAACAGGCGGTGAAAATCTTCGTGGACGCGCTGTGGGGGCTGATGACGGTGGTTATCATTCTGGGCGGGATCCTTTCCGGTATTTTCACCGCCACGGAATCTGCGGCAGTAGCCTGCCTGTGGGCGTTCTTCGTGACCATGTTTATCTACCGGGATTACCGGTGGAGTGAACTGCCAAAACTGATGTACCGCACGGTGAAAACGGTCAGTATCGTGATGATCCTGATTGGTTTTGCCGCCGCCTTTGGCGCGGTGATGACCTATATGCAGTTGCCGGTTCGCATCACTGAATTCTTCACGTCGCTCTCAAGCAACAAATACGTGATCCTGATGTACCTGAACGTCATGCTGCTGCTGATTGGCACCCTGATGGATATGGCACCCATCATCCTGATCCTTACGCCAGTATTATTGCCCGTCACCAATTCGCTGGGCATTGATCCGGTGCATTTCGGCATGATCATGATGGTGAACCTTGGGATCGGCCTGATAACACCACCGGTAGGATCAGTGCTGTTTGTGGCGAGTGCGGTCAGCAAGCAGAAGATAGAAACTGTGGTTCGCGCCATGCTGCCCTTTTACGGCATGTTGTTGCTGGTGCTGGGAATGGTGACTTACATCCCGGCGATTTCGCTCTGGCTACCTCACGTATTGGGGATGTAGTTTTACACGGCCGGGCGGCACTTTGGCTTGCCCGGTCGTGAAGAACTTATTTCCGTCGTAATAACCGCAAAGCATTCGCCGTCACTAACACCGTTGCGCCTGTGTCGGCCAGCACGGCCAGCCACAGGCCGGTGATGCCGAGCAGCGTGGTGACGAGGAAAATCCCTTTCAGCCCTAACGCGATGGCGATGTTCTGCCGGATGTTGGCGTGCGTGGCGCGGGCGAGGGCAATCATTTGCGCCAGGCCGGTCAGGCGGTTGCCTGTCAGGGCGGCATCGGCGGTTTCCAGTGCCACGTCGGTTCCGCTGCCCATTGCAATGCCGATGGTGGCGGCTTTCATGGCGGGTGCATCGTTGATGCCGTCGCCGACCATCGCCAGCGGTTCACTGGCATTCAGCTTGCTGACTTCCTTCACTTTGTCTTCCGGCAGCAAACTTGCCCGATAGTCCAGATCCAATTCTTTAGCGATAACTGCGGCTGCTCGCGGGTTATCACCCGTCAGGATCACGCCTTGTACGCCAAGCTGATGCAGGGCCGCAACGGCTTCTCGTGCGTCTTCCCGCAAGGTATCGCGCAGGGCGATAATCCCCAGCAGCGCTTCGTTGCGTACAACCAGCACCACCGTTTGCCCGGCGCTTTCTAATTGCTGGATTTGTTCTTCAAAACCAGTCGCGTTGAATTTTCCTGCGGCGCAAATCAGCACGCGCTGGCCTTCCACTTCAGCCTCAATGCCTGAGCCAGCCAATGCTCTTTGATGACTGGCTTGTGCTATCGTCAACCCACGAGCCTGCGCTTCGGCCAAAATGGCCTGTGCCAATGGGTGGCTCGACCCTTGTTCAACGGCGGCTGCGAGGGCAAGCAACGCATCCTCATCAACAGCACCTGTCGCCACTATTGACGTCACTTTCGGTTTGCCGACGGTGAGGGTGCCTGTTTTATCAAAGGCAATCTGGCGAACACGTCCAAGTTGTTCAAGTGCCGCACCGCCTTTAATCAACGCACCACGACGCGCTGCCGCCGCCAGACCCGAGGTGATCGCTGCAGGCGTGGAAATCACCAGTGCACAAGGGCAGCCAATCAGCAGCAGCGTCAGGCCTTTGTAGATCCACGGCATCCATTCGGCTGCAAAGAACAGAGGCGGGACAATGGCGACGAGCAGGGCGACGAGCATGATCGCCGGGGTATAAATTCGGCTGAAGCGGTCGATGAAGCGCTCAATGGGGGCTCGGCGTTCGTCGGCTTCTTCAATCAGGCGCAGGATGCGGTCGATGGCGCTGTCTCCGGGTTCAGAGACAACGGTCAACTGCACCAGACGGTCAACGCTGGTGGCGCCTGCCGCAACTTTTTCGCCTGCATTACGCTCCACGGGAACGGATTCACCGGTCAACGCGCTTTCATCAAAGCTGGCGAAAGGCGAAATCAGCGTGCCGTCGGCTGGCAAGCGCCCGCCTGCGGCAACTTCAATGACATCGCCAGGGCGCAAATCACGCTGGGCGACAGTTTCTCGTTCGCCGTTACGCAAGCGCACCGCCGTTTCGGGTTTCAGGGCCATCAACGCGCTGACGCCTTTACGCGCGCGGCTTGCGGCCCAGCCTTCAAGGCGTTCACCAATCAGAAACAGCAGCAGCACCATGGCTGCTTCAGCGGTAGCCCCGATAAACAGCGCGCCGAGGGCGGCAACGCTCATCAGGGTTTCAATGGCGAACCAGCTGCCGTTTTTTATCAGGCGTAACGCCTGACGGGCAATCGGGAATAGCCCGACCAGGGTGGTGACAATAAACGCCAGTTGCCCGGCCGGATGGTTCAGTTGTTCCAGCCCCCAACTGACTGCCATCATCACCATAAGCGCTATCAGCGGCAGATTTTCCCGCCAGGCTGGCGTTGCCGCTTCCTGCGGCGAATCTTCGCTTTGCAGGCTGTAGCCGAGCGCACTGACTGCTTTTTCAATTTGAGGGCGTACGTTGGCGTTGGCTGTGACCACCAGTTTCTCGGTGGCAAACATCACCTGGACGTGATTGACGCCAGCAACCTGACGGGCGGCGTTTTCGACTTTTCGCGCGCAGGCGGCACAGTCCATGCCGCTGACATTCCAGCTAAAGCGGTTGCCGGTTGTGTCTTCCACTGGCGCAGTATTATCCGTGCAGTCAGCATCGCAGCAGCAGGTTTCTTTCTCAGCAGCAGCAGGTGCGAAGCGCAGGGTGGAAAATTGCGGGACGTTTTTGTGGTCAGATTCTGGTGACGCCATGGCACCCTCCGGTTAATGATAATTTTCTCATTAACCGAAGGATACACTCTGGAGTCGACTCCAGAGTCAAGGGCTTTTAAAGATACAGGGCGCGGACGATCAGGAAGTGCCCGGCGAAGTAGCAGGCGGACGCCAGAGCGCTGTCGGCACGGAAGCGGCGGCGGTAGTGACTGCCCAGCCAGACGATATCGCTGATCAGCAGCAGCGTTGCACCCAGGAAGCCGGAAAGCGCAGTATCGACAGGGCGGAAGAACCACAGCTCACCCGCCAGCCACACCATCACCAGCGTCATGGCGATGAAGGTGCAAACGGGCAGGCGTAGCTCTTCAAGGCGCGACCAGATAACGGCAATCAACACCGCGCCAATCACCAGCAGCACCAACGGCAGCGGCCAGAAAAACGACAGCGTCATCTGGCTGGCAAACCAGATGGTATAGAGCAAATGAGACAGGAAAAAAGCGCCGATGGCATACAGCAGCCGTTCACGCGAAAGCAGCGTGAGTGCATCCCCAATCAGCGAAGCACAAAGGCCCGCGAGCACCAGATAACTGATGGCGTTGAACATCGGCGCTTGCCAGGCAAGCAGCAGGAGCAAAATCAGGGTGACAGGTTTGAACACCCAGCGTTGCCAGACGGGCCCACGATAAGATGCATCCACATACAACCAGCCGGACAAACAGACTGCAATGAAAGACCAAAGCATAGTAAATCCTTGTATTGTCTAATAAGCACTCTCTGGTTTCAGTGTAGTGGTGCCAGCAGGCAGATGGCAATGGCAGTGAAGGCAAGGTATCCTGATTTCCGCCAAATCTGATGGGATAGTTCAATGAGTAAGATGCCGCTCTTTTTTGTGGTTGTGGTGGCGATTATCGTGATTGCAGCCTCGTTTCGCTTCGTGCAGCAGCGTCGTGAAAAGATGGATAACCAGGCCGCGCCTTTGCTGCAAAAGCAGGTGGTGGTGAGCAACAAACGCGAGAAAGTGATTAACGACCGGCGTTCTCGCCAGCAAATTGTGACCCCTGCGGGCAGTGATATGCGCTATGAAGTGAGTTTCAGGCCGCAAACGGGCGGGCTGGAAGTGACCTTCCGCGTGGAAGAAAAAGAATATCACCAGATAACCGTCGGCGATAAAGGCACCTTGAGTTACAAGGGCTCGCAGTTCGTTGAGTTCGTGCCTGAATAAGACGTAGGCCGGGTAAGCGTCAGCGCCACCCGGCAATCGAGCCATCCGGCAATAAATCACTTCTTCTTCGGCGTTAACTTCTTCTGCCAGGCGATCAATTCAAACACCCCAAACAGGAAGATGCGGATTTGCTCGCCGCGAGTCATCTGCGGGCCATCTTTTGGCATCGTGGATTTCAGCAGCGCCATTTGCATGCCGTGCATCAGCACCATAAAAATCAGCGCCACGTTGACGAAAATATTCAGCGGGCGTGGGAAAGGGTGCACCAGATTCAGCACCAGAAAGGCCCAGACGCAAAGCATCAGCAGGCGGCCCAGATTAAGCAGCATTGTGTTCTCCTTGTGCTTCACGATGATAAAGACGATAAGCCACCTGACCGGCCACTTTCTCGCGGTGTAAATCCCAGTGCGCGGGGACGGGCGGCAGGCCATTTTCCACTTCGCTTTCGACGTAAATCAGCGCGTCGTCTGCCAGCCAGCCATTTTTTTCCAACAAACTTAACGTTTCTTCCAGCAAGCCTTTACGGAACGGCGGGTCAATAAATACCACGTCATGCGGCGTGCCAGGCTGGGCGAGGAAGGTTAACGTGTTAGTGTTAACCACCTGCGCATGGCTGGCTTTCAGCGTGGCGAGGTTTTTTTGTAACTGTTGCGCGACGTGACGCTCCATCTCCAGCAGGGTGGTGCTTCCGGCATAACGGGATAGCGCTTCAAGCCCTAAAGCGCCGCTGCCAGCGAAACAATCCAGGCAACGCGCGTCGACCATATGCGGGGCAAGCCAGTTAAATAGCGTCTCACGCACGCGGTCTGTGGTTGGGCGCAGGCCAGGGCTGTCGGGCACCGGGAGCTTACGGCCTCGCCATTGCCCGCCTATAATGCGGATCTGACCGCTGCCGTTGTGATTTGGTTTTTTCATAGCGTTCTTCAGCTCAGTGCTGGATTACTCTTCCAGGGCGGTGATGCGCGTTAAGTAAAGTGATAGACTATTTCATCATTTTTTTAGCTTCCATGTACATAGCGGTGACGCGGTGCCGGGAGTCAACAGCGAAGAGTGTGGTCGCCGATGGCAAAAAACAAAAAGAAAGGCTTTTTCTCCTGGCTGGGTTTTGGACAGAAAGAACAGGAACAGCCGCAGCAGGAAGCCGAACAGCAACGGACAGACGTTGAGCAAACGCCCGTCGAGCCTGCTGTTGAAGAGGTTGTGGAGCAGATTGCTGAGCCTGAAGCAGACACGTCCGCACACAGCAAAGAAGAGACTGAAGCGTTCGCCGATGACGTGGTCGACGTGACCGAAGAGATCATCGAAAGCGAAAAACCTCAGCCGGTTATCGAGCCGGAGCCTGTCGCAGAAGAAGTCGTTGTAGCGCATCAGCCTGTGGCTGAGGAAGAGATTGCCGAAGACGACGAACTGACCGACGAAGAGCTGGAAGCTCAGGCATTGGCTGCGGCAGAAGCAGAAGAACAGGTTCTTGATGAGCCAGAAGACGCTGCCGTGGAAGCGCCACTCCAGGAGCAAGAGAAGCCGACGAAAGAAAGTTTCTTCGTTCGTCTTAAGCGCAGCCTGCTGAAAACAAAAGAAAATCTTGGTTCCGGATTTATCAGCTTGTTCCGCGGCAAGAAAATCGATGATGATCTGTTTGAAGAGCTGGAAGAACAGCTGCTGATTGCCGACGTGGGCGTCGAAACGACGCGCAAAATTATCGCTAATCTGACCGAAGGCGCGAGCCGTAAGCAATTGCGCGATGCAGAAGCGCTGTACGGGCTGCTGAAAGATGAGATGAGCGAAATCCTCGCAAAAGTGGATGAACCGCTTAATATTGAAGGCAAAACCCCGTTTGTTATCCTGATGGTTGGCGTCAACGGGGTGGGTAAAACCACGACCATTGGCAAGCTGGCGCGTCAGTTTGAGCAGCAGGGCAAATCCGTGATGCTGGCGGCGGGCGATACCTTCCGTGCGGCAGCCGTTGAGCAGCTTCAGGTTTGGGGCCAGCGCAACGACATTCCGGTGATTGCTCAGCACACTGGCGCAGATTCCGCTTCCGTGATTTTCGATGCCATTCAGGCCGCGAAAGCGCGCAACGTGGATGTGCTGATTGCCGATACCGCAGGGCGTTTGCAGAACAAATCGCACCTGATGGAAGAACTGAAGAAAATCGTCCGCGTGATGAAAAAACTGGACGAAGAAGCGCCGCACGAAATCATGCTGACAATTGATGCCAGCACCGGGCAGAACGCCATCAGCCAGGCGAAGCTGTTCCATGAAGCCGTTGGGCTGACCGGCATTACCTTGACTAAACTGGACGGGACCGCCAAGGGTGGCGTTATCTTCTCGGTGGCCGATCAGTTTGGCATTCCGATCCGCTACATTGGCGTTGGCGAACGTATCGAAGACTTGCGTCCCTTCAAATCGGACGATTTTATTGAGGCACTTTTTGCCCGAGAGGATTAACAATGATTCGCTTTGAACAAGTCAGCAAAGCCTATCTCGGTGGGAGACAAGCGCTGCAGGGGATTAACTTCCAGCTGCAGCCGGGTGAGATGGCCTTTCTGACCGGCCATTCCGGGGCAGGGAAAAGTACCCTGCTGAAGCTTATCTGCGGTATCGAGCGTCCAAGTACCGGGAAAATCTGGTTTAGCGGGCATGACATTAGTCGCCTGAAAAACCGGGAAGTGCCGTTTCTGCGTCGTCAGATTGGCATGATTTTCCAGGATCACCATCTGCTGATGGACCGGACCGTTTACGATAACGTGGCTATCCCGCTGATCATCGCGGGCGCCAGCGGGGATGACATCCGTCGTCGCGTGTCGGCGGCGCTGGATAAGGTCGGGCTGCTCGACAAAGCGAAAAACCTCCCGATTCAGCTCTCCGGCGGTGAACAGCAGCGCGTGGGCATTGCTCGTGCGGTGGTGAACAAACCGGCGGTACTGCTGGCGGACGAACCGACCGGTAACCTTGATGAGGCGCTGTCGGAAGGCATCCTGCGCCTGTTTGAAGAGTTCAACCGCGTGGGGGTAACGGTGCTGATGGCGACGCACGACCTGGGGCTTATCTCCAGCCGTTCGTACCGCATGCTAACCCTCAGTGACGGGCATTTGCACGGAGGCTACGGTGAATAAACGCGAAGCGATGAATCAGATTCGCCAGTTCGGCAACCGCTTTGATCGGCTGCGTAACTCGGCGAGCGGCGGCGGTAACCGCGGCGGCAATGTGCCAAAACGCGCAAAATCCTCGCCAAAACCGAACTCACGCAAAACCAACGTGTTCAACGAGCAGGTGCGTTACGCCTTCCACGGCGCGTTGCAGGACTTAAAAAGCAAACCGATTGCGACGTTCCTGACGGTGATGGTGATCGCTATCTCCCTGACGCTGCCTAGCGTGTGCTACATGGTTTACAAGAACGTGAATGCCGCAGCGTCGCAGTATTACCCGTCGCCGCAAATCACGGTCTATCTGGAAAAAACGCTTGATGATGATGCCGCCGCAAAAGTGGTGGGGCAGCTTCAGGCCGAGCAGGGCGTGGATAAGGTGAATTATCTCTCACGTGACGAAGCGCTGGGCGAATTCCGCAACTGGTCCGGCTTTGGCGGTGCGCTCGACATGCTGGAAGAAAACCCGCTGCCAGCCGTTGCGGTGGTTATTCCTAAGCTGGATTTCCAGGGAACTGATTCGCTCAACAGCCTGCGTGACCGGGTGTCGCGCATTCAGGGTGTGGACGAAGTGCGTATGGACGATAGCTGGTTTGCGCGCCTGGCTTCTATCACCGGGCTGGTGGGACGCGTGTCGGCGATGATCGGCGTGTTGATGATAGCGGCGGTGTTCCTCGTTATCGGCAACAGCGTGCGTCTGAGTATCTTCGCACGGCGTGACACCATTAACGTGCAGAAACTGATTGGCGCGACAGATGGTTTCATCCTGCGTCCGTTCCTGTACGGTGGAGCTTTATTAGGATTCTCAGGGGCGTTTCTGTCGCTGATCCTGTCTGAAATTCTGGTACTGCGTTTGTCTTCGGCGGTGACGGAAGTGGCGAAGGTGTTTGGTACTCAGTTTGAACTCAGTGGCTTAGGTTTCGATGAGTGCCTGCTGATGCTGATTGTCTGCTCGATGATCGGCTGGGTAGCCGCCTGGCTGGCGACAGTTCAACATTTACGCCACTTTACGCCAGAGTAATAAATTTCTGATATACTCTCTCCCTGCTGTAAATGTTCCTGTTCGCAGGGAGAGTTTCAAAAACCCATCCGCTTTCCCTGTTCCCCAGTATCATCAGCGTGGTGTCACATTTTGTGCGTAATCTATTCACGGCGTTGCATGGAACTTGTGGATAACATCACTGTCTGATAAAAGAAGTGAATGCTAACCTCGTTGCTCAAAATTTCTGGCATGCTTGTTGCCTCTTAGAGGGACGAAGCAGCAGAAGAGAAAGAATTGAGAGGATTTGAATGACCAAAGATATGCAAACTTTAGCTTTAGCCCCTGTTGGCAACCTGGATTCCTACATCCGGGCGGCAAACGCATGGCCGATGTTGACGGCTGATGAAGAACGGGCGCTGGCGGAAAAGCTGCATTACCAGGGCGATCTGGAAGCAGCTAAGACGCTGATCCTGTCTCACCTGCGCTTTGTCGTTCATGTTGCTCGTAACTACTCGGGCTACGGCCTGCCGCAGGCAGACCTGATTCAGGAAGGTAACATCGGCCTGATGAAAGCCGTGCGCCGCTTCAACCCTGAAGTGGGTGTGCGTCTGGTGTCGTTTGCCGTGCACTGGATCAAGGCTGAGATTCATGAATACGTTCTGCGTAACTGGCGTATCGTGAAAGTCGCGACCACCAAAGCACAGCGTAAGTTGTTCTTTAACCTGCGTAAAACCAAGCAGCGTCTGGGCTGGTTTAATCAGGACGAAGTCGAAATGGTGGCACGTGAGCTGGGCGTGACCAGCAAAGACGTGCGTGAAATGGAATCACGAATGTCCGCACAGGACATGGCATTTGATATGTCGTCTGATGATGATTCCGAAAGCCAATCCGTCGCACCTGTGCTCTATCTGCAGGATAAAACGTCTAACTTTGCCGATGGCATCGAGGACGATAACTGGGAAGAGCAGGCTGCCAACAAATTGACGCATGCGATGGAAGGTCTGGACGAACGCAGTCAGGACATTATCCGCGCCCGCTGGCTGGACGAAGACAACAAGTCCACGCTGCAGGAACTGGCCGATCGTTATGGCGTGTCCGCCGAACGTGTCCGTCAGCTCGAAAAGAACGCGATGAAAAAACTGCGTATGGCGATTGAGGCCTAAACATTGTTTTTTTGCCGGGTGGCACTTCGTTTACCCGGCCTACAAAAGCAATGCAACGCGTAGGTCGGGTCAGGCGAAGCCGCCACCCGACGCCAAAGAGAAGCCCGAAGGTTTATTCCCTCGGGCTTTCGTTTTTTATACACCCCACCAACACCTTAAAAGCGCCCTCCATTTCTTCCTCACGCATCGCCGCAAAGCCCATTAACAGACCACGCTGTGTGGCTTTATTCAGGTAGTAACGTGAAAGCGGACGCACCAGCACACCCTTCTCATTGGCTTTTTTCGCTAGCGCCACATCGTCACACTCCGCATCCAGTTTCAGCACCAGATGCAGCCCTGCATTATCGTTAAATTCGCTGAGAGCCTCTTTGCCCAGATAATCCGTGATAAGCCCGGCGAGTTTCTGGCGACGACGAGCATACAGCAGGCGCATCCGGCGAATATGCGCGGTGTAATGCCCTTCGCGGATAAACAGCGCCAGTGTTTCCTGATCGAGCAGACGCCCGCTGCGATACAGCTCGGTATGAGCGATGCGCAACGACTGCGCTAAGGGGCGGGGAAGCACCACGTAACCGAGGCGCATCCCCGGCCACATCGTCTTGCTGAACGTGCCGATGTAAATCACCGGCGCATCTTCCACCAGGCCTTGCAGGGCTGGGATCGGCTGGCCGGAGAAGCGAAACTCACTGTCGTAATCATCTTCCACAATCCAGCTTCCGGTCTGACGTGCGAGCGCAAGCAGGCGCTGACGGCGCTCGAGGCTCATCACGCAACCCAGCGGGTATTGATGCGAAGGCGTGACGAAAATCAGCCTTGGCGGCGTGTTACCGGGTTCTGGCGGGTTCATGCCGCTGAGGTCGACATCCACCGCCTGCAGCTGTACGCCGTTCATCTGCAGCACGTTACGAATGCCCCAATAGGCGGGTTCTTCAATCCACGCGCTATCGCCTGGGTTACAGAGCATCCTCGAAACTAAATCGATGGCCTGATGAATGCCTTCGGTGACCAGGATTTGATCTGGCGTGCAGCGCACCGATCGCGCCACGCGTAAATACTCCATTAATGCCTGTTGCAGCGCCTGGCTGCCGCCGGAAGGGCTGTAAGAAAGCTGCACCGCCTGTGGTTTGCGACTCACTCGGGTGTGGATTTTACGTAAAAGCACATGAGGGAACTCGTTCACGTCAGGCACGCCGGGAAGGAATGCGCCCCACTGGCGAGGGCTGGCGCTGCTGTGCGCCAGCAATGCCTGACCACGTTCTGAAAAGCTAATGCTGCGCACATCGCTACCGGGATCTTCCTGTGTACCCGTCGCAAAAAGCAGCGCATCGGGTACCGTCTGGGCGACAAAGGTGCCGCTACCGGAGCGGGAAACGATATAGCCCTCTGCCAGCAATTGTTCGTACACGGTCAGCACCGTATTGCGTGACAACTTCAGTTGGCTTGCCAGATCGCGGGAAGGGGGCAAACGGCTTTGTGGCGGCAGGCTGCCGTCGAGGATCGACAGGCGGACGGCGTTATACAGCTTCCGGTGCAATTTATCGTCGGGCTGTTCATCCAGACGCAGTTGCAGGAGATCGCACACTAAAGAACGCAATTGGATCCCTCAATTATTCAAAACTGGTACTCGATTATAGGACCGCTCAGGCAGTAAAACTATCACATGTTTCAAAGTTGTTAACACAAACGAATCTGTGATGGGGTAAGGTCGATGAAAAACAATGAACTGAATCAGCGCCGTTTGCAGGCGACACCGCGTGGAATTGGCGTCATGTGTGGCTTCTACGCCGAAAAAGCAGAGAACGCGACGCTGTGGGATGTTGAAGGCAATGAAGTTATCGACTTCGCTGCGGGGATTGCGGTGCTGAACACCGGCCATCGCCATCCGAAAATTGTAGCGGCGATTGAAAAACAGCTTCAGGCATTCACCCACACGGCCTACCAAATCGTGCCTTACGAAAGCTATGTGTCGCTGGCAGAACGCATCAACGCTCGCGTGCCAGTGAATGGCCCGGCGAAAACTGCTTTCTTCTCTACGGGTGCGGAAGCGGTTGAGAACGCCGTGAAAATCGCGCGTGCTTACACCAGGCGTCCAGGGCTTATCACTTTTGGCGGTGGTTTCCACGGCCGTACTTTTATGACCATGGCGCTGACCGGCAAAGTGGCACCGTACAAAATCGGTTTTGGCCCGTTCCCGGGTTCTGTTTATCACGGTCAGTATCCTAACGCCGCGCATGGTGTGACCACTGAAGATGCACTGAAAAGTCTGGATCGTATTTTCAAAGCGGATATCGCGCCGGATCAGGTTGCGGCCATCATCCTTGAGCCTGTGCAAGGTGAAGGCGGCTTCAACGTGGCTCCGGCTGATTTTATGCAGGGCCTGCGTAAACTGTGCGATACCCACGGCATTCTGCTGATTGCCGACGAAGTGCAGACCGGTTTCGCCCGTACCGGCAAACTGTTTGCGATGGAACACTACGACGTTAAGCCAGACCTGATGACCATGGCGAAAAGCCTGGCAGGCGGCATGCCGCTTTCAGCGGTGGCGGGCCGTGCGGACGTGATGGACGCGCCTGCGCCGGGTGGTTTAGGCGGAACTTATGCCGGTAACCCACTGGCTGTGGCATCCGCTCATGCAGTGCTGGATATCATTGACGAAGAAAAATTGTGCTCACGCGCTTCTGAACTGGGCCACCACCTGGTTGAAGTGCTGAACAATGCCAAAGCCGATTGTCCTTACATCGTTGACGTTCGTGCGCAAGGTTCTATGGTGGCTGTTGAGTTTAACGATCCGCAGACCGGCGCGCCGTCGCCTGAATTCACCAAACAGGTGCAGGAGAAGGCGATGAAAGAAGGCCTGCTGCTGCTGAGCTGCGGCGTGTACGGCAACGTGATCCGTTTCCTTTACCCTCTCACCATTCCTGAAGCGCAGTTCCGTAAGGCGCTGGACATTATTCGACACTCCCTCAGCCGCTAATGGCTCGGCGCTCTTCGGAGCGCCTTTTTTTGTCACGATTCTGTTACATAACCCTCAAATTTCTGGTTCCAAAAGAGAAAAAATCGGGTATGTTTTAGCAGAGTATGCTGTAAAAGCGCGTGCGGCAGACCGAATAATGAAATAAAGCGCCACATAACAACATCACAACAAAATCAATCACCATCACAATGGGGAATCTCAGGATGAAAATGAAGGGTAAAGCGTTGCTGGCAGGATGTATGGCCTTGGCATTCAGCACCATGGCACAGGCGGATATTAAAGTTGCCGTTGTTGGCGCCATGTCCGGCCCGGTAGCGCAGTATGGCGATCAGGAGTTCACTGGGGCTGAACAGGCTGTTGCTGATATTAATGCTAAAGGCGGGATCAAAGGCGAAAAACTCACTATCGTAAAATATGACGATGCCTGCGACCCGAAACAAGCTGTAGCAGTGGCGAACAAAGTGGTTAACGATGGCATCAAGTACGTTATCGGCCACCTGTGCTCCTCTTCCACTCAGCCTGCGTCTGATATCTATGAAGACGAAGGTATTCTGATGATCACCCCAGCGGCAACGGCACCAGAGCTGACCGCGCGTGGGTATAACCTGATCCTGCGCACCACCGGCCTCGATTCTGACCAGGGCCCAACCGCTGCAAAATATATTCTGAACACCGTGAAGCCAAAGCGCATCGCGATTGTGCACGACAAACAGCAGTACGGCGAAGGCCTGGCTCGCTCCGTCCAGGATGCGCTGAAAGGCAAAGCAAACGTGGTGTTCTTTGACGGCATCACCGCAGGCGAGAAAGATTTCTCCACGCTGGTGGCGCGCCTGAAGAAAGAAAATATCGACTTCGTTTACTACGGTGGCTACCACCCTGAAATGGGCCAGATCCTGCGTCAGGCTCGTGCTGCCGGTCTGAAAACCCAGTTCATGGGCCCAGAAGGCGTGGCGAACGTGTCTCTGTCTAACATTGCAGGCGATTCTGCTGAAGGCCTGCTGGTGACTAAGCCGAAGAACTACGATCAGGTTCCTGCGAACAAACCAGTCGTGGATGCGATCAAGGCGAAGAAACAAGATCCAAGCGGTGCATTCGTGTGGACCACCTATGCGGCACTGCAGTCCCTGTCTGCTGGTCTGAACCAGAGCGACGATCCGGCGAAAATTGCGGAATGGCTGAAAGCCAACAAAGTCGATACCGTAATGGGCCCGCTGACCTGGGATAAGAAAGGCGATCTGAAAGGCTTTGAGTTCGGCGTGTTTACCTGGCATGCGAACGGCACGGCGACTGACGCTAAATAAATGAAAGTGTAGTGTTGACCCCTCTCCCTAACCCTCTCCCACAGGGAGAGGGGACTGTTCAGAGCCGGTTTGGTTTTCTTCCTAACCTTTCGGAGAGGGCCGGAGAGTCAGTAACGGATCAACTGATAAACGCCCTGAATAAATTCATGGATATAGGTTTGATCCATTCCGATAGTGCCCTCAACATAAATATCAGAGTGAACTTCAGTTGATAGTTTGAATTTTAAATAATAGCGCTCGTCTGGCTGAATGTTTTTACCCACTGCCAGCGTAATCATTCCGTCCATCGGGCTAAAGATGATTTCGTCTTCAATGTTATTGTCGCGGAGTTTTATTAATTGGGCATGGAATTCCTCAAGCTCACCGACATAACAATCCCATTTGGTGTTCAGACTTATTCCTCTGGAACTGAACTCGACATACGAATTTAGCCATTCGTGATAAAACCCTTTTTCGGGTGTGTTGATCAGTTTCTCGTAAGGTGTTATTGCTAAAGTGATTTCATTATGAATAATCTGCAACACATTATTTACCTCAATGATTTGTATGCAAAATGTGTGATAGTCCAGGTTCTCTCATTGACAATAACTTCAAAAGTATAATCTTTATTCTCGTAGCTTTCTAAACTTTTATTAAACCTTGAGCGACGAATACCTATTTCATAGCGCATCGTTTTTAGGTCTGATTGACGAAGCCGGTCCGGCATTCTTCTTCCATAGCGAAGTGCCTTTTCTTGAAGGTAGACGGGGACGTATCTGGCGGGTTCTTTCATGTGTTCTGCAGCTTTGGGGGTGAATTTCAATGTTTCCGGAGACAATCCAAATTTGATTCTTCCCCGGAGAATATTCATGATGCTGTCTCCAAGTAAGGATTCAAACTCAATAAACAATCCTCGTTGAGTTAATGCCTTGAATGAGAACAAGCCAAATCGGAAAGCTTTATAGATTAAGGCTCCAGCAAAAATAAAATCTAAAGGGTCTAGCCACGGATGCTCTAACGGCAGTTCCATCCGTGTAACATACTGACCATTGTAATCATAAACATCATACAGGCCTGACAGATCATGATTGAGATAACCTATGCACAATCCATTTTCTTCATCAATGATAGGGGAGTACGTCTCAGGGATGTTTTTTTCAGGTATGAGAGAAAAGAAAATGTCGTCGTTTAAGGGGGAAGTAAAATTATAATGTATTCCATAATGGTCATCATATAAAGTATCGTAAGTCATATTTTCCATGAATAATTCCCATTGGTTAAATTAAATTTAGGTAAAAATAACTCTGGTGTTTGAAACCGGAAAGAGGAATACGTGCTTTATATTGGGGGGAACTGGCTATTTAAGGGCTGGGAATTGGCACGGCGACTGACGCTAAATAAATGAAAATTTAGTGTTGACCCCTCTCCCTAACCCTCTCCCACAGGGAGAGGGGACTGTTCGGAGCCGGTTTGGTTTTCTCCCTCTCCCTTTCGGGAGAGGGCCGGGGAGAGGGGCGAGTTCAGGACTAACGCTTCTCCCACCCATTCTCACGAGCAGTAAAGCCTAACGCCTGCATAAACCCATTCATCGCGCTTCTGTCTTCGACCCCGACATCCGCTATCCACCAGCTGGTTATCTCCGCATTATTACGCAGCACTTCTTCGACGAGATAGTGGCCCACGCCGCGTCGGCGTGTGATTTCGCGAATGCGCAGTGAATCCAGCGCACCCTGATCGCCTTTAATTGTCACTCGCACAGCGCCCAGCAGTCTTTCGTTAAAACGCGCTGCGTAAATTCGGTGCTCTTCATCCATTTGCAGAGAAGCCGCACTGTATTCCGGCCAGATCTTGCCGAGATCGATAATGTCCTGTTCGCTGAGCGTTGTCAGCCTGATGATCGTCAGTTTCATGTGAAGCTATCCGTTAAAAAGTTTTCCCCGAGTTTATCGAATTTCTCGGTTCGCCGATTTCTATTTTTATGCTGAATGACAGGGGATTCGGTTCCTCCGTCATTCGCTAGCAGTGCAATGCGTTAGGGATCGAAAAACAGGCAGAATTTTAACCTGAAAGGTAGTGATTTATTCGGTCCTTTGTACCCTTATTTTATGCTGAAAATGGCGGTTTTTTTTGTTTAACTCTACCTGAATACAGAATATTATCTTTGCTTAATCGACTGAAAAATAGAGATTTTAGTCAGGTTTTTGGCAAAAACATCGCTAAACCATTAAAGAGACTGGCAAAAATAGCGTTGTGCATTAAAAGTACAGAATGCTTTTTAACCAGATAAATACAAATTTTTTACCCTAAATAATTCGAGTCACAGGAAGGCGGCAAGGGAGTGAGTCCCCAGGAGCTTACTTAAGTAAGTGACTGGGGTGAGGGAGTGCAGCCAACGCACCTGTGGCTTGAAGAATGACGGGGAAATACAAATTACATCACGAGCGGGGATGGAACGATGAAACGGAATGCAAAAACACTGATTGCGGGCATGGTGGCACTGGCGATGTCGCATTCGGTATTGGCAAAAGACATTAAAGTCGCGGTGATTGGCGCGATGTCTGGCCCGGTCGCACAGTGGGGCGACATGGAATTTAACGGCGCGCGTCAGGCTATCAAAGACATCAACGCCAACGGCGGCATCAAAGGCGACAAACTGGTTGCGGTGGAATATGACGATGCCTGTGACCCGAAACAGGCTGTCGCGGTGGCGAACAAAGTGGTTAACGATGGCATCAAATACGTTATCGGCCACCTGTGCTCCTCTTCGACTCAGCCCGCGTCTGACATCTATGAAGATGAAGGCATTCTGATGATCACCCCGGGCGCGACCAACCCAGAGCTGACCCAGCGTGGCTACCAGTACATCATGCGTACTGCGGGCCTGGACTCCTCTCAGGGGCCAACCGCGGCGAAATACATTCTGGATAAAGTGAAGCCACAGCGCATCGCAATCATTCATGACAAACAGCAGTATGGTGAAGGTCTGGCGCGTTCCGTTCAGGACAACCTGAAGAAAGCGGGTGCCAACGTCGTGTTCTTTGACGGCATCACTGCCGGTGAAAAAGACTTCTCCGCGCTGGTCGCTCGTCAGCAGAAAGAAAATATCGACTTCGTTTACTACGGTGGTTACTACCCTGAAATGGGTCAGATCCTGCGTCAGGCGCGTTCTGTTGGCCTGAAAACCCAATTCATGGGGCCAGAAGGTGTGGGTAACGCTTCGCTGTCCAACATCGCGGGCAAAGCGGGCGAGGGCATGCTGGTGACAATGCCTAAACGTTATGACCAGGATCCGGCCAACAAAGGTATTGTTGATGCGCTGAAAGCCGAGAAGAAAGATCCGAGCGGTCCTTACGTGTGGATCACCTATGCCGCCGTACAGTCTCTGGCGACCGCTATGGATCGTACCGGCAGCGAAGATCCGCTGGCGTTAATTAAAGATTTGAAAGCTAACGGGGCTAAAACCGTGATTGGGCCGCTGAACTGGGATGAAAAAGGCGATCTGAAGGGATTTGAGTTTGGTGTCTTCCAATGGCATGCGGACGGCTCGTCCACCGTCGCCAAATAATAAGATCCCCCGCCCGCTAACCTGCCGGGCGGTTATAAGAAAGGTTACTTTATGTCAGAGCAGTTCCTTTATTTTCTGCAGCAGATGTTTAACGGCGTGACGCTGGGAAGCACCTATGCACTGATCGCCATCGGCTACACCATGGTGTACGGCATCATCGGGATGATCAACTTCGCCCACGGCGAGGTCTACATGATTGGCAGCTACGTGTCGTTCATGATCATCGCCGCACTGATGATGATGGGCATCGACACCAGCTGGCTGCTGGTCGCCGCCGGGTTTGTTGGCGCGATTGTGATTGCCAGCGCCTACGGCTGGAGTATTGAGCGCGTGGCCTATCGCCCGGTTCGCAGCTCCAAGCGTTTGATTGCGTTGATCTCCGCCATCGGCATGTCCATTTTCCTGCAAAACTACGTCAGCCTGACCGAAGGCTCGCGCGACATCGCGCTGCCGAGCTTGTTCAACGGCCAATGGATTGTGGGAGCCAGCGATAACTTCTCCGCCAGCATCACCACCATGCAGCTCGTTATCTGGATTGTGACGTTTGTTGCGATGCTGGCGCTAACGCTGTTCATCCGTTATTCCCGCATGGGCCGTGCGTGCCGTGCGTGTGCGGAAGACCTGAAGATGGCGAGCCTGCTCGGCATCAACACTGACCGCGTGATTGCGCTGACCTTTATGATTGGCGCGGCAATGGCGGCGGTGGCGGGCGTGCTGCTCGGTCAGTTCTACGGCGTAATCAACCCTTACATCGGCTTTATGGCCGGGATGAAAGCCTTTACCGCAGCGGTTCTTGGCGGCATCGGCAGTATTCCAGGTGCCATGATCGGCGGCCTGATTCTGGGCGTCGCTGAAGCACTTTCCTCTGCTTACCTGAGTACGGAGTACAAAGATGTGGTGTCGTTCGCGCTGCTGATCGTGGTGCTGCTGGTGATGCCGACCGGGATCCTGGGCCGTCCGGAGGTAGAGAAAGTATGAAACCGATGCATTTTGCGATGGCGCTGCTCTCTGCCGCCATGTTCTTCGTGCTGGCGGCCGTTTTTATGGGCGTTCAGCTGGAACTGAGCGGCACTAAACTGGTGGTCGATACCGCCGCGGATATCCGCTGGCAGTGGATTTTTATCGGCACCGCCGTGGTCTTCTTCTTCCAGATGCTGCGTCCTGCCTTTCAGAAGGGCATGAAAAGTCTCAGCGGGCCGAAGTTTGTTCTGCCTGCGATTGACGGGTCGACCGTTAAACAAAAGCTGTTCCTGATTGCGCTGCTGGTTATCGCTGTGGCATGGCCGTTTATGGTGTCTCGCGGCACCATCGATATCGCCACGCTGACGATGATCTACATCATTCTGGGTCTCGGCCTGAACGTTGTTGTGGGCTTGTCTGGCCTTCTGGTGCTGGGTTATGGCGGCTTCTATGCGATTGGCGCGTACACCTTTGCGTTGCTGAACCATTATTACGGGCTCGGTTTCTGGACGTGTCTGCCGTTAGCCGGTTTGGTTTCTGCGGCCGCTGGTTTCCTGCTCGGCTTCCCGGTGTTACGCCTGCGCGGTGACTATCTGGCGATTGTGACCCTCGGCTTCGGGGAAATTGTGCGTATTCTGCTGCTCAACAACACCGAAATCACCGGTGGCCCGAACGGCATTAGCCAGATCCCGAAACCAACGCTGTTCGGCCTGGAGTTTAGCCGTACTGCGCGTGAAGGCGGTTGGGACACCTTCAGCAATTTCTTCCACGTGAAATATGACCCCAACGACCGAGTGATTTTCCTCTACCTGGTTGCGTTGCTGCTGGTCGTGCTGACGCTGTTTGTGATCAACCGTCTGCTGCGCATGCCGCTGGGCCGTGCCTGGGAAGCGCTGCGTGAAGATGAAATTGCCTGCCGTTCTTTGGGCCTGAGCCCAACTCGCATCAAACTGACGGCCTTTACCATCAGCGCCGCGTTTGCAGGCTTCGCCGGAACGCTGTTCGCCGCACGTCAGGGCTTTGTCAGCCCGGAATCTTTCACCTTCGCCGAATCGGCGTTTGTGCTGGCGATAGTGGTGCTCGGCGGGATGGGCTCGCAGTTTGCGGTCATTCTGGCGGCCATTCTGCTGGTGGTTTCTCGCGAACTGATGCGTGATTTCAATGAATACAGCATGTTGATGCTGGGTGCTCTGATGGTTCTGATGATGATCTGGCGTCCGCAAGGGCTGCTGCCGATGACCCGTCCGCATTTGAAACTGAAAAACGGACAGACCAAAGGAGAGCAGGCATGAGCCAGCCATTGTTATCTGTTAACGGCCTGATGATGCGCTTTGGCGGCCTGCTGGCGGTCAATAACGTCAATCTTGAACTGCATCCTCAGGAAATCGTCTCGCTGATTGGCCCGAACGGCGCCGGGAAAACCACGGTGTTCAACTGCCTGACGGGGTTCTACAAACCGACGGGCGGCAGCATCATGCTGCGTGATAAGCATCTCGAAGGGATGCCGGGCCAGCAGATTGCCCAGATGGGCGTAGTGCGTACTTTCCAGCACGTGCGCCTGTTCCGTGAAATGACGGTAATTGAAAACCTGCTGGTGGCGCAACATCAGCAGCTGAAAACCGGCGTGTTCTCTGGCCTGCTGAAAACCCCGTCGTTCCGTAAAGCGCAAAGTGAAGCGCTGGACAGGGCCGCCACCTGGCTTGAACGTATTGGCCTGCTTCAGCATGCGAACCGCCAGGCGAGCAACCTGGCGTACGGTGACCAGCGTCGTCTGGAAATCGCTCGCTGCATGGTGACCCAGCCGGAAATCCTGATGCTGGATGAACCCGCAGCAGGGCTAAACCCGAAAGAGACCAAAGAGCTTGATGAACTGATTGCCGAGCTGCGTAGCCATCACAACACCACCATCCTGTTGATTGAACATGACATGAAGCTGGTGATGGGGATTTCCGACCGCATCTATGTCGTGAATCAGGGCACGCCGCTGGCAAACGGCACGCCGGAAGAGATCCGCAACAACCCGGACGTGATCCGCGCATACCTTGGTGAGGCATAAGATGGAAAAAGTGATGTTGTCTTTTGACAAGGTAAGTGCCCACTACGGCAAGATTCAGGCGCTGCACGATGTCAGCCTGCATATCAATCAGGGGGAAATCGTCACCCTGATTGGTGCCAACGGCGCGGGCAAAACCACGCTGCTCGGCACGCTGTGCGGCGACCCGCGAGCAAGCAGTGGCCGCGTGACCTTTGATGGCAAAGACATTACCGACTGGCAGACCGCAAAAATCATGCGTGAAGCCGTGGCGATTGTGCCGGAAGGCCGTCGCGTTTTCTCCCGCATGACGGTGGAAGAAAACCTGGCGATGGGCGGTTTCTTTGCCGATCGCAGCCAGTATCAGGAACGCATCAAGTGGGTCTACGAGCTGTTCCCACGCCTGTGGGAGCGTCGTATTCAGCGTGCGGGGACGATGTCCGGTGGTGAGCAACAGATGCTGGCAATTGGGCGCGCGCTGATGAGCCAACCACGTCTGTTACTGCTTGATGAACCGTCGCTGGGCCTGGCACCGATCATCATTCAGCAGATTTTCGACACCATCGAACAGCTGCGCAAAGAAGGGATGACCATCTTCCTCGTCGAGCAGAACGCCAACCAGGCGCTGAAGCTTGCCGACCGCGGCTACGTGCTGGAAAACGGCCACGTGGTGCTGGAAGATACCGGCGATGCGCTGCTGGCTAACGAGGCTGTGCGTAGCGCTTATTTGGGCGGCTAGCAAACACCCCTCTCCCTAACCCTTGTATGTTTAAAGTCACTTCAGTTACCCGTCATCAGGCGGGTACACTGTCACTGTGTTTGACCTGATGTCACAGCCTGTCCACCCTCTGGGCCTGTAAGCCCGCGGGAGAGCTTCTGGCGTGACATCAGCTTTCCTGTAAACCCGAACAGCTGCCAGGGCGGCCGATGCCAGCCCGTATCTTACAAGGCCGGGAGACATGAAAATGACCGAATATTCTTTCGTCGGCGTCGATATCGCCAAAGAGACTTTTGACGTATTTATCAGCCCGTCAGGCCAGTTCCTGCATCTGGAAAACACGCCTGCCGGACATCAGCAACTTCTTGCGCAACTGACGCCGCTGAACATCAAACTTGTCGTGATGGAAGCCACCAGTCGCTACCACAACCTGCTGGCTGTCACCCTTGAACTCGCGGGTGTCCCGGTTGCTGTTGTGAACCCCAGACAGGTTAAAAACTTCGCCCGGGCCCTCGGGACGCTGTACAAAACAGACCCGAATGATGCGCGAGTCATCTGCGAGTTCGGCCGCCGGATGGAGCCGGATATCCGGCCAGCACCGGATGAGCAGACTCAGCGCCTGGCCATGATGGTGGCACGTCGCCGCCAGTTAGTGGATAACCGGACAATGGAGCAAAACCGCTATGGTACCTGCGATGATGAGCTTATCCGGATGGGCATCAGGCGGCACATAGACTGGCTCAACGGAGAGATAAAAGGCACGGATGACGACATAGACAGGCAGATACGGGTCATGCCGCTGTGGCGGGAGAAAGTGAAGTTACTGGAAGAGGTCAAGGGAATAGGGAAGACAACGATGGCGGTACTGTTGTCGATGCTGCCGGAGCTGGGGCAACTGAGCCGTCGAAAAATCAGTGCACTGGTGGGCGTGTGTCCGTACGCGCATGACAGCGGAAAGATGAAAGGAAAGCGATGTATCTGGGGCGGTCGAAGTGCAGTGAGGGCAGCGCTGTATATGGCGACGCTGTCAGCGGTGCGTCACAACCCGGTGATAAAGGCGTTCTTTGAGAGACTGAGAGCGAAAGGGAAAGCGTTTAAAGTCGCGATGACGGCATGTGTGAGGAAACTGGTGACAATCCTGAACGCAATGCTGAGAGATAATGCAAAATGGGTGGCAGGTTAGCTGCCACCGGTTGACTTTAAACACAGCTGCTCTCCC